>JAIQFL010000022.1 GCA_020073365.1 Terriglobia bacterium | reverse complement strand
CCGCACGCCTGCGGCGTGGATGATATCGCCTGCTCCTCTACTCCCACCAAAGGAACACGCCTTCGGCGTGGATGACGACCCTCTGTCCCGCATTCCCGTTCCCAGTCCCGTTCTCGGCGCTGGTCAGTTCAGTCAAGCGCTATTGGGTCACTCTTGCCAAGCACCGAAGCGCAACCCGGACTTTGGGTTCGTTCCGTCACTTTCACCAAGCACTTGGCCGGCGAAAAGCCTCGCCCGCTTGCCCCCACACACCAAAAATGCGAAACGAACCCATTTTCAAAGCCAACCCCAACAAAATGAAACGATTACTACTGCCAAAACGAACCCATTTTCACCCCTGTGGTCGCGCGTCTCTTTGTCCCCGGCCCCCGACAGACCCGCTCGGTGAGTTCGTTCCATCAACTTCCCGGGATCGGCATTTCGCGGCCCGAGCGAGGAAATCCCGAAAACGTCAGAGCGCCCTGTCATGTGGCAACCCCCGGGAAGTGACAAACCGTCCATAGTACAATAGAGACTAACTGGAGTTGTAGACCCCATGAACATCCGAAATGCCGCGATCCTGTTCGGACTCGCGGTTGTTGCAACCCCCCTATATGCGGGTGAGCCGCCACTCTCCCCTCCCAAGGCCGGCAAGGTCGAAATCATGCCGCTGAGCGAGGTCAAACCGGGCATGAAGGGTACCGCCTGGACCGTTTTTCAAGGCACCGAGGCCGAAGCCGTTCCCGTCGAGATCCTGGGCCGCTGGAAGAACCAATGGGGCCCGAAGCAGGATATTATCCTGGCCAAAATGGGGGGCAAGGCCATCCGCACGAACGTGGCGGGCGGCATGAGCGGCAGCCCCGTCTACATCAACGGCAAACTGGTTGGGGCCGTGGCGCTGCGCCTCAGCGTCTTCTCGCCGGATGCCATCTGCGGCATCACTCCCATCGAGCAGATGCTGGAAATCAACGATTTCGACCAATCGCGGCCCGAGGACGCGCGCACCCCCGACAAGCTCCAGGCGCGCAACAACCGCGAAGTCGAGATTCCCAGCGGCCTGCTGGGACAGGCGGTGGCAGCGGGCGCGGTGGGCAACCTTCCGCAACAGAGCCAGATCCTGATACCGATTGAGGCGCCGGTGGTCTTCTCGGGTTTCAGCGAGAGCACGCTCCGCGAATTCGGCCCGCTCTTCCATCAACTGGGCATTACGGCCGTGCAGGGCGGCGGCGGGGGCGACATCCACACCAACAAGCCCGCGCCCGGCTGGGAGCACGCGCTGAACCCTGGCGAGGCGGTGGCCGGCGTGCTGGTGGATGGCGACTCGAGCGTCACAGGCCTGGGAACCGTGACCTACAACGACGGCAAGCGGGTGCTGGCCTTTGGACATCCGTTCTTCAATCTCGGTCCGGTGGATATGCCGATGAGCAAGGGCGAGGTAGTAATGACGCTCGCCTCGGCCTTCCAGCCGAACAAGTTTGCCAATGCCACCGAGATCGTGGGTGCGCTGCACCAGGACCGCCATAGCGGCATCATGGGGGTGCTGGGGGCACAGTCCGACATGATTCCGGTCACCATGCGGGTTCGGTCGCTGGATGACAAGGAAGGCGTCCGGAAGCAGAAGGACTTCCACTTCAACGTTTTCGTACATCAGAAGTGGACGCCGTACCTGATGATGTTGACGCTCTACAATTCCCTCTCGGAGCTGAATGAATTCGCGGATGAGGCCACCTACCGGTTGAGTGGCAAGGTGGAGCTGAAGGGGCAGCCCAACATTTCGCTCTCGACCATGCAGGCTTCGGGCGAAATGCCGATGCCGGCGCCCATGATGTTGGCCGGCTGGTGGGGGGACAAATTCAACCGCCTCTACCTGAACAACGTGAAGACGCCCGATTTGAAAAGCGTGAGCGTGACGGTCGACCTTCTGCCGGAACGGCGAGTGGCTGTGATCGAGAACGCCTGGGTGGCCAACGCCGACGTGCGCCCCGGCGATGCGGTGCCGGTGAAGGTGTTCCTGCGGCCGTATCGCGGCGGGCCGATCCAGCGCGAATTCACCGTGAACATTCCCGCCGGGCTGGCCAAGGGCGACCACCGCATCGTGCTGAGCGATGCCGACACCGTCAACCGTATGCAGAACATCGCCGGCCTGATGAACCGGTTCATCGATCTGCCGGAGACCGTCTCGCTGATCAACCAGGAGCGCACCAATAACAAGCTCTACGTGTCGCTGGTGGAGTCGAGCCCCACGGCGTATTACGACGACAAAACGATGCCGAGTTTGCCCTCCTCGGTGCTGAACGTGATGCAGGCGGGCCGTGCGCCCAACCGTTCGCTGGTCACCTCTCCGGAAACCGCGTCGGAGCAGATGGCCCTGCCGTTCGATTACGTGGTGAGCGGCAGCTATTCCCTGCGCATCCACGTCAAGTAAAGGACCGCCAGTCACAAAATGACCAGATCCTACGGACCCGCGCGCGCAGGCACGCTGAACACATCATTCAGAGGTGGGGCAGGTGGTTCCGCCTGCCTCACCCGCTTGCGGGCGCTTCTTTCCCAGCAGTCAACAGCCCTCAGACACACCAGACTACCGGTCTTACTGGCCGCCCTGGCAGCCTCCGCCGCGCTCTTTGGCTCGCAGACCCGCACCTGGTCGCAGAGTGACTACGCGGATTTCGAGAAGGGGGTCATCAAGAACCTTTCGGTCCGCAGCGACGGCCTCCTGACGCTGGCCCCGCACTCGCGGGAACTGTTCGACACCTCATCAGCTTACATCTGGGCGCTGGCGCAGGATTCCAAGGGCAACCTCTACGCCGGGGGCGGCACGGGCGCCAAACTGTACCGCATTCCGCCGGACGGCAAGGGCAAGATGCTGGCCGATCTGGATGCGCTGGAAATTCACGCCATCGTAGTGGATTCCAAAGACCGGGTCTTCGCAGCCACTTCCCCCGACGGCAAAGTCTATCGCATCACGGGCAACGCCAAGCCGGAGGTTTTCTACGACCCCAGGCAGAAGTACATCTGGGGCCTGGCGTTCGACAGCAAGGGCAATCTGTTCATAGCCACCGGCGACCAGGGCGAGATCCATCGCGTGACTGCCGATGGGAAGGGCAAGGTCTTCTTCAAGACGGATGAGACCCATGTCCGCTCCCTGGCCATCGACCCGAATGACAACCTGATCGTCGGCACCGATCCCGGCGGCCTGGTGTTGCGGGTGTCGCCGGCCGGCGAGGGGTTCGTGCTGTACCAGATGGCCAAGAAGGAAGTGACCGCGGTCGCGGTGGCGCGCGATGGTTCCATCTACGCGGCTGCGGTAGGCGCCAAGCAGGCTCCCGCGCCGGCACCGGTCCCGGCGCCTCCCCCGCCCGCGCCGGCAACCGTTACGGTGAACGCGCCAGGCACTATTCCGCCGCCCGGGGCCCGCCCCGCCGCCCCGCCGCCGGGTTCGGTGGGCGCTGCGGCCGGCGTGAGCGGAGGCAGCGAGGTGTACCGCATCGAGCTCAACGGGAATCCGCGCCGTGCGTGGAGCCACGCGCAGGACATCGTATATGCCATTGCCTTCGACAGTACGGGGCACGTGCTGCTGGGTGCGGGAAATAAGGGTAATGTGTATCGGATAGAATCGCCTTCCGTCTACACGGCGATGCTGATCATGCCGGCCACCCAGATCACGGCGTTCCAGCCCGGCCGCGACGGCCATCTGTACGCAGCCACAGGGAACGTGGGCAAGGTCTACGAGATCGGTCCGGCCGTGGAGCATGAAGGCGCCATCGAGAGCGATGTCTTCGATTCATCCATGTATTCCATGTGGGGCAGACTGAGCTTTGAGGGTAAGCTGAATGGCGGCGGGGTGGCGGTAGTGACGCGCAGCGGTAATCTCGACCAGCCGCAGAAGAACTGGAGTCCGTGGTCGTCGCCCATCACTACGCCGAAAGGCGGGCGTATCCATTCGCCGGCCGCGCGCTTCGTACAATGGAAGGCGACGCTGACGGCGGACAGTGCCGGGCACTCGCCGGAACTCGAGTCGGTGGACGTGGCGTACCTGCCCAAGAACGTGGAGCCGCGCGTCGACGAAATCGAGATGACGCCGCCCAACTACAAATTCCCGCCGCCCCCGGTACCGCCTTCATCACCTGCGCAGACGCTCTCGCTGCCGCCGCTGGGACGCCGGCAGGCGCAGAGCGCTCCCTCGATTTCGCTCGATGTCACCACCAGCACGCCGGCCATGCAGCTCGCGAAGGGGTTTGTGGGCGCGCGCTGGCTGGCGTCGGACCCCAACGGCGACACCCTGGTCTACACCGTGGAAATCCGCGGCGTGAACGAATCCGAGTGGAAGCTGCTGAAGGACAAGGTGGCGGAGAAGTACATCTCCTGGGATTCCACGGCTTTTCCGGACGGCGAATATCGACTGCGGATCATGGCCTCGGACGCGCCCAGCAACCCGCCTTCGGACGCGCTGACCTCGCGGATGGAAGGCGACCCGTTTATCATCGATAACACGCCTCCGAAGATCACGGGGTTGGCGGCCACGCGCGCGGCGGGGAAACTCGAAGTCCGCTGGCACGCCGCCGACGCGCTGAACAATATCGGCAAAGCGGAGTACTCGCTGGATGGCGGGGAATGGACCGTGGCTGCGCCCGTGACGAAGCTGTCGGACTCACCCGAACTGGACTACGTTCTCAGCCTGGACGCCGGACCGGGCGAGCATACGATTGCGGTGCGGGTCGAGGACGACTACGAGAACCTGGCGGCGGACAAGGTGGTAGTGAAGTAGCGCGACCTTTCACGGCTTCTCAGGCTTAGGTCCGTCGCTTCTTGTCTAACCCTCGCACATACCGCCTCACAAAGAACCACGTAACAACCCCAGCCACCGAAATAGAGATTAAGTTTTCCATAGAAGTGTCAGTCGTCAAAAATAACCTAAGAATGTAACTACCACGATGTGTAGAATCGCCAGCACCGCCAGCGAGTAACTGAATGGCCGATGCACCACGTGCCACAGTTGAAACAACCGGCGCATCTTGGAAAGGAACAGGATGTCCTTCGACAGCGCTGCCTGCCTGCCTACCACTGACAGCACCTGTCTCACTTCCCCGTTGTTGGCGACGTGCCTTCGCAATCGCCAGGTCAGGTAACCTCGCCGTATATCCAATCCCACAATCACCGCCAGGGCCTTTGGCAGGGGCATTCGCCGCACTTCTTCCATTTCCGGCAACGCCATGAGCGGCGCCAGATCCTCACGCGACAGCACGTTCTGCGCTTCGATCTCGGTGGCCAAACCGGCGCGCGCCCTCTCCGCCTCCTCCAACGACATCTCCGCCTGGCCCAGCTTGCGCGGGATCCGTCCGTACAGGTAACGGCCCACAATCCCGCTGACTACCACCGCGATCATGCTCCAGTATGCCAGCCCGGCGATCCCATTCAGCTTGAACGACGAGTGAAGGGTGATGAGCACGGGCGCGGTGAGACCCATCAGAATGTGGTAGTCCAGCCAGTGTTTGGTCTTACCCTTCTTCGAAAGCCACTTCCACCGCTTGCGCAGCGGATAGAGGTACATCAGCAGGAGCAGCACCGAACCAATGATCCCCAACGCAATCCCCAGCGATCCGCCCGGCTTCAGTTCGTCGTGGTGCGGAGACAGAACGCGTTTCGCCTGTGGCAAAACGTAGTAGCCTGCGCCATGCACCGACAGCGCGATGGTCGCGAGGACCGCCACCGCCGCTCCGGTCATGATCCAAACGCGATGGCGGCGTTGCCGGGCAGGGACGGCGGGCGGACGCAATATGGTAGTGCTCATTTGGGAGTCTCCACGTTGGTTTTCACATCCACAGCGAACAGGCGGTATTTGCCGAAGGTGTGCAGATTGCGCCAGTGCTGCCGGGCCGTTTCGACCTCGATAGCAGCCGTCTCCGGCAACCAGTAAGTTCCCGCGTCGCCCTTGAAGCCCACCCGCCCGTACTTCACGTCGGCGTTCAGCGACTTCAGTCCGAGGTCTTCCATGCTAGACATGAGCCCGGCCGAGATCCGGACGACGGCTCCGCTCTCCCGGTCGATCCACGCGGTGCCTTGCCACTCTACCGGGTAGTCGCGCTGCCGCAGTTTCAACACCGATGGCGACCGGGCGCCCGCAACGTGCCGGAATCGCACCTGCCAGAGACTCGCTCCATTCGCCTCGACCGGCTCTGGAGCGGAGTACTCGAAAGCGCTTTGAAAGAACGGATGGAAAATGAACGCCAGCATGGAGAACCCGTTGGTGATGAGTAGCGGCACATTCTTCTGCTCCTTACCTTCCGCGATCGGACTTCTGGACTCGTCCACCAACATCTCGTTGCCTGTCAATTGCAGCAGCACCAGGTAATCGAACGAGGAATCCTGCCGATACACGACCTTTCCGCCAGGCCCCAACTTCGCCTGTTGAACGGTCTCCACGCAGTTCACCTGGGAGAGGCGATCCCAGAAGCTCTCCAGCGCCTTCCCCGTGTGCTGGAGTACTTCCTGCGCGGAAGCCGGCGACAGACAGAGCATCGCGACCGCGAGAAGCCGTGACAATGCCATCCAAATCCTCATCTTCAAAACCTGTACCCCAAAGTGAAAGACGTCTGATTGTAGTTCTGGCTCTGTCCCCGATACACGATCAAGCCCCCGCCCAAAAAGTAGTGCCGCGCGAACGACCAGTCCAGGTTTCCGCTTACGAAGCGCGCCCGGGTTTGTGTAGTGAGGGCGGAAATAAAGTTCTGTTGTCCTGCCATAACCTCCAGCCGAAGATACTCGTTCATCTGCCGGCTGAGTGACAGCGATTGGTAGTTTCCCTGCCCGAACGAGCTGTTGAATCGAGAGTAATGAACGTCCGTCCGGATACTCGTACCCAGCACGTCCGCAAGGGTGAGTCCATATAGATAGTTCCACGATGAGCTCGGGTCGCTGTTTCCTTTGCTTCTGCCCAGGTTGACGTAGACGCTGGCGTGGTAGGGAAGGGCCAGCCGCACGCCCCCGCTCAACCCCTGGAACAGGAACTTGTCCAGCAGACCGGTGCCCACCAGCAGGGGGGTGAATGTCGGGTAACTCCGAAAGTAGTTGTCGTTGAGGTCGAAGGCCAGAAACCGGTAGGGCTCAAATCGCAGGGTCACGAAGCTCCGCGCAACCCCAGTCCCGCTCGCCGTCGGCTGCTGGAATGTGGCCTGCCAACGGTCCACTTCCAGGTTGTGAAAGACGCTGAAGTACCGCTTCCAGGAAAAGCTGTTCTCGAAGAACACAAACTCGCGTTCTGGTTTCCAACTCAGCCTCGAGACCCCGAACCCCGTGGTGCTCATGTACCTGAAGTTCTCGTAGCTGCCTCCCTCCAGGCTGACGAAAGTGCCTGCCATTTCGCGGTTGGGGTTGTAGTTCCAGGAAGTGGGGTCGGGCGTGGTCCCGGCAAACATCCCGACCGTCACCGCCTTCCCAAATCGCCGGGCCAGGTAGCCGCCATCGATGGTGCTGAGGCTGGCGGCCCAGGGCAGATAGAAGCGTCCAAAGCCCGCGGTCCAGTTGGATTGCGGATTCTGATAAGTCAACACCATGTGATAGGTGCGATTGAGTAAGTCGTTCAGGGTCGGCTGCTGCGATGCGGCCGAGCTGGAAGTCAGCCGGAGCCTGGTATACCCGCTCAAGTTCCAGTAAGTGCCGCCAATCCTCGTCATGTCGGCCCGCAGCACCAGTCCGTACTCCGACGACCCTGCGCCGGATCCGCCCTGGTCCTGAATGCCGGTGTACTCGAATCCGATGCGTCCGCGAATACGATTGATCTCGGGCAACTTGGGGCGCGGAAGATAGTCGCGAATCTCCTCTTCCAACGGATCCCCTTCGCTAAACGAGATCGTCTGGGCATAGTGGGAGCTGGCCCCCGCGGCCTTGAGGATTTGACTCCGCTGCGCATCATCCGACAACAGCGACGCCAGGTCTCCGGCCAGTACGGCCATCTTGGTCTCTTTGATCTCGCAAACCGCCGAAGCCTCGGCCACCGAGACGATTACGGCCTCTGCCACGTCCTGGCCGTCTCGGCGCACGGTCAGTTTCATTTGCTCCGCCAGCCCCGCCGCACGCCCTCCATCGATATAGACCACCCCTTCAGCGACGTACTTGATGTGAAACGACGCCGGAGCCTCCGCGGCCATGAGGCAGAGTCCCTGCGACAGAAGAACGAGCACCAGAAGGCGGACAATCCAACTCACAAGAGCCTTCATCACCGGCCCCCTTGGCCCGTCGGATGACAGGAGTAACACGTCGTCGGAGCGTACACATAGTTCCGTACTCCGCGATGGTGCGGATCGGTCGCCGACTGGGTGTGAGTGTGGCACATGATGCAGGAGAACACCTGGTAGTTACTCGAGTTCGCATGGCAGTCCCCGCAGGTGGTCCACACTTTCGCATGGGTGCCCGAGTAGATGGGAAACTGGTTGTGGGTAAACGTGGCCCCGGTCCACGCCGTGGTGGTGTGGCAACTCGCACACGTGGGTGGGAAACCCGAAGCCGCGTGATTCGGATTGTTAGTGGTCTGGTACTCCGTCTTGTGACAGGAATAGCAATCCGTCGGCGTCCCTGCGAAGACGTTATTGATGTGACAACTGGTGCATGCCACGGTAACGTGGGCCCCGGTCAGCGGGAATTTCGTGGTGCTATGGTTGAACGAAGCCGGCGACCACGCGGTCGTGCTGTGGCAAACCTCGCACGTCTGGGGGAACCCCGCCGTGACGTGGCTGGGACTCGTCGCGTTCTTGAAGGTCGTCAGGTGGCACGAAACGCACGCCGCGCTCAGTCCCGTGAACTGCCCGTTGGTATGACAGGACGCACACTGTAACGGTGCGTGCGCGCCGGTCAGGGCGAAGCCGGTCTTGGAGTGGTCGAACAGCGCCCCTGTCCAGTTGGTCGTCGAGTGGCAGAGCGAGCAATCCTGCGGGAATCCGGCGGTCACGTGATTCGGATCCGTGGTCTTATTGAAATCGGCGAGATGGCATCCCTGGCACTGCACCGGGGTCCCGGCAAAAATGTTGTTGATGTGGCATTGCGCGCATGGAGTCGTCACGTGCGTGCCGGTCAACGGAAATTTGGTGGTGGCGTGGTTGAAGGTGGAAGTCGTCCAGTTGTCCGAACCATGGCACAACGAACAGTTAGTTGGAAAGCCGGCGGCCACATGATTCGGATTGGTGGTGGCCGCGTACTCCTTAGTGTGGCAACTGTAACAGTCCGCAGGAGTCCCCTGGAAGCGGTTGCCGGCGTGGCAGTCGGAGCACGCCAACCGGGCATGCGACCCGACCAGCGCGAAGCCGGTGAACCGCGCATGGTCGAATTGGACCGTGAACCACGAGTCCAGCTTATGGCAGGTGTCGCAGGAGACCGAGAATCCGGCCGCCCGGTGGTTGATC
The DNA here is from genome assembly GCA_020073365.1 of Terriglobia bacterium. Lineage (GTDB taxonomy): Bacteria > Acidobacteriota > Terriglobia > Bryobacterales > Bryobacteraceae > JAIQFL01. The sequence continues at coordinate 43,494 of JAIQFL010000022.1, read as the reverse complement.
GTTTTCGCGTTGGTGTAGTCGGCGATGTGGCACGATCCGCACTGCGTGGAGAGACCTGCGTATTGCGCCGCCGCCGCGCCTCGATGGCAGGCCTCGCAATCCATGGCGGCATGTCCGCCCGTCAGCGGAAACCGCGGCGAATGTTCGCGAATCGCCTTGGTCGATACCTGCCACCCCTTCACCGTGTGACACTGCTCGCAATTCCCCCCGAACTGGCGGCGGTGAATGTCCGCATGGCAGCCGGCGCATGTGGTGGAGGCGTCGCGGAAGACCAATTTGGCATGGCAAAGCCGGCATTCCACCTTGGTGTGCATGCCATGCAGAGGATACCTGGTTTCCCGATTGTGGTCGAACTCCAGAACCGCCCGTAACGGCGACCAACTGATGGAGGTGTGGCAACTGCTACAGGGGATCGTGAGCTGGCCGTGGGGCGTGCGCGCGGGACCGCGCTGCATGTTCTGGGCCAGCGCCCACGTCGCGCCACCAACTACTACGATCGCCCAATACAGCCTAATTCGAGATTTTCGGTCCATGGCAGCCTGAGCACTCCGTGGGCGTGGGCTTGTAGAAAAGCACCACCCGTCCACTTACTTCGTGTTGGTTCTTGTGACAGTCCCGGCACCCTACCATGGCATGCGCTCCAGTAAGTGGGAATCGGGTCTTTTCGTGGTCGAAGAGTGCAGCCTTCCATCGATTGACGTTGTGACAGAGGCCGCACTCGGGCTTTTGTGTTGCAGTGAGGAATTGACCAAAGTGGACGTCCTCGTGACAGCCATCGCAAGCCGTCGGAGCATTGTGAAAGACAGCTCGCGTGAGGCCGGTGGAGAGCGGCGTCAAACGATGACAGCGGTCGCATGCCACGCCGCGGTGTCCGCCGGTCAAAACAAAGCGAGTCTTCGAGTGATCGAATCTGTTAACGTCGCGCCACGCCTGTTGGTTGTGGCAGTCCTCGCAGCGGCTGTCGTGGAATTGTCTCTGGTGCGGGTCCTGGTGGCACCCCGTACAGGATAAGTCGGTAAATCGATACGCGACATGCGCCACCGGCCATGACTGCGTTTTCATGTGACAGTCGGAGCAAGCCACCGCCACGTGTGCTTCCTGGAGCGGAAACCGCGTCTGGTTATGTCGCGCCAGCGTGAACCGGGCGGGCTGGAACCGATCCACCGTGTGGCAATCCTCGCACTTGCTCTTGGGAAACTGCCCCGCGTGCGGATCGCGGTGACAGTCGGCGCAGAGGGCAAAACTCACCTGGTACCGAGTGGCCGCCCCGGCCGGCGGGTGGCACTTGTCGCAAGTGACCGACAGGTGCTTTCCGAGCAGCGGATAAGCGCTGTTGGCGTGCGCGGCCGCCGTGAATGTGGACGGCTTCCAACCTTCCACCGTGTGACAACTGCCGCATTCTCCGCGATCCGGCCGCTTTGCCAACTGCCCTCCGTGGATGTCCTTATGGCAGGAAGCGCACTGCTCATGGGCCACTGGAGCCTTGAAGTCCGACGTCCGGTGGCACTTATCGCACGCAACACCGTCGTGCTTGCCCAGCAGGGGGTACCTGGTCTTAGAGTGATCGAAGGACACGGTGGTGCCGTGGGCCGGCTTCCAGGCCACGTCATTGTGGCAGGAGCTACAAGGAGCCGCAAACGCCGCGCGATGCGGGTCCTTGTGACACGAGCCGCATTGCGCGAAGGCAATTCCCGTATACCGAATGTAGGGTTTCGATGCGCCCGCCGCAGGCAACGTGAAATGGCACTTCTGGCAAGGCGTCTTTTCGTGAGCCCCGGTCAAGCGGAACTTCGTGGTGGAGTGGTCGAAAAGGGTGACGTCCTTCCAGCGCCCCACCGCGTGGCACCGTTCGCAGGAAGTTCCCAACTGTCCGCGGTGCTCGTCCTGGTGGCAGGTCATGCATTCGCGATTCAGGCCCAGGTAAGTACGCTTCAGGTCCTTCATGAGGATGCCCTTCCTGGCAGCAGCCGGAATCCGTTCCGGGTTGTGGCAGCGCTCGCACTTGAGCCCCACATGGCCACCCTCCAGCGGATAGCCGGCCTTGCGATGATCGAACTCCTCCTTGCTTACGTCCCAACGGATGGGCACAAAGTTCTCGCCGTTGTGTTCGGAGTGGCACTTCGCGCACTGCTCGTCGGGACGCCCCTTCCCGACGAGAGACGGATGCAGTCCGCGGTTGTCGGCCAGCCGCTGCCGGACGTCGGCATGGCAGGACAGGCACTTGAACTTGCGCTGCCCTCCGCCGGCCAGATGGCAGTTCGTGCAATGCGTGGGACCGTCCAGCGTATGGTGGGCTTTCGAGAGCGGCCCCGGCGAGAACTGGCACCGAGCCGCACCCGCTCCGCACAGGAGGAGGACTAACAATTTGAATGTCGATCGATCCAGTCGAAGGTTCATCGCGCGCGGCTTACACCTTAGGTGCACGACGGCGAATTCAAGTTACTGATTTTTGTTAGTGTTAGCTGATTGCCATTGGTGCGCATTTCTGTCACCCGGCGGCGGGTCAACGGTGCGGCAGACTGCCGCTGTTGAAGATTCCTACAATGCCTCAGGCCAAGTAAGCAAATGACCTAGCGTGTGGTAAGTCACTTGCATCCATGTGGCCGGACTTAGTGTCGGACACCCCGGATGAGGCGGGAGACTGACACTCGGCACTCACCACACTTACTGGCCCTGCGGCGCAAGCAGGAGAGGACTCGGTCAGTTGGATTGTCGTCCGCAGGTTGAGCTCGCTCGTTCGGGTTCCCGACCAACGATTCATCGACGAGTCGCTGCTCCCGGTGGCGGCAGTACTTCCCGATCACCGCGACTCTGTCGATGCTCTCGTCCGCAAGGATCTGCGCCCGTTCGATGGTAACCGCTACCGCGTGCCAGTTCGCTACATCGGCTGCCGTTTAACACTAGCGCCAGCGCCGATAGTATCCGCGGCCGTAAAAATAACCCGGGCCCCAGAACAGCGATACCGAAGGACCCCAGTAATACGGGTAGGAGGGATAGTATCCAGGGTAGTATCCGGGGCCATAGTAATACCCGGGCACCGGTGCAACGGGTCGCGGCCGCAACTGCATCTCTTCGGGACGGCTGTATTCGTCAGGACCCACGTACCGGAAGGCCTGCGGCGCAAGGGCTGTGCTGACGGTTACGGGCGATTCGATCCGGAAAGTCAAAGCTGTTTCCGGGTAGACCACGGTGGCATGGTTTCGCGTCAGGAGCACCCCGATGATGCCGGCAACAGCTCCGGCGCCCGCGCCGATCGCTGCTCCCGTGCCCCGGCCGTAATCCGCGGCGGCGCCCACGACCGTTCCAACGACCGTCGTAGTCGCCACGATGCCCACTTGGTCTCCGGCCGGCGTGGTGCTGCCTTGCCGGGCAACCAATTGCGAACGTATCGGAACCTGCGTGCCATCGGCCAGCGTCAGGCTGGTCAACTCCAGCCCCAGCCTCGAACTGTTTCCGGCATGCGCTTTCTGCGCTTCCGCCACACGGCCGTAAACGGTCTCGCCGCGCTGGGCCACGACCACGCCATCCGCCACCACGGGCTGCACCAGCGTGCCGGAGAACGCGTCACCGGGTTGGTTGTGGTCCGATGACAGCGGTTGATTGGTGCGTACCGTAACGAAAACGCCGGGCTTGAGGGTCACTTCCGCGGGAAGCCCATAGGCCGGCCGGGCCCGCGGAGGAGCCGTGGGCGGGGTGAGTTGTGGATTCGCTGGTGCATTCGACTGCATCGGCTGCGCATTCTGTTGGTTCGGCTGGCCATACGCATCGCTCCGGTCCGTAGGTTCTGCCGGGTCTTGTGCCTGCGTGGCCGGTGTCTTAGCCGAAGCGGGCGGCGGAGGAGGCGGATCACCCACGCGTCGCCAGCCGCCAGCCGGTGGCTGAGGGAATGTGGGCGGCTGATCCTGAGCCAACACCAGGCCGGATGTGGCCAATAATAGAACAGTGATACTGAGTCGGGAAGGGCGGAACGGAAGAATTGTAATTGGGCTCATAGTGCACTGCCTCATAGCTGTTCGACGTGTCTCCCCAATGCATCTGTTTCACCAATCGTTCTTGGCCGCTAAGCTCTTGAAAGTAATAGGTTCAGGGTCGGGTCTGGCTGGCCGGAATCCACCGCTCGTGGTGGATTTCGGCCACCAGCAGCACGGGCGAGTCGCCGGCCCTACAAGTCCAGCCTTTCCACGACGCGCACCGGGGCATTTTCGAACGTCACGCCCTCTTCCAACTCACCGGCTTCTCGGGCCTCCTCAATCCGCCGCCTATTCCAGTACCAGGCTCCGGCCATCCACGCCGGCACGAGCAGGAAGCCCGCGGGGTGAAGCAACATCCAGAGCTCCAAGCCGGCACCGCCGCGGGTGAAGGCTTCATAGCCGAGGAACTGCATCAGGCAGAGCATCAGCAGGTTGTCGCGGAAGCCGGGCACGGGGCAGGTCAGCGGCACCTTGCGGTAGCCCGCTAACTGAACTTCGATGAGGCACAGCGAGAGCGCCAGCACATACAGCGTCTGCAGCACGGAAGAAGGGAAGCCGGCGGTCGTATAGGAGAGCACGAAGGCCGGCAGCAACACCACGGGAGCGAGGAAGCTCACGATCACCAGCCGAGCCACGGGTAGCGTTTCGTTTTCGCGAGGATCCAGGATCGCGCGGAAGATCCAGTTGGCCGAAACGCCGGCCGGCAGCTCGAACGCCAGCCGCAAGCCGAGGATCAGCAGGTACGCCGCGGCCAGCGGCGCGCGGAGCAGTTCGACCGCCGGAGGGGCGCCCCACAGCACGGGTGGCGGCGCGCTGTGGATGTCCTGGAAGGCCAGCATCCATCCCAGCCCGATCGGCACCGCCAGCGCGAGACGATGGGTCTCGTTCCGCAGCAGGGCACGGACCACAAATCGATGACAGGCCCGTTGGAATCCGGAAGCCCGCCGGGGAAAGAGGTCCAGCACAAACAGGACCACCGCGAAGAGCCGTTGCTCCGCAGGCCGCCGCCCGCCTTCCAACACGCCGGCAAATCGCCGTCGATAACTGAGCGCATAGGAGACCACCATCAGCGCGAACACCGCCCCAACCGCCACCAGTCCCCTCTGCCCCAAGGCCGCGAGGACCGGCGACGCGCGGTGTTGCAGACTCTGGTAAAGCCCCAGGTACCAAAGCGGCGGCAGAAAGCGAAGGGCCGAATGGGGGTCATGTTCGAGGCTGCGAACCAGGGCCGTGCCGGCAAAGCCGGTGGGCAGCAGGGCGAGCAAGGCCAACAGGATGACGGCCCTCACCCACGACGAACACGCGCGGAACGCTTCGCGCGGCAGCAGCGCGGAAAGCGTCCCCAGCAGCGCGAAAACGCCGCAGATCGTAAAGAAGCTGGCCAGCAGAACCGAGGCCGCATGGATTGCCACGAATTGTACAGTGCCCGCGAAGGAGGTGTGCGCGGCCGCCGTCACGAACAGGGGAAAAAGGACCGCGGGTAGGGCGTTGACGTCCACCGCCACCGTCACCACCGCGATCAGGATGGCGGCCGCATTGGCCAGAAGGATGTTCCGCGGGCGAATGGGCAGAGGCGCCAGGTTCAGGTAATCCTGGGAGTCCGGCAGGATCTGGTCCCACTTCAGAACAGTCACGATTCCGGTCACGGCCATCGCCAGCGAGAGGAACAGGTACTTGTCCGGCAGCGAGGTCAGGAGCAAATCCTGATGCAACCGGCCGCGCAGCCAGTTCAGAAAGCTGGAGTACTTGTCGAGCATCAGGAAACAGCCGAACGCGCCCGGAGCGGCCAAAAGGCCGAGCAGGCCGCCTACACCGAGCTCGAATTCCGTGGAGGCGGAATCCTCGCCCGCGGAACCGGAGGGCGCTACCATGCGGGCGAGAAAATGGCGCACGAGCCGGCCGAAAGGGCTTCGAGCGAACCGGTTAATGGGCCGGCGCACGAACCGCGGAAACAATATCCTGCGCAATGCGATCCGCATCCACCTGCTCCGTTAGTTGCATGAATCCGGCTTCCAGGCCGAGTCCGGCAAAACCGGCGTGCATCTCCTCCATGGAACCGTGCCCCACCACGGCCCCGCGCTTCAGCACCACCAAATGGGTCGAGAGTTGGTCCACCTGTTCCAGAACCGGCGAGGAGAAGAAGATCGCCGTACCCGCGGCGGCCAGCCGGGCGATGACGCTCCGCAGCACCAGCGCGCTGGTCACGTCGAGGCCCGAGAATGGCTCGTCCAGAACCAGCAGCTCGGGATCGTGCATCATCGCCGCGATCAACACGATGCGCTGGCGCATGCCCTTGGAGTAGGATCCGATGGGCACATCCCGGCTGGGGTACAGCGTGAAACCGTGTAGCATGGCCGAGGCCTTTTCGCGGAAGCGGCGGCGGTCCAGTCCCCGCAGGGTGGCTACCAGGTCAAGATACTCCCAGCCCGTCAGGAACCCGTACAGATCCGGCTGCTCGGGCACGTAACCCAGACTCCTCTTGAACGCGCTCAGCTCGCGGCCGATGCGTTCGCCGTGAAAAAGGACCGCTCCACGGGTAGGTTCCACGAGGCCGGTCACCATCTTGACGATGGTGCTCTTGCCCGAGCCATTGGGCCCGAGAACGCCCAGGATCTCGCCGGAGCGGATCGTGAAGCTGATATCCTGGACGGCAAAGTACGGCGCTGTAGCGTTTGGTCAGCTCCTGCGCCTCGAGGACGGGCGATGGGGTATCTACAATCATGCCTTTCAGGTCAAGCCGTAAGGCTGATGTAGGTTGACACCGCAGGCGTTGGAGAAGTTCCCGGTTGTGGGGGCTATGATGATCCAACGGCGATCGGATGTCCCTTACCATGCGATCAAATCGCCAGGTTCGAAAAGCGGATCCACTAGGAACTAGGAACTAGGAACTAGGACGTCGCGACAATAAGCACTCAAGACTTCTCCGATTCACTCTGTCGGCCCGCGCAGGCAAGCAGCTCGGAGTACACAACAGGATCCCGATCCTTGAGCAGGTCGACTCTGAACTCGCCGCGGTCCAGGAAGTTTGCCAAGGCCATCTTGCTGCCTGACTGAATGATCACCCTAGCCATTTCCCGAAGAAAATCGGCGCTCTCCCTAAATGCATGGCCATATTGCTCGACGGCAAAAACTGCTGCCTGCAAATCGCTCGACTGCAACAGCAACTGGAGATACCGAACAACCAGAGCCTCCTGGGGCACCGAACCCGCGTTCTCAAGCAGCCTTTGAAGTATGCCAGCCGCCGCTTTGAAATCCTTGCCGGACGCAAACGCCTCGGCGAGCTCAAGGCCAACCTCAACATCGTTAGCACCCGCGGATCTCCACATTTCCGCGACAATATCGAGTTCAATGGAAAGTTTCCCAGCTCTTTGCACCCTGTAGTTCTTCGACATCCCCGGGAACCACTTTTGCACCACATACCAGGAAACGGCGTCGTGAACCCCTCCCCCAGCCCGCCACAATGCTTCTGCAGTCCGAAGCGCTTCGCCAGGTCTTCGCTCCCGGTACAAGTTCAGCAGCCCCCGATAGGCCTCTACGTGCCCACTGTAATCAATTAGCACCTGCAGATCCTTCTCGGCGGCGGAAGGATCGTCGAAGCTCCTACCGAGCGCATCCCGCACCAGCGGAACGACGTACGGTTCGATGACCTCTCTTGGCACCAACCTCGAGAAAAGCCGCAGGTAATCTCTTAGAAGCGGGGACTGCGCGGCTGACATCTCTCCTCCAATGCGAAGCGCTTCGGCAAGTTCGAGACCGGGCTCCGAATGAAGAACGAAGACCTGATCGATATTCAGGGTCATCGAAAGGTCGGGCGCTGGTTCGTTTAGAAAGTCGCGCACCTGTGCAATGACCTCTTGTTCCCGCCCGGCTTCACTGATTTCAGGGATTCTCGTCAGCACGGGAACGACCTCGATGTCGGGCTGGCCTGGCAACTTGGGAACTCGCTTGATGCTTCTCAGCACTTCGCGGGCGCCATCCAGATTCTCGCGATTCTTCATCAACAGGCAGACCAGCTTCTCCGGCAAGACGGTCGTGGCGACTCCTCCGATCTCGGTGATTCCCGTCCGGGCATCGATAAGCAGAAAGTCGGGCTTGAACTGCTGTTCAATCTGCTGCTTCAATTCCAAGAAAAGGGGCACGCCTGGAGCGGAATCGGAATAGAACAAGTCATGCCAACTGATCTGCGCGAGATGACGCCAATAGGAAGCAGACGGCACGCTGCCGGCTGGCATCAACCATATCCGGCCCGACGACGATTCCTTGTCAGGGCCTTCGACCCGGACGACATAGTCGGAAAGGGAGTCGGGAGTCCGCCCGCTGGCCCGGAATGCCGAGATGTAGTCCACTACACCTTGTTTGATCTGGGCGATGCCGTTCGCGCCGTCCAGAGCAAACTTATAGTGAAGACCAGGGGCCTCTAGGTCAAAATCGATAGCGAACACACGCTGTCCAAATCTGGCTAGGTATTTCGCGACGTTTGCAACGGCCAGACTACGTCCGACGCCACCCTTGTATGAATAAAAGGTAATCGTCGTCACGGAGCAACTAGGCCGCTCCCACCGGCATGACCTGGTGGCGGTCGGCGACGTTCCGCATATATTCCATCACGGATGCCACTGGATACTTCTTAGCCACAGCCGGGAACAGTCGCACCACGCCTTCGGCAGTCAGTTCGGCCCTGACGCGCCCGTTTGCCGCCAGTCCGGCGTTACACTGCTGAAGCAGGGCAATGGCGCGCGAGTACAGGGTGGCATCCTGCCTGATTGTGTCGATTCCCATCAGCACCGTAGTCAAGTCAAGCGCGGCGCTGAACTCCCCATTTGGGATGAGTTCAGACTCAGTCCGGTGAAGGTAGTCTTCCAGGATCTCGCGGGGCGCATCGCGAAGCAATTCAAATTTGAGCTCGGCGTCACCAAGAATACCTAACTTCGATTCATGTACTTTGGACAACTCGGCACGGAGGAACTGGATCAGGGGCGCCCATCCGGGGTAGGTCTGTTGAATCGGCTCAAACCCGTGCACGGAGACAGCCTTTTCGAGAATCTCCTCCGAGACACGGGCTAGATTCGACTGCCGATACGGAGGTTTGACGAGCATCAACTGTTCATCCTGCCTGACGAACGCCCAGCCGTCTTCCCGCGCAATCGCCAGCAGTTCAAGCATTCGGGACGACCTCCAGAGGAATACTGTTCTGTCGCAGGAGTCGCTTGATCAAAACGAAGGCTTCGACCAGATTCCTTCTCTCGTCGGTGAGCTTCTCGCGAAAGTTCTCAAAACCGTACTCGAACAGTTCCCGGTACTGTTTCCGTTCAATTCTGATCGCCTCCACTTCGCCCGGAGTAATCTGCGCCGAGAAAACTGCTTCAACAAAGTCAGAATCCGAACAGAGGAGAGCCGCCCAGGCTTCCTCGGCAGTCTTTGCCAGCTCCGACGCACACTTGAGGCAAGCGGAAGCGTGGCGATGTGAATGCGGAGCGGCATCTTCTCTCAGGACGCCTTCGTCCACAGCGCCATCCGCTTTGACATATGTTTTTAGGCTATCCGACTTGAGGTATGCGATCTCCGGACCATCGAACGCGCGATTCAGAAGGATCGCGCAGTAATCACCGTACACCTTCGCTCCGGTACCGCCGATGTTTAGTGCCCCGTACCGGAAGGTTTCCCCATTTGCGAAGTACCGATCAAAGGCAATTCTCTTGGAATAGAACGCTCCGAGCCTCTCGCGGATGATGTCTTCGGGTGGCTTGCCGGACTCCTCTCCTCTACTGCGAGACCATTCATAAATGTTCTGGTGAAAGCCCGACACAAGGAAGCTGAGCAGCGGCATTGGCCGCATGTTTATAGATACGCGTCCGTTATTGAGCACGGCATCCGCAAACCGTTGCAGTGAACCTGCGACATCAGGTGATGCGCTCGACTTCAGCGCTGCAAATCGAGCTTCCAGTGCGTCTCGGTTGTTTCGAGCGATCTCGAACAGATCCAACATGTTCCGAAACGATTGTACCGCGACAGTATGGATTGCGCGGGTCTAACGGCGTCTTGCGAACGCTGGCGCTGGCCCTCCTCACTCATGGCGCAAAGCCACCATCGGGTCCACGCGCGAGGCGCGCCGCGAGGGCAGCCAGGCCGCGGCTAGGGCCGCCAGCAGAAGGACGACCGCGGAAGAGGTCCAGGCGGCCGCGTCGTGTCCGGAGACGGCGCCGTACAGCAGGGCATGCAACGCGCGCGACATCGCAGCGGAGAGCACCAGTCCACAAACCAGACCGGCGGCCAGCCAACGGCCGGCGCTTCCCAGCACCATACGAGACACGGCCGCGGGCGTGGCGCCTAACGCCATGCGAATGCCGATTTCGCGGGTGCGCTGGGCCACTACATACCCGAGCACGCCATACAAGCCGAACGCGGCCAGCGCCAGCCCGATGGCGGCGAACAGACCGATCAGCATGGCGTTGAATCGCGGGCGGGCGGCAAGCCGGCTGGTGCTCTGGGACAAGGTTTCGATCTGGACCGGCAGCGCGGCATCCAGCCCGCGGACGGCATCGCGCAGCACACGCGCCGCGACCTCCGTGGCCAAGGGCGTGCGCACGATGGCGCAGGCGCGGCGAAGCTCGTCGGGATACTGATAGACCGGCGCGTTAGCCGCGCGGCTGCGAGGCACGTAGTATTCGGGATCGTCCGCGGCGGTTCCGCCACTGTTGCGCACGTTGGCCGCAATCCCCACGATGCTGGCCTTCCCGATGAGCCGGCCCAGGGCATCGCCGCCGGGAAACAGCCGCTTCGCCAGAGACTCGCTCACCATCATGACCTCGCGGCCGGGGTCGCGATCCTGTTCCGTGAAGGCGCGCCCGCGCAGGACGGGGATTCCCAGGGCGCGGAAGTAGCCGGGGGTTACCGCCCGCCACACCACGGTTCCCTGACGCGCCGGGTCCGGAGGGCGGCCATCGATTTCCAGGCCGTACATCGGTTTGGATCTCAGGGGAACGTTGGGCGGGTGGGAGTCGCCCAAGGCCACCGCCACCACTCCGGGTGAATTCCGAAGCCGCTCCTCGAGCGCCTCGGAGAATGCCAATTGCCGCGCCGCATCCGGATACCGTTGCTGGGCGAGAGAGAAGGATGCCGTGAGCACCTGTTCGGTCTCCATGCCGAGCGGCACGTGCTGGAAACTCCACAGCGCGCGTCCCAGGAGGCCGGCGCCGGTCAGCAAAGCGAGCGAAAGGGCGAACTGCGTCACGATGAGAGCCGGCCGCGCCCAGCCGCGACCGCCGGTCACTCCCGGCCCCGAGGGCAGCCCACACGAAAGCGCCGGGCCGATGCCGAAAGCCAGCCCGCACAGCAGCGCGCTGCCAAAGGTGAAAGCCAGCACCCGCGCATCCAGCGTGGCTTCGGCCAGGCGCGGAATGCCTTCCGGCGCGAGGTTCACGAATAGCATCAACAGACCCCCAGCCAAGAGGGCGCCTGCGCCGCCGCCGAGCACCGCCAGCACCAGGCTTTCCGTGAGGGACTGGCGAACCAGCCGCATCCGCCCGGCGCCCAAAGCGACCCGCACCGCCAGCTCGCGTTGGCGTGCCACCGTGCGGGCCAGCAGCAGGTTCGCCAGGTTGGCGCAGGCCAGCAGCAAGACCGCCACTACCGAACCGAACAGGACCCAGGAGACCGTCCTGCTGTCGCCCGCCTGGAAATCGCGTAAGGTGCGGACTCGCGGCTTGAGCTCCCTGCCGATTCCACCGGGCAACGCGGGCAAGCTGCGTAGGAGGGCCAGTTCGGCGGCCGCGCGCACGGCTGCGAGGTCCGTTCCCGGCCGAACCCGCGCCAGTACGCGCAACGGCCTCCCGGTAACCGCGCGTTCGAGGGTCGCATCGTCCAAGCCCTGGGGAATCACCAGGTCCGCACGTGCCAGCGTGGGGGTCTCGAACTCCGGCGGCAGCACGCCCACCACGCGTGCCGGTTGCCCGTTGAGCTGGATGGTCCGCCCCAATACGTCCGGCCGTCCCCCGAATCTCGACTGCCACAGCCCGTACGAGAGCAGCGCGACCTTGGGCGTGGAAGGGCCGTCTTCCCCGGCGGTGAAGCTGCGGCCGAGCAGCGGGGCGATCCCCACGGTGGAAAGAAACGTGGACTCCACGGCAGCACAACTCAGGCGGACCGGTTCGCCATCGGTGAGATCGCAGTCATTCACGCCCGACCATGAGGTGACGGCTTCGAAGGTCTGTTGGTGCGTACGAAGATCGAGATAGGCGGCGCCGAAAATGAACTCATAGGGAAGGACGGGTGCGCCGATCCCCACGGAAAGCAAGCGGTCGCCGTGCGCATAAGGCAGGCTGCGGAACAGGATGCGATCCACCACGCTGAATACCGAGGTGCTCGCCCCTATCCCGAGTGCCAGCGAAAGAACCGCCACCGCGGTGAAAGCAGGGTTACGGCACAGCATTCGCAAGGCATACCGGGCATCCTGGTGCATGGTCATCATTGACGCCGCGACGGCGGCGAAAGTTCCCGCTGCGCGCCGCGCGCAAGCGGGCGAGACAGACGACGAAAAACGATCGTCTGTCCCACCGGGGCTGGCAGACACCAGTCGGCAGGCGGAAGCACCTGCCCCACCTTGTCGGGGCTTGCCAGATCGGCTAAGGTAGTGTCGGAGGAATCCATGCTTCTCCGCGTTGCCGTTCTCCTCGCGATGCTCGCCGGTAGCGCGGCGGCTGATACCCTCGACGGCAAGGTGGTGGAAGACCACTCCAACAACCCGCTGGCCTCCGTGGAATTGCGCGTTTACCGCGTGGGTGTTCGCCAGCTTGCAGCCGATCTCGAGACCGACGCCACGGGGCGCTTCACCGCCCCCGGTCTCCCTGCCGGAGACTACCGCATCGAGGCTTCCAAGCCCAACTACATCGGCGCAACCGTGCGGCTCCGCGGCGTGTCCAGCGGTTTGCTGATCCGCCTGGTGCGCTGCGGCGTAATTTCCGGACAGGTCGTGGACGCCGCGAGCCAGCCCGTGCGCGGCGCTGCAGTGTACGCCATGCCCAAACCGGCCGACGGCGGCCCGCTCCGAGCGTTCGCTCCCGGCCAGGGCAACTACGTCCAGGTCAACGATCGCGGGCAGTATCGCCTGCATGACCTGCCCCCGGGTGAGTATGCGGTGGCGGTTTCGTACGGCGCGTCTACTTCGATGTTCGGTTCCAGCGGCGGCGCCACGGTTCGCGCCGGTCTCGGGTCGGGGGTGCAGTTCTACCCCACCAACGCACGGCCTCAGTTCTTTACGATTTCCGGTGGCGAGGAGTACCGTAACACCGATTTCGCCATCATTCCCAACACGCTGTACAGCGTCAGCGGGAAAATGGAGCTGGCCGGCGAGCGTCTTAACCGAGTTGGCGGGGTTGTTGTCAGGACGCAATACTGGTTGGCGCTCACCACCGAAGATCAGCCGGCTCTCGCCGCTGCGGTGACAGAGACCAAACTGGATGGCAGCTTCCAATTCGACGGTATCGCCCCCGGCTCCTACAATCTCACCGCGTCGGGACCCATCGGGGGCTATGGCGGTAAGGGAATCCTGGGCGTGGAGCCTTTCTTTGGCCGTACCCGCGTCAGCGTCGGCGGCGCCAACGTCGAGGGTGTTTCCATCTCCGCACAGAAGGGCCGCTCCCACTCCTTTATTCTCAAATCCGCGGTGTCGCAACTGCCGGAAGGCGCGTGTCCCGCCACCGCCCACTTTACGCTGACCGCGCTGGAGGACTGGGCGACCAGGCTCGATCGCGAAGCCGAAGTAAACTTCAAGAAGGAGCAGACCGTCGATCACATCGCGCCCGCCCGCTTTCAGGTTGTGTTATCGCGCCTGGGCGAGTCGTGTTACCAGCCGGCACCCGCGATCCTGGATTTCTCAGCGGCCCTGAATGATGCGCCGGTGGCCGTGCTGGTGGCGCCGGCCGGCTCCCTTCACGGCAAGCTTACCGGAACCGCGAAGCCCGCCGGTTTTGCCGTCGCGCTGGTTTCCACCGATTCAACCGGGGTTGCCCAGCCGGTTCAGGTTGCGTTCCCCGATGCCGATGGCCGGTTTGTCTTCGGCAGCCTGCGCCCCGGCGCCTACCGCTTGACCGCCCAACCGGCGGGCGAGGCTTCCAAAGCGCGTTGGGTTTCGGAACGCGCGCGCATGATCGAAATCCAGATTGCGGCCGGAGCGCCCACCGATATGGAACTGCCGGCGCCACCCATCAACCAGAACCAGTAGGAGGATCTGCCGATGATCCAGAAGCTGCTGCCCGCCCTTACGCTTTGCGCCGTGGTTGCCTTGGCGCAGGACCCCAAGCCCAACAGCGCCCCGGCCCCTGGCTCCGTCAGCGGTAGCGTCACCGCGGCGGGAACCGGGACGCCCATGCCGGACGTGGAGATCTACGTGAATCGCGGTGGACCCCGTGTGGGGCATGCGGTTACCGATGCCCAGGGCCGCTATGTTCTGCGCGGCCTGGAGCCTGGACAGTACCGGATCTCCGCGAATGCCCCAGGTCCTGGTGGCCGGATCGGTGGAGGTCCCTTCGCCGTACGGCAGGTGGACTTGCAGGCGGGGCAGGATCTCGAATCCTTCGATTTTCACCTGGTGCTGCCGGGCCGGATCGCGGGCAAGGTGGTGGACCAGAACAAGGAGCCGGTGCCGGGGCTCGCGGTCTTTCTGGTAGCCCGCGAATACGTGTCGGGCGCTCTGCGCGCCGTTTTCACGGGTGCGGCCAGCACCGACGATCAGGGTGAGTACCTCCTGGAGCGCGTCCAGGCCGGACGGGCCTACCTGGTTCTCGCCCAGAGGCGGTATCGAAGACTGGATGCCATCTCAGACGCTCCCGCAGACCCCAGGTTGCGCCGGCCCGCGGTGGTCCCCACCTACTATCCGAATTCCCGATCGATGGATGGCGCCCAGGCCCTGGTGCTCAGTTCCGGCGAGCTCCGCGAGGGCGTGGACATCCGCCTGGTGAGAGCGCCCTCCTTTTGCCTGGAAGGGGTGGTGGAAGGTGGCAGCGGTCCCGCGGATCTGCATTTCGAAATCGGCGAGACGCAGCCCACCAGCGGAACCTCCGGCAACGGCGGCTTCTATTCGACGCAGCCGGGCGGCACCCCCGGACCGGACGGCAAGATTCGAATTTGCGACCTGCACCAGGGCGATTACGAGCTCACCGTCCACCAATACGCTAAGGAGACTTTTGGTGCGGCCCCCTTCTTTGGCTCCACCGTGGTTACGGTCGCCGATCGGGATGTGCAGAATGTTCGCGTCATCGCCCGCCCGCGGATTCCTCTGGCGGGCGAGGTGGTTTGGGACGGCCCCGCGCCGGACCCGCCACTGGATGCCAAGCTCACCCTGAGGCTCCAAGCCATTACCCGGACTGAGCGCGGCAGCGTCGACGCAACCATCCCCGGCGAGTTCTCGCTCCCAGGCGGCCTGCTGATGGATGACTTCGGCCTCCAGGTGAGCGAGGTGCCCAAGGGCGTGTACATCAAGGACATCACCTACGGCGGCCACAGTATCCTGTACGAGCCTCTGCGCCTGGGAAGCGCCATGGGGGATGCCGGACTGCGCATCGTCCTGGCTCGCGACGGTGGCACCGCCAGCGCACGGGTCACCGATAAAGACGGCAATCCAGTGCCGGAATGCTCCATCGTAATGATTCCCGCCAGCGCCGCCAACGAGGCCACTATCGCCGCCGCCCTGACCACCGGCAAGACCGACCTGCGTGGGACGTGGACTTCCGCGAGCCTGGCGCCCGGCAAGTATTTCGTGTTGGCGACTAGCGATACGATCGACAGGAGCCCCGAGAGCATTGCCAAACTCTGGGCGTCGCGCACGCGCGCCCAGGAAGTGGATCTGAACCCCAACGCGACGGCCACGCTGACGCTTACGCCCAAGAGTCTCGAGTAGGCTCCAAAAACAAATAGTGGGCCAATCTTAGGATTGACCCACTATTCCAAACACCTGACGTGTAGGTGGGAGGCTGAAATCCTCGGCCTCTCGATTTTACGTGCTACTTAGACAAGCGCAGCATCGAGGAGGCTACGTTGTCGAACGCCGCTTGCAGTTGGGCGGTGTTGTTCACGAGCCAGAACTGGGACTTCGACTGGCTGCCATCGTTCACGTACTGGTAAGAAAGCGGCGTGTTAGCCAAGCGATTCAGCAAGCCAACATCCGTGCCGCCGGAGTTTCCCGAGTAGCCGATGGTGGTGATGTAAATCTGGTTCATAGCCACCTGGGAGCGGATGGCAGTGCCGATGGCATCCGTGACATTCCACGATGCGGCGGCGAGCATGTACCCGTCTTGAGGGGCTAATGAATTGTAGGTTTTTGCGTTTGGACTCGAGTATTTGGAGCCATTGTACAGGTACGAGTGCGTGTACGCGTTGCCGGACGTGGAATAGCCGTACAGATCCTTTGCCGGGATGTTTTTGAGATCTTGCAGGTTGGGAGCAGTGCCCTTCAGGTATGTACAGGACTGCACGGCGGGGGCCGGGTCGCCGTTGATGTTGTCGCAGGCCCCCCCCGCGGTAGTTCTCGCGGAGCTACACGCTGCGGCGGGCGGAGCCGGTGGCGCTGGGCTGAGGGGCCCCAGCCACCAATTCAGACTTTTGCTGGTGTCGAAGCCGGGCAGCCGTTTCAAGCCTTGTGAACTGGTGGTACCGCCCCATTGGGGCGAATCAAGGGGACCACCCGGCGCTACGATGTACCCCCGCATCTGGGTGCTGGCGACGCCGGTTGCCGGGTTATAGCCGGGGCATTTACCCGCTGCCAGCGAGTTGCTTGCCGGGTCGTTCACATACGTTGCAATCGCATCCGGCACGCCATCGGTAAAGAGCACGATGGTATTCAGAGTATTGTCGTTGCCGTTGGCCACGAGATCCCGATTGTGAGCCTTCTGCAACTCGATGTACGCCATGGCAAGCGCCTCGGCCGTGCCCGTGCCGCCACCCACACTCATGGCGTTGAGCGAGTCGAACATCGGGCCAGTCTCCAGTTGCGCGTTGATTGCGAAATCCTTATCCGGGCCTCCGGCGCTGTTGGGATTGGGGTTCCACGGGTGCGCAGTCGGGTACGCGACGAGCCCGCCTCCAGAGAAGACCACCAAGCCGAGCTCATCGTACCCTGGAGTGAACTGCGAAGTGAACCACTTAGCCCCGGACTTCATGTAGTTGAACACGTTCTTGCCAAGGGCATCGTTGTTACTCATGGAACCCGAGCGGTCCAGCACCAGTTCGACGCGGGTGACCCGGCGTGTGGCTTGGGCGCTGGCGCTGATCACCGACTGCGACTGCCCCATCAAGCGGGCGAACGTGAGCGGCAAATTCACCGAGGCGTTAATGGTGATGGTGCTCACTCCCAGAACAGGGGGCGGGGCACTTATGTCCGGCACGAGGCCGTTGGTCCCCCAATATCCCGGGGGGAAGTTAGCGTTCAAGAACTCCCCCGCAATCTCGGCGGTATCGGCCTTGGTTCCCAGCAGACGACCGGCGCCGAGAGCGGCTCCATCCACCGCCGCGGATAGTTTCGACTGCACAATATACAGCCTGGTGCCGTCGATTGCCAAGCCCGTCAAAGGAAGCAGCATCAGGGGCAGCATGACCATGAGCAGCACGATGGTCGCTCCGCTCTGGCGACGTTTGGATCGAGAACTGAGACGCATAGTGTTTTTCTCCTTCGCTTGGGGCAAGATTAAAAGAACGTAAATGAATACGTTGGGTAGCCCCCGGCGTACGGCGCCATCGCCCACCCCAGGGACGCTGCTTCCGCCAGGTAGACCCGCTGACCGGAAGGCAAGCCCGACACTTTGCCATTGACCACTTGATACGGGATGATGCCGTTGGCGTTGCTGAAATTGGCCCTTGCACCGGTTAGGTTGGCGTATTGAGTTACGTCAATCCTGCCGTGGCTGTCCAGGGTAACGTTGTTGGGGATGTCGGTCCCGTTAATGATGGGGGAGCCATAGTTGCTGGTCCGCATGCTGGCCTTGCCGAGCACAAGCCGCTGCACGAAGACCCAATGCCCATAGTTGCCGCAATCCTTATTGGGGGCGGTGCCGGCGGCGGCGCCGCAGGTGTTGTCATCTACATAGGTCAGAGCGCTCAGGATCACAACCGCCCTGCCGAGGTTGCTGGCTGTAGTGTTTAGCCCCAAGCTCGCTCCGAGCCGTCCGAGAACGGCCTGATTGCCCGTCCCCGGTGTGTTTCCGTTGGTCGTTCCGTTGATGGAGAAGTCCACCTGAGTGGCGAACATGTGTCCGGCATCCCGCGCCAACTGAATGGTTTGCAGAGTGCGGATCAGGTTGACGCCGATTGCGCCCGTACCCAACACCAACGGCACAAGCAGCAGCAGGCTGAAGGCGAATTCAACTGTCGATACTCCTCGTAATGCGTGTCGTTTCATGAGAAGCTCCTACGGCGCAGGGCCAATTGGCGGCGTGACCGATAATCCCATCGGTTCGATAGCATCCGCCGAGTATACAGAGACAGACATCGGTCTTTTGTCCGGCGACCCTTTCCAACTGAAGAACAGGGCGATCAAGGGCGACATCGGATAGCCCCGGACCGAAACCTGCATGATGTTGCCGCCATTGTTGCCGGTGGCCAGACCGGAGACGTCGGTCGACGGATTCAACCGGTCGAAGTAGTTGACCTTGATATAGGATTTGCCTTTGGCTCCGTTCAGCAGGCCCACCGCGTGCTGCTGAACCAGTCCCTTCACCGTATCGGTCAAATTGGTAGTGATGATTAGAGATCCGTCTGGGTTTTGACTTGTCGTGGTGAGCGTGACGCCCTGCCTGACGGCCATGCGGACAGCCTGTTGCATCGTGGACTGAACAAAAATAGCCCACGCAGTATCCAAAGATACGATGATCATGATCAGAAATGGCAGGAAATTGAGGGTAAACTCAACCAGCTCTTGGCCTTTCATCCCATGCCGCCGGCGGCGATGCCTCTTGGCGGCTCGGAGAATGGGGGGTTTCACGGGCCCATCCTCCTTAGATTCGAATGTCTGGAGATTTGCCACGTAATGACAGTACATCCTTTTCTCCCGGTTCCGCTTGCGGGGACTTCCTGTTAACCGTCCTGTTAACCCTGTTCTCAGGGTGGCGAACCGCACAGATCGGGAATTCCCTTCGTTTCGGGCCCCCCTTCGCCTGGGAATCGGGCCATTCGCCTGGCTCAACCGGCATCGAAGGATTCCGAGCCGTCACTTTTGGAAGCGATTCGTGGCACAATGGCCTATCGGGGTTCGAAAAATTGCTGGGCCGTTCGGTGCCGCAGAATTGAGTCCGTTACTTGCGGAAAGTCCCCGAAGGTCGCTAAAATCAACGCGTTCGCACAATATCCCAGGAGGAAGCATGGCAGGAGTTGAGCAGAAGGTGAAGCAGATTATTGTCGAGCAGCTGGGCGTCGATGAGAGCCAGGTGGACAGCAACGCATCATTTGTTGACGACCTGGGCGCCGACTCGCTGGACATCGTTGAGTTGGTTATGGCTTTCGAAGAGGCCTTTGAACTCGAAATCCCCGATGAGGATGCCGAGAAGATCACCACCGTTAAGGACGCAGTCGAGTACATCGAGAACAAGACTTCCAAGAAGTGACCGCTTTTCACACCAGGGAGAGTCGTTTTGTCGCGAAGAGTGGTAGTTACCGGCGTCGGACTGCTGACGCCGCTTGGGATCGGGACTGAACCGTCCTGGGAAGCGATCCGCGCGGGGAAATGCGGTATCGGGCCCATCACCCAGTTCGATGCGTCCGCGTTCTCTTGCCGGATTGCGGGCGAAGTCAAGGGTTTCGATCCCGCCCGCTACATTGAAAGAAAAGAAATCAAGAAGATGGGGCGCTTTATCCAGTTCGCCATCGTGGCGGCGGAGTGCGCGCTGGCGAATTCCGGGTTAAAGGTGACGCCGGAAAATGCGGAACAGGTGGGAGTTTACATCGGCAGCGGGATCGGCGGGTTCGAAGTCATCGAACGCGAGCACCAGACTCTGCTGGACCACGGGCCACGGCGCATTTCCCCGTTCTTCATTCCCGCCACAATCGTGAATCTGGCGTCCGGCTATGTGTCGATCCGCAGCGGCGCCAAGGGCCCCAATTCGGCCACAGCCACGGCTTGCACCACCAGTGCGCACTCCATTGGCGATTCCTTTCGGCTGATCCAGCGGGGCGACGCCGACGCCATGATTTGCGGCGGGACGGAGGCGTGCATCACGCCCATGGGCGTGGGCGGATTCGCGGCCATGCGCGCGCTGTCCACGCGCAACGACGAACCGGAGCGCGCGTCCCGTCCCTGGGACCTGGATCGCGATGGCTTCGTGGTGGGGGAAGGCTCCGGCATGCTGGTGTTGGAAGAACTGGAGTTCGCCCGCCGCCGGGGCGCCAACGTAGTGGCGGAGATGGTGGGTTACGGCATGAGCGCCGATGCCTTCCACGTGACCGCGCCGCCAGACGATGGCGATGGCGCTTACCGTGTGATGCGCAATTCGATGCGCGACGCCGGCATCGAGCCGCACCAGGTGGATTACGTCAACGCTCACGGCACGTCCACGGAAGTGGGCGACCGGGTCGAGACGGTGGCCATCAAGCGCGCGTTTGGCGACCATGCTTACAAGGTTGCGGTGAGTTCCACCAAGTCGATGACCGGCCACCTGCTGGGCGGCGCCGGAGGGCTGGAGGCCGGCATCACGGTGTTGGCGATCCGCGATCAGGTCGCGCCCCCTACTATCAATTACGAAGAACCCGATCCTGCATGCGATCTGGATTACGTGCCAAACCAGGCGCGGCCGATGAAGATCGAGTACGCGCTTTCGAACAGTTTCGGGTTCGGTGGCACGAATGGTTGTTTGATCTTTAGAAGGTTTCACGAATGACGTGGAGCGGGCCTTTGGCCTGCCATGCCCGCATACCGGCAGGCATATCTTGCCGAACGAATGCCGCCGGGAATGGCGGCATGGCAGGCCCGAAGGCCTGCTCCACGGAGTCATCGCCATATGAAAATCGTCGTTGCTATTAAACAAGTCCCGGCTCGCGACTCGCAATTGCGGGTCGCCTCCTCGGCTCGCTGGATCGAGGAGGAGGATCTCAGCTATGAGATCAACGAGCCGGATGCCTACGCGATCGAGGAAGGCCTTCAATTGAAGGAAAAGCACGGCGGCGAAGTCATCGCCCTGTGCGCCGGGCCGGCACGGGCGGCCCAGACGATTCGCGAAGCGTTGGCCAAAGGCGCGGACCGCGCCATTCACATCGAAGAGGAGAACCTCGGCGAGTTCGATCCGCTGGCCGCCGCCAGGCTGCTGGCGGCCGCGCTCCAAGCCGAGTCGCCCGACCTGATCCTGACCGGTCTGCAGTCCGACGACCTGGGCTACGGGCAGACCGGCGTGATCCTGGCGGAGTTGCTGGGGCTGCCCCACGCCACAATTATTATGCAGGTGGAGAAGCAGGACGGCGGCATCCGCGTGAAGCGCGAACTGGAAGATGGCTGGTTCCAACACGTCGAGATGCCGCTGCCGGCGTTATTGACCATTCAATCCGGTATCAGCAAACTACGCTACGCCACCCTCATGGGCATCAAGAAGGCAAAAACCAAAGAGATCCGGCGTCTCAGCGCATCCGGCCTGGGCGTGGGATCCGCCAACCCCAGCATCACGCTCAGCCGGGTCTACCTGCCTGAGCGCAGCAAACAGACGCAATTGTTCGATGGCAGTCCCAAAGAGGCCGCCGTCAAACTGGTAGAGAAGCTGAAATTCGAGGCGCGGATCATATGAGCATCCTGGCGGTTTTGGAACAGCGGGCGGGCTCCTGGAACCGGATGTCGTTCGAGACTGTGGCTGCGGCCCAGCAACTCGCGAAGGAACTGAATACTACGGCCAGCGCCGCGGTATTGGGGCAGGGTATCGCCAGCCTCTCGACCGAGCTGGCTTCCGTGCAGCTCGAAAAAGTCTACCTGGTAGAGCACGACCTGCTGAAGGACTACACCCCGGACGCCTACACCGTCGCCCTCCGCCAACTTGTGGAGCGGGCCAAGCCTTCCATGGTGCTTTTCCCGCACACCTACCAGGTGCGCGACTTCCTGCCGAAACTGGCGACGTCCCTGAACCGTGTGGCCGTGAGCGATGCGGTGTCGCATCGCGTGGACAACGGGCAGGCCGTGCTGGTTCGCCAGCTCTTTCAGGGCAAAGTGAACGTGGACGTGCGTTTCGCCGGGGACGCGCCGCACTTTGGCTCCTTCCAGGCGGGCGCATACCGCGCCGACCGTGTGATCGCAGGCACGGCGCCGGTGGAGAAGTTCGCGCCCCAGATTTCGGCCGGCCAGGTCCGCATCAAGCCCCTGGAGCTCTTCCGTGAATCGCAGCGGGCCGTGGACTTGGGCGCGGCGGAGATCATCGTTTCCGTAGGCCGCGGGATCAAGGAGTCCGAAAACATCCCGCTGGTGCAGAAGCTGGCCGATGCCTTGGGAGCCGAACTCGCCGCCTCGCGGCCCATTTGCGACGCCGGCTGGCTCCCCATGGAGCGCCAGGTGGGCAGTTCGGGCCAAACAGTTGCTCCCAAGATGTACATGGCGATCGGGATTTCGGGTGCGATTCAGCACCTTGTGGGCATGAAGGGGTCGCGAATCATCGTTGCGATCAATAAAGACCCGAATGCCCCCATTTTCGAAGTCGCGGACTATGGAATCGTTGGCGATCTGTTCCAGGTGGTGCCGGAATTGATCGAGGCCATCCAGAAGTCCAAATAGCAGAGGAAGTTACGGCCTCATGGCCATTCGATAGACAAACACCGCGCGCGTGGGGCGCCGCCGACCATTGTAAAGGTGTGTAAATACGGCAAGGACTTGACTTTTCTACCAGCCGCTGGTTATCCTGCTCAATCCACACCGCGTTGACTTCCTTCCAAGATTTGCAACTTTTGGTGGCGTGTCTGCGTCATAACCATCTGGCCCGCTGAGATCGGGATAAACAGAGAAACGAATATGATTACGAAAAACGGACCCAAGCCCAAACTCGGAGACTATAGGAAGATACTCGAGGCGAAGGCTGAGGAAGTCCGTCGCAGTATGTCGGCCCAAAAAGCAGCCCAAGTGGTAGCGCGGTTGGATATTCCCTCAGATGAAGGGGACCTCAGCCAACAACATCACGAGGAGTGGATCTTCCTGAATCGCAATTCAATCGACATGAAGCTGTTGCGTGAGATCGGCGACGCGCTTCATCGCATGGATCGGCAACATTACGGGATCTGTCTGGAATGCGAAGAGCCGATTTCCGCCAAGCGGCTGGATGCCGTGCCGTGGGCGCGCTATTGCGTGTCCTGCCAGGAGCGGATTGCCGCACGCATCGCCGAGGGCGAAATCGTCGACGAATACCAGGAAGCCAATCGATGAAGCTCGCGGAGCTGCGCAAGCTTTCGATTCGAAAACAGTTCAAGATTCATTTTCGACTTCGCAACGGGATGGAGTGTGTGATTTCGGAGAATGGGATCGCGCAGGTTCCCGCCCTGAAAGGCATCCCCGATTTCAACCTGGAGGAGGAACTGGCTTCGGCCAGCGAGTTCCTCCTGGAACCCGCCGCCGTCCCGGACAAGAAGGTCGATAAGAAAAACCTGCCCACACCCCGGCCGGTGACGCGTGCGGAACTGGCCGGAATGAGCTCTATCGCGCCGGGCTCTGGTACTGCCTCGGATCATGAAGACGAGTAGCGAGCAATAACCGCTCACCGGCCGGCCGCGGCCCGGTAACTATCTGCAAACACGCGCAGTCGAAACCGAGCCGCGTCCCGTCAGGGAGCGGGATTTCGCGGCCGGGCGTACTAGAGACCGCATGCCTCAAGGTTGAATAGTGTACAATACTAACGCCGTTCAAAACTGTTTTGCTTTCCCGAAAGGGTTTGGGGGCCTGCGATGGAAAAACCGGCGCAAAATATTCAAGACAGCTTTTTAAACAACGCTCGGAAGGATAAAATTGTCCTAACCATTTACCTGATGAGCGGCGTCAAGCTCTCCGGTCGAATCAAGAGTTTCGACAAGTACTCGCTAGTTCTGGAGACCAACAATCAGGAGCAACTGATCTTCAAACACGCCATCTCTACAGTGGTCACGCAGAAGTCGTCCCACTCGTACAATAGCAGTTCACAGGCAGCATCTCAAGGCGCTTCCAGCGGGTCCACGCCCGGAGTGCCGGTGCACGCAGATTCCACGGAGGCCTAAGGACACGCCACTCCGAAACCCCTTGCGAGAGCGCGCTATCCTGGTGGGGCTGGAGTGGAAAACGCGCAGCGGCGGACCCTCTGGTTCGGGCCGTGTCCGCGCCGTTCCGGTTGAAGAATCTCTGGATGAGCTGGCTGAGCTGGCTGCCAGCGCCGGGGCCGAGATTTCGGAGCGCCTGGTACAGTCCCGCTCCGCCCCGGAAGCCGCTACGCTCATCGGCCAAGGGAAGGTGGAAGAACTAGCCGCCGCGGTGAAATCGAATGCCGTGGAGGTCGTCATCTTCGACCACGACCTCACCCCCACGCAGCAGCGCAACTTGGAAAAGGCGATTGCCGCCAAAGTGATCGACCGCACGCAGCTCATCCTCGACATTTTCGCCTCCCGAGCGCGCACGCGTGAAGGCCGCCTGCAGGTGGAGCTCGCCCAACTCAATTACCTGCTTCCCCGATTGAGCGGTCACGGCGTGGAGATGTCGCGGCTGGGCGGTGGAATCGGAACCCGAGGTCCCGGCGAAACCAAGCTCGAGACCGACCGCCGGCGCATCGCACGCCGCATCAAGAAGATCGCAGACGAACTGGATGGTGTACGCGCGGGCCGCGCGCTGCATCGTCGCCGCCGCAGCGCCGTGCCTCTGGCCACGCTGGCGCTGGCGGGGTACACCAACGCGGGAAAATCCACACTCTTCAATCGGTTGACGCGGTCTGAGGTGCTCGTCGACGCACGCATGTTCGCCACGCTCGATCCTACCGTGCGGCCGCTTACGCTGCCCTCCCGCCGCCGCGTGCTGGTGAGCGATACAGTCGGCTTCATTCGCAACCTGCCGACCACGCTGGTGAAGGCCTTTCGCGCCACGCTGGAAGAAGTGACGGAGGCGGCGCTGGTGCTGCACGTGGTAGATGTTTCGTCGGCAGCGGCCGCCGAGCACACCACCCACGTGTTCAAGGTGCTGGCGGAGATTGGAGCGGCGGAGGTTCCGCAGATCCTGGTCATCAATAAGGTGGACCGGTTGCCAGACGCTGACGCTGATGCCGAAACCATCCAGTGCCGGCTGCTGAGCGAAGCCGGCGGCCATGCAAATACACGCGCCGTTTCCGTATCGGCGCTCACCGGCGCGGGGATCGACCGGCTTCTGGCCGTGATTGATGAGTTGCTGCCGCTCGACCCGCTGGTGCGTGCCACCTTTCACCTGTCCGCCGGGGACGGTGCAACCCTGGCCCTGCTTCACGAGTTCGGACGCGTCCTCGATACCCGCTACACAGGCGCGGATTGCGAGATCGAGGCCGAGCTTCCCGAATCCCTCAGCCGGCGTTTGCAGGACCGCCGATCGGGCTAGGTGGGCACCCGTGCGGCCTGTTTTTGGCAGCACTGCGGTCTTTCACATTTCCCACAAAACTGTGCAAAAAGCTGTGCGAAACTCCGCCTGCAGGGCTATTAACTATCGTGAAAAACGATACTTAGCACGGATTGACCCAGACCGCAGCATGTCCCAACAAGTTCTTGAGGGGAAACGGTTTAGGCGGTTCGGCAGGGCACAGAAACGTACTCCATGGCACACTCTTGCCGGAGGGTCTCCGCAGAACATAGTTTTCCACAGTTTTTCATTTGAAATGAAGCCCGCATTTCTTACAGGGTTGCCCCGCCAATCGCGTCAAGCAGGGTCCTTTGGTACACTTGATTCTGGATGGCGGCGTAGCTCAGTTGGTTAGAGCGACGGTCTCATAATCCGTAGGTCCGCAGTTCGAGTCTGCGCGCCGCCACCATTCGCGGGATGGAGATTGGAAATGGCGCAGGTAATTGACCTCGAAGGCCTTCCCGACCCTGTTGCGACGGCGATCGAAGAAACCGTGCGCAATCTAAAAAGCCGCTACGGCGCAGAGAGCGCTAAACCGGTCGCACCGCTCAAGGATCTCCCTTCCGGTCCTGGAAAGGTAATCGGATCGCTGCGGCGCGTCGACATCTATGAAATGAAGAGCGCTAGCTGCTAGAGATTCGTTCTTAGTTGACGCGAACGTCCTCGTCTATGCAGCCCTCAAGGACGACTCGCGGCACGACGTAGCGAAGGCGCTTCAGAAGGATTCCAGCCGGGGCACGCTCCACATATCGCCGCAGATCCTTACTGAGTTCTATTCAACAATCACTAGTTCCAAACGAGTGACGGTTCCCTACGCGCCGTTGGACGCCGTCCAGTTCATCGAGACACTCCTCGGATACGAGCACATTCGTGTTCTACCGATCTCCCTGGAAGTTTCAGGCCGCTTGATTGCTTTATTGAACACCAACGGTGTGAAAGGACCGCTTGTGTTCGACTTGCAGATTGTCGCGACCATGCTGGCCCACGGCGTGACGAAGCTTTACACCTACAACGTGCGTGACTTCGACCGGTTCGCTGGTTTGGAAGTCGTCGAGCCGAACTGAAGAGCTGATGTTTGGACGCACCGGAGAGTCTGAAAGGAATTCAGCCGGAGATTGGCCTCGAACCAGCACGCAATCGTCTGCCAGTGCGTGATGTTGAGTCTTGACGGCCTGATTGCTCGCTACCGGTAGTGGCCGGCACTTCGCGTCTGCACCTCTCGCTTGAATCGCCCTAATCCCCCGAAACCGTCTCGTACTCCGGCGCCGCCGGCCTCGACGCCGCGAGCGCCCCGATGCTCACGTGAATCTGCGGCATCGAGCCGGTCTGGAAAGACTCCCGCACCAAGGCGTTGTCCTCCAGCTTCTCCCGCAGCATCTGCCGGCGCAGGCGCGCTTCGAACTCCAGAAGCTGCTGCTCGATGGTGGTAGCCTTCTTCTTGTTTTTCACCATGTCTTCGCGGTAGCGTTTCAGGAAGTACCCGATGGTCTCCACGCGGATCCGGATGGAGCCCGTGGGCTTGTTCTCGTCGATATCCTTGAAGCAGAAGTAGGGAGTACCGGAGTGCTCCACGATCTCTTCCACCACCGTGTAGATGGGAGCGTCGTGGCCGCACTTGAAGCTCGAAAGCTCCAGCGCCACCAGGTTGGGATGGCGCGCGACATACTTCGCGGCCCACACCTTGCGGCTGGTGTTTTCGCTGTACGAGTTCTTCCACACATCGTCGATCGACATGGGGTGCGGAATCTCTCCCGCCACCACGTCGTCGCCGAACAGCCGCCAGATAATGTCGTCGTCGATCGGCAGACAATCCTGCGCGAACACCGGATAGCCGAGTTTCTGGAATTCCTCCAGGATCTCGTGGTTCACGCCGGGGTCGTTGTGATAGGGGCGGCCCAGCAGCACGATTCCGAGGCGGTCTTCGCGCTCCAGTTGTTCCAGCACCTCTCGCGCCGCGCCGCGCATGGTGACGTTGTCGAAATGCCGTAGCGCGCGATAGCCTTCCTCCAGCGCGCGCTTGTTCTCCTCGGGGGACAGCCCCAGGATGTCTTTGAACTCTTCGAACATCTGCCGCTCCAGGATGTCGGGCTGCGACAGGTTGACGAAGGTGTCCAGGAAGCGGACTCCCTTCTCCTTAAACAGATCGCCTTCCTTGGTGAATGCCGCCTTCACCGCTTCGGGCGTGGCCGCCACGGTGGGGCAGGTACGGCTCGCCTGAACATTGTGCAAATCGGTGGTCAGGCAATCGATCATCGGGAAGAAGATGATGTCGAGCGGCTTCTTGGCGTGCACCTTGTAAAGCAGGTTGTGCACGTGCGGGATTCCCAGTTTCGAGGGGAAGCACGGGTCGATGGCGCCGCGCTTGGCGCCTTCCTTGTACAGTTCCTCGCTGGTGAAATCCGAGTAGACGATGTTCTCGGCCTTGATGCCCAGGGCCGCGAAATACCCCGTGAAGATGGGCGTCTGCGAGTACATGTTGAGCACGCGCGGCATGCCGATGCGGATCGAGGAACGCTTCTTCATCAGTTCGGCGCGCTTCTTCTGCGCCGCCGTGATCAGGAACTTGGGCGGGGCATCGGCCACCAGCGGCGCATCCGGCACGCGGAACACGGCCTTGGCGGCGATCTCTACGAAGTTCGGGTTCGCCTTCTTGACCTTGTCGAGGTTCCCCTTGATGCCGCGCATCTCTTCGATGTTCTCGACGGTGCCTTTTTCGCAAGTGGCAAGGATCAGCCGCTGCGCGCCGGCCTCCAGCGGAACCTTGGTCTTGACCGGCGGTTTGTAATCGATGTTGACGATGTTCGTCTTCACATCGATGAACGTACGCAGGCACTTGTTCTTGCAGAAGTAGCAGCGGGTGGATTCGTTGCGCGTGGTCTTGTAATTGATGTGCGCGCAGGCATCCAGTCCGATGAATGTGCTGGTCCGCCCGTTATCCCACAGACGCCCGGCCTCCAGTGCCGCGCCGATCGCGCCGGCTTCGCCGCAGTGTTCGTGAACGATGACGTCGGCTTTGACTTCTTTGCCCTTGAAGCGCGACTCGATAAAGTCCACCTGGGCCTTCACCGCCGCCAGGTTGTATTGCGTGCCGCCCTGCAGGAGGAAGCGCGAGCCGATGGCCGAGAGGTTGGGAATCTGCGAAACGTACAGCCAGATATTCTTCGGCAGCACGTTGCACAGGCCCGCCATGATCTCTTCGGGTTTCCATCCCTGGCGCTGGAAGTCCACGATGTCGCTCTGCATGAACACCGCGCAGCCGTAGCCGAACGAGGGGAAGCCCTTCGCGCCGAAAGCCGTATCGGCATACTCCTCCACGGGCACGTTGAAGCCCTGCGCCGTGGATTGCAGGAAGTACCCGTTCCCCGCCGAGCACTGCGTGTTCAGCTTGAAATCCTTCACGCGGCCGTTCTTCAGTATGATGATCTTGATGTCCTGGCCGCCCACGTCGCAGATCACGTCCACGTCGTCGTAGAAGTGCAGCCCCGCTTCGGTGTGCGCCACGGTTTCGACCAGCGCGGCATCCGCGCCGATCACGTCTTTGAGGATGTCCTTGGCGTACCCGGTGGTGCCCACTCCCAGGATCTTCAGCTCCGCGCCCTGTTCGCGAATCTGCTGATCCAGCTTCTGCAACACCTCGATGGTGTCTTCGATCGGGTTGCCCTTGGAGAGCTGGTAGGTCTTGGCCAGGATGCGGCGTTCCTGGTCCTTGGAAAGCAGCACGGCCTTGGTGGAGGTGGAGCCGCCGTCGAGTCCGACGAAGCCTTCCACCACCTCACCCGGCTGGAACGTCACTGCCTTGAACTTCTTGGTGCGGTATTTCGTCTTGAACGCGGCCAGGTCGGCGTCGTCCTTGGCCAGCCCGCCTCCGCCGCCGCGCTTGGCTTTCTCTTCCTCGCGGCCTACGTTGACGTACCACTCCAGCTTCTCGTAACCCAGATACTGCCCGACGTTGTCCTCTTCCGTCTTGCCGAATTCCACGGAACCGATGGCGGCGAAGTACTGGGCGTTGTCCGGAGTCTTGATCAGATCTTCCGGCGGAACGCCTTCCGGCAGGGGCGTGTTGCGCTCCTCCCAAATCCTCGGAATGTTGCTCTTCCAGCAGTCGCGCATGCCCGCGATGTAGCAGTTGGGGCCGCCCAGCAGCAGCACCACCGGCTGCAAAGTGTTGCCGCGCGTCAGCACCGAAAGATTCTGCATGACGATGGCTTCGAACAGCGAGGCCATCAGCTCATCCGGCGGAACGCCCATCTTCTGCAGGCCGTTGATATCGGTCTCGGCGAACACACCGCACTTGCCGGCCACCGGGTGCAGCTTGATGCCTTTGTAGCCCATCTTGCAGAGCTGATCACCGGGGATGCGCAGCTTGGCGTTGATCTTGTCGATGACCGCTCCTGTGCCTCCGGCGCACTTATCGTTCATCGACGGGATCTTCTTCTTGCGGCCGGTTTCGGGGTCGGTCTTGAAGATGATGATCTTGGCGTCCTGCCCGCCGAGTTCGATCACCGAACCGCACTCCGGGTACATCTTCTCCACGGCGAGCGAAACCGCGTTCACTTCCTGCACGAATTTTCCGCCCAGGAACTTGCCCAAGCCGTTGCCACCGGAGCCGGTGATGAACATCCGCGAGTTCTTCGCGCTGAATCCCTCGACTTCGGTATCGAACCGCTTGCAGAACTCCAGAACCTTTTCCGGCTGCTTGGTGTCGTGGCGCTGATAGTCCTGCCAGAGGATCTGGTCCGTGGCCGCGTCAATGACCGTAGCTTTCACCGTGGTCGAGCCCACGTCCATGCCGATAAGGAAATGTTTTTCCATGATGTTCGATCTCGTAAGCTGGACCGCTCCCTTACGGTCGCGGCTCGGCAAGCACCGCGGCTCAGTGAGCACGATCGCAACGGAGCCGCGACCGTAAGGGAGCGGTCTTACCTAGTTCTTCATCCTATCCGCAATGTGGTGGACGAAATTTGCCGCCATGCCGACCACACCCTTGGTATGCGGCACTTTGTACATGGGCCGCTTGGTCTCCGGGTGCGCTTCCACCCAGGCACGGCACTGGTCCAGAGTCAGTCCGGTCTGCTCCAACGCCGCGGCGAATTCCTTCTTGGCCTTGTTCTTGGCTTCGCCGAGGGCCATCTGCACACGGCTGTGGGCGTTGATCTCGCCTTCGCCCGACGTCTCTACCGGCAGGTAGATCATGTCCTTGAAATTGGAGACCACGGCCGATTGCGCGCCGTCCGATTGCGTCGACGGCATGCAGCCAAACGGCTTCAGCGACAGCACCATGTGGGCCAGGTCTTTGTTCGAGTAGTAAATGTTCTTGGCGACTTCCAGGTGACCTTCGCCGCCGCCGGCGCGCGAGTTGTAGAACGGGTGACCGATCCGCTGCAATTCATATTGGTCGGCCAGGTGATGGGCGACGCCACCCAGCGCGTTCACGATCTTGTGGTATTCGCCCTTGAAGATGGCTTCCGCCAGCTTCAGCTTGGCCACCTTCTGGCGGTAGCCGAACTCGATCCTGGCGCGCGTCCCCAGCTTCCACAGCGGCGGCAGCACGGTGCCGTCTTCCAGCCCCTTGAAGTCCTTGTACTTCTGCACCACCTGGTGAATCATGTACATGATCCACGTGCCGATAGGCTCCACCAGCACCTGCGCGCCTTCGCGCTCCAGGAAATTGAACATGTTGAAGTTGCCGTCGCCTTCGGTGGTCTGCGCCCAGAATTCGCCGGTAATCTTCACGATGGGCTTCACGCGCAGGCGGTCGAGCGAGATCTCGTTGAACCGGTCGCGCGCCCGCTCCAGCGCCGGTACGTAGTCGTCTCCCTTTAACTGCTTCACGAACTTGCCGACGTATTCCGCGGTATCGGAGAAGCCGCCCATGTACTTGGCGAAGCCCTGGTCCAGCTTCCACGGCCGCTTCTTACGGAACACCTCGTGCATGTAGTCCATGTTCTCGTCGAGCACCCGGTCCGTCTCACCGGCATTTGCCTCGTAGGGCCGCAAGGCATACGCAACTTCGTTGATGACGTCGCCGCAGTTCAGCGCGTTGAGGATTCCCAGGAAGAAATCGAGATTCATCTCGAGGCCGGCTTCGGCATCGGACTGGTTCAATCCGCCCGACTGCTGGAACAGCAGCACGCGGAAGCCGTCGAACCCGGCGTTGCGCAGCGCCAGGCGGTATTCGGCTTCATACATGCCAAAGCGGCAGGGGCCGCACGCGCCGGCCGTGAAGAACACGTAGCGGTCGATGATTTCCTGTTTGGGAATACCCTGCTCTTCGAGGGTTTGCAGATACTGCACCAGGTTTCCGACGGTAAAATAGGTCGGGTTGCACTGGCCGTTGTTGCCGTACTCCTTCCCCGTCTGGAAGGCTTTCACGTTGGGAGTAGGCACAGCTTCGGCGCGATACCCTAGTCCTTCAAGGGCGCCATGCACCAGCTTTTCATGCTTCCAAGTGAGTCCGCCGAAGAGCAGCGTGGTATTCGGCCGCTGGTCCGCGGTGAACGGCTTCTCCACCGGCTTCTTGAAATGATGGGCCTCGCGTTTGACAAGACCGGCTTCTTTTTCCAGGCGGGCGCGCTCTTCGGCAAGGCGCTGCTGGATGGTGTCCTCAATCGTAGAACCGATCTGGACCAGGTTCCCAGGCGGCATGAGTTTGGGTTCAAAAGGCTGAGTGCTCATTTAGACGTGCATCCTTCCCAGTTTGAGGTCATCTTGCCGGTTTAACCGATTGAAAGAAATAGGTATTCATCGAATGGCGACTTTCCAGTTGGAATGGGGGAATTAGGGGGGTGAGCGGAAGCCAAATCTACTCGCTGTGGAGGCCGGGAATCGCCTTGCGGAGCCTCGGGAAGGAGCCGGGTGTGACGGTTCGGACATTCCTGGCGGTCCTCGGTTTCGTATACTTTATCGCCTTTGCATCGTTTGGGATACAGGCCATGGGGCTGCTCGGCAGCCACGGGATTCTGCCGGTAGCGGACTATTTGAAAGCGGTGCGGGAGGGTACCGGCCGCACGGATTGGTGGGATGTACCGTCGCTGCTGTGGCTCGACTCCAGCGATGGCGCATTGCGGGCCGTGTGGATCCTGGGGATGGTCTCGGCGGCGATGGCGATTTGCGCCCGATGGCCGCGCGTGCCGCTGGCCATGTGTTTGATCTTGTGGTTGTCGCTGTGCTCCGTGGGCCAGGATTTCCTTTCCTTCCAGTGGGACATTCTTTTGATGGAAACAGGTTTCCTGGCCCTGTTCGCGGATACTTCGGCGGTGCGCGTGGGCCTCTTCCGCTGGCTGCTTTTCCGCCTGATGTTCTTCAGCGGGGCGGTCAAACTCTTAAGCCACGACCCCACCTGGCGCGATCTTACGGCGCTGCGCTACCACTATGAAACGCAACCTCTGCCGACGCCCGTTGCATGGTACATGCACCAGTTGCCGCTGGGCTTTCAGAAGGCTTCCACGCTGTTCGTCTTCCTGGCGGAGCTGATCGTCCCCTTTCTGTTCTTCGCGCCCCGGCGCCTCCGCCACATCGGGGCATGGATCGCCATCGCGCTGCAACTGCTGATCCTGATCACCGGCAACTACACATTCTTCAACCTCCTCGCCCTGGCGCTCACACTCTGGCTCTTTGTGGAGCCGAAAGGCGCGAGCGCGGCATCGCCGGAGGCAAACCCGCCTTCGCGCAAGGCCCGCGCGTTTTCCCGCATGCACCGGGCAGTCAGCATCGCCCTCGTTGCGTTCATCGGAGTGGTCAGCGGCCTTCTCTGCCTGGAACTCTTCTCGGTGGAACTCCCTCCCGCGGGAGCCGAGATCCTGCACGCGGTCGGCCCCCTGCGTCTTGTGAACTCTTATGGACTCTTCGCAGTCATGACCACCACGCGCCCCGAAATCATCGTGGAAGGCTCGAACGATGATGTGACCTGGCAAGCGTACGAGTTCCCATACAAGCCCGGTGATCCGCCGCGTGCGCCGCCCGTGGTGGCGCCGCACCAGCCGCGACTCGACTGGCAGATGTGGTTCGCAGCGCTCGGCAGCTACCAGCAAAACCGCTGGTTCGAAAACTTCATGGTCCGCCTGTTGCAGGGTGAGCCGGCCGTGCTGCGCCTGTTGCGTTACAACCCGTTCCCCAACGCTCCGCCCAAGTACGTCCGCGCGCGCCTTTATCTCTACCACTTCACGCACTTCGGCCAGCGCGGTTGGTGGACGCGCGAATACCAGGGATTATACTTTCCGGCGGCGAGTTTAAGGTAGATCAGGCCACCGTACTACAGGCCGTCCCAGATGTCACTCAGTTCCAATCGGAATCCCTCGACCGGCCCCTCGCCATCAATATGATCGAGGTCCACCAGTTCTTCGGGTTCTTTCCCAGGACGATAGAGGTAAACCGTCCGCCGGTCGGCGTCAATCAACCAGCCCAACGCGGCACCGTTATCGATCCACTCGCTCATCTTCGACATCACCTTGCTCAGGCGATCGCTGGGAGAGGTCAATTCCACGACAAAATCGGGGCAGAGGGGCAGAAAACGCCTCTTCTGTTCTTTGGTGAACTGGGCAAGACGACTCTTCAATACCCAGGAAGCGTCGGGAGCGAGCGCAGCGCCGTCGGGAAGGAAAAACTCGGTGTTGGAGTCGAACGCCCGACCCCGTCCGTCCTGCTTCGACCAGCCGGCGAGTTGGCCGGTTAGATCGCTGTTTCGGTATCCCGTTTCGCCGCCGGCAGGGGGCATGATGACAATCTCTCCGTTGGCCTCACGCTCGATGCGCAGATCCGGATTTTTCATGCAAAACTCGTAGTACTCGTCATCGTCCATGGGCGTTTCGCCACGGATCGTGTAGCTCGCGCAAGTTTCATGGTCGGGTAGCAAGACCTGCATACACTCAGAATACTGCGAAAGGGATTCTACCGCCTTTAAGAAACCTACCGCGCCCGACCAACTCCACGCGAATCTGCTTCCCTTGGACAAACCGGACGTGCCAAAATGCGTCTAACCACTCTATGCGCACCTTACTGCAGGACCTGCGCTATGCGTTCCGGAACCTCGGGAACGCCCGCGGATTTGCTCTGGTTGCGGCTGCCACGCTGGCCATCGGCATCGGCGCCAACACCGCCATTTTCAGCATCATCGACACCATCCTGCTACGGCCGCTGCCGTATCGCAATCCCGGCCAGTTGGTCCGCCTGAATGAGACCGAATCGGCGCCGGGCCGCTATCCGTTCGCCGGGCCGGATTTCGTCGACTGGAAGGCGCAAAACAGCACCTTCCAGGACATGACTCTGTTTGCCTGGCCGCACGATATGAATCTCAGCGCCGAGGG
Organism: Terriglobia bacterium; assembly: GCA_020073365.1. Classification (GTDB taxonomy): domain Bacteria; phylum Acidobacteriota; class Terriglobia; order Bryobacterales; family Bryobacteraceae; genus JAIQFL01. Next base: position 8,686 of record JAIQFL010000022.1, on the reverse strand, counting down.
AAGGCCGGAACATGTGCTCGCGCTGCCAACAGCGGCAAACTTCTTCTCCCTGCTGGGCGTCGACCCACTCCTCGGCCGAACCTGGACCGCGGGCGAAGATCAGCCGGGCAAAGATGACGTGGCAATCCTCAGTTACGGTCTGTGGAAGAGCCGTTACGCGGGAGATGCCCACGCCGTGGGCCAGTTCATCGAGCTGAATTCACGAAAGTACACCATCGTGGGCGTGATGAAGGCGAGTTTCCGTTTTCCGTGGAAGTCGCAGCTCTGGGTTCCGCAGCTCATGGATAGCAAGGGCCTGGGGACTCGAGGGAGCCACTGGGCCAACGCCATCGGCAGAATGAAGCCGGGCGTCACCCTGCATGCGGCACGCGCGGATCTGAAGTTAATCGCCTCGCGGCTCGAAAAGCAGTATCCGAATTCGAACGACAAGGTGGGCGCGGCCGTAACCTTGCTCCGCGAGGATATGGTTGGCGACTCCCGCGGCTCGCTGTTCATGATGCTGGCGGCCGTCGGCCTTGTGCTCCTGATCGCTTGCGCGAATGTCGCGAACCTGCTGCTGTCCCGAGCCATGGCGCGGCAGAAGGAGGTGGCCATCCGCAGCGCGCTGGGCGCGTCCAGGGTTCGCCTGCTCCGTCAACTGCTGACCGAAAGTCTGCTTCTCTCCCTCGCGGGCGGCGCCGCCGGACTGCTGCTGGCGTGGGGCGGCGTCACCTTGTTTTCGAGCGCCAAGAGCTACGGCCTGCCGCAGTTTAACGTCGTGCAGGTGAACGGAACGGTGCTGGCGTTCACTTTCGCGCTGGCGATCGCCACGGGCGTGTTGTTCGGCGTTTTCCCGGCGCTTCAACTGTCGCGGCCCGACCTGCACGAGGAGCTGAAGGGCGGGGCTGGAAGCTCCATCAGTCCGGGGCGCGGGCGCCGGTACACCAGCAACGCCCTGGTGGTGGCCGAGATCGCGCTCTCTCTGCTGCTGCTGGTTTCCGCCGGTCTTCTGCTGAAGGACTTCGCACGCTTGCGCGGGCTGGACATCGGCGTGCGGCGCGAGGGCGTCTGGACCGCGGCCGTCCAACTGCCCGAGGCCAACTACAAAACCGACCGGCAGAAGTACGACTTCTCCCAGGCGCTGCTGGAACGATCGCGGCTGGTGGGCGGGGTGGATGCGGTGGCCCTGAGCGATCACCTGCCGCTCGAAGGCGGCAGCAACTACTATGTCAAGCTGCGCGGCCAGACCTCCGAGATGAGCAACCAACTGGTGGAGAGGCATGAGGTCTCGCCCGAGTATTTCCGCGCCATGGGAGTGCGCTTACTCCAGGGACGGGTATTCACGGCTGCCGACATCCAGACGGCCCTGGCTTACGATATACGCCTCCGCCAGTTCTGGGAGAACGACACCAGGCCGCCCGCGGACCAGACCAACAACGTGGTCTATCCCTGCGTGATTAATGAGAGCATGGCGCGCTTCTTCTGGCCGAATCAAAACCCTCTCGGAAAGATGTTCTCGCAGGGCAGCGATAGCGGCCCCTGGAAACAGGTCATCGGAGTGGTGAACGATGTGCGACAATGGGGCCTCACCCAGAAGACCGTGCCGGAGGCGTATGACCCCTTCGACGGAAGTTCGCGACAGTTTCTGGTTCTGCACACGTCCTTGCCGGCATCGAGTGTGACGGCCGAGGTGCGGCGCGCGCTGGCGCAGATTGATTCCGCCCTGCCGCTCTACAGCGTTCGCTCGATGGACGAGGTGGTGGCCGGACAGGCGCAGGGACAACAGTTTCTCAGCCTGTTGGTGGGCTCTTTCGCGGGACTGGCCGCCCTGCTGGCCGCCATCGGAATCTACGGCGTGCTCTCGTATGCGGTGACGCAGCGAACGCGCGAGATCGGCATTCGGATGTCGCTGGGCGCCAGCCGCGGCCGCGTCCTCGGCGAAGTGCTGCGGGAGGGCATGAGCCTGGCCCTGCTGGGCCTCGCCGCGGGGGTTGCCGGCGCGTTCGGCGTGGGACGCATTCTGGCCAGCCTGCTGCACGAGGTCAAACCCCGCGACCCGGTGATCTTGCTCGCCACCGCAGGCCTGCTGGCGGCGGTGGCGCTGATCGCCTGCTACGTGCCGGCCCGCCGCGCCGCGCGTTTGGACCCGATGAACGCGCTGCGATACGAATAGAATGTAAGCGCGAGCTGACGCTGAGTCGGCCGAGTCTGGAGGTGTGAATGGCCCGATCGCTCGACATCTTCTATGGCTGGAGTCAGGAGCGCAGTCATCGCGTCTCGGAGGCCCTGGACGCCTTTGTAGGGGGCGTCGTGAAAGACCTCGGGATCGACTACCACTCGTTCCTCTCCTCGCAATCCATCCCCACGGGCAAGCGTTGGTTCGACTGGCTTATGGAAGAACTCGGCAAGGCGAATGCCGCGATGCTCTGCCTCACGCCCGAGGCGATTGGCTCAAGCTGGATCCACTACGAGGCAGGGGCCATGGGCGCACGGTTCGGATACGAACGCGTTATGGTGTACCTGCACGGAGTTTCGGAGCCCCTGACCGGCCCGCTCGGTGAATTTCAGAATGCGACTTCGACGCGAGAGTCCACCCGGAAGATGATCGGCGATCTCCTGGTTAGCCTCGAGTTCGCTGTGCCCGAGGAGGCGTTCGGGCGCGTGTTCGAAGCGCACTGGCCGGGCCTCGAGGTGCAACTTCGAGCATCGCGGTACCGTCACGCGCGGGAGATCGTCCCCGGATTTGAAAGCCGGTTCGAGCGAAAGACATTCCGTGAGGCGGTGTACGACTGCATCGAGGAGGGCTGGCTGCGGCGGTATAGAGGAGTGATCGAGACACTGGCCGGACTCCAGAGCTACCTTCCAACCGTCGAAGGACAATGCCATCCGGACGAGACCAGGGCATTCACCGACCTCGTGTCCGAACTGGATGGTTACGCCATGGTCCACGATGGGACCCTCCTGATGGAAAAGAAGATGCGTCCCGAGGGCACGCCGCTCCGGGACAGGTCTGAAATCCAGCCCGCCGAGGAGCGCCGCATACGGGTCTGCAGACTGGCCAGCGAACTGGCGGAACCGCCCATCCTCGAGGAATCCTATGCCTACGACCGCCTGCCGACGCACGCCGAACGGAAGTTGCGTGTCATCCATCCTGCGGAGAGGGATATGCCGGCATTGCGGGCGCGGATTGCGGAAAGGCTCGCGGATTGCTTGACAAGTGCCCGGGCTTTCGACCGGATCGCAGCCCATCTCGTCCAGGAACACGATGATGTTCCCGTGGCTGATCTGATCCGGGCATCCGAGGACGAACTTGAGCGGATCCGCGGCGTGACAGAGCCATCCAGCCTGGCCCCGCTCTACTACGCGGTGCGCGCCATCGGGCGGCGCAATATCGACCGCCCCGGACTAGCGGCCGAGGCGCAGCGGATCGAACAATTCGCCAGCGACGTGCGCGCCTACATCGCGCGCTATGCGGAAGGCAAGGTGGACGCCGACAGTCATTTGCGAGGGTATCTCGACCGCCTGCTCGCCAAGGTGCGGAGCGGAACTTGACCCTGCGCGGATCAGCCCTCGCGCGGTCCTCGAGTTGCCGTCAGATGGACAGCGACAGGCCGGCGCGATTCATCAGATCGCGGAATCGCGGGTGCTCCCGAAACGGATCGAAGCGCGGGTCGCGCAAGTAGAGAGGGACCGGCCATCGTTCCTCGACCGCCCGCTCCATCCATGCCAGCGCGCGATCCGGGTCCTTGGGCTGGACAGAGGACTGGGAGCCAGTGACGGTCCGCGACCTCAGTTCGACGCAGGTCTATCGCATCGACCTGGACCGCTGAGACAGAAGCCCCCAGCGGAGTGGTGTGCGGTCTTCCCCTTCAACCCGTAGGAGTCCCCGTCAGATGGACAGCGACAGCCCGGCGCGATTCATCAGGTCGCGGAATCGCGGGTGCTCGCGAAATGGATCGAAGCGCGGGTCGCGCAGGTAGAGAGGGACCGGCCATCGCTCCTCGACGGCCCGCTCCATCCATGCCACCGCGCGATCCGGGTCCTTCAGGGCGCCGTGAGCAATCGCCAGGTCGATCGGCGAGATGTGCCTCTCCCCGGAAAGCGCTTCCACCTCCCGGAGGGCCGCGCGGGCCTCATCCGCAAGCCCGTTCAGAGCGTAAACGCGCGACAGCCACAAAAGCAGGATGGGATCCTCCGGGCTCCGTTCGACTGCCTTTTTTGTGGCCGCAACCGCTTCGCCGACCCGGCCCAGCACCGCCAGCGCCGTCCCTAAATAGAGGTTGGCGCGCACGTAATCGGCATCCATGTCGAGGGCCCTTTTCAGCGCTTCCACGGCTTCGGGATAGCGCCGCTGGTAGACCAGGAACCACCCGTAGTTCGCCAGCATGTTGAGCGAGAGCGGGTCCAGTTCCAGCGCGTTACGGAATTCATTCATGGCCAGCTCATAGCGGCCGGTCCATAACAGGAAATGGGCGTGGAAGGCGCGTCCGATGGCGTATCCGGGGTTCAACCGGAGTCCCGTGCGAAATTCCGCGGCCGCCCGATCCCGGTCCCAATCGTAGAAGAAGTGCACCATGGCCAGTGACACGTGCGCCTCGGCATGCGTGGGGTCGATTTCCAAAGCCCGCAACGCCGCCTGTTTCGCCCGGAGCATGGTGTTGCGCGGCTCGTCCCACCCGAAGAGCGGAGAAAGCATCAGGGAATCGGCCAGCCCGCAGTATGGCGGCGGGTAGAGCGGATCCGTATCGATGGCTTCCTGGAAGAAATCGATGGCGTTGCGCATCCCCGGCCCGGTACGTTTATTCCAGTGGAAGAGCCCCTTCAGATAGAGCTGATACGCGGCAATGCTTTCCGTCTTCTTCCGGGGTTGGGCCAACGGATTTGCGCTAGTGAGCTGGATTCTCAATTTCGCCAGAATCGCGCCCGCCAGTTCCTCCTGGATGGCGAAGACATCGCGTACCTCTCGCTGGTAGACCTCCGACCAGAGCTGAAACCCGTCGGCGGTGCCCACCAGCTCCGCCGTCATTCGCAGCCGGTCTCCGGCCCGGCGGACGCTGCCGGTGAGCAGGTACTTCACATTGAGCTGCCGCCCGATCTCCTGCGGGCCCGCATTCGAGCCCTTGAAGCGGAATGCGCTGGTCCGCGAAACTACCCGTAGCTGGCCCACCTTGGCCAGACCGGTGATCAGCTCCTCGCTCACTCCGTCGGCGAAGTACTCGTTTTCCGGATCGGATGCCATGTTCACGAACGGTAGCACCGCGATGGTCGCCGCTTCCGGCTGCGGGGCCAGCGGTACTGGGACGGAAACCGCGGCGGGGACGGAGATCATGGTGGCCGTCCGATCCCATCGCCGGTCGCCACCGGACGCGTTCTTGCACGCCCGCAACCGGGCGGCCACCTGTCCGGCGGTCGCCACGCGTTGGTCGGCCTGCTTCGCCAGCATGGCTTCGACCAGGAGTTCCAATTCGGGTGCTATCTCCGGGCGGATGGCTCTCATCGAACGGGGCGCCTCTTGCAGAATCGAATAGCTGAGCGCGCGGCCCTCCGCCCCTCGAAAGGGCAAGCCCCCGGTGAGCATCTCGTGCAGGACCACACCCAGGGACCAGATATCGGACCGCGGATCCGGCGCCAGGCCCTGCCATTGTTCCGGCGCCATATAGGCCGGCGTTCCCATCGCCATACCCTGGCCCGTGAGTCGCGCTTCTCCAAAAAGAGACGCCAGGCCGAAGTCCACGATCTTTACCTCGCCCCTCCCTGTCAGAAGGATGTTGCTGGGTTTGATATCGCGGTGAATGACGCCTTTCCGATGGGCCTCCTCCAGACCCTCGGCGATTTGGATGGCGATGCCGGTGGCACGCTCGATGCTCAGAGGTCCCGAGGCCAGCAGGGCGGAGATGGGTGGGCCATCGATGTAAGCCATGGCGAGGAACAGCCCCCCGCCCGCTTCGCCGATTTCATAGATGGTGCAGATGTGCGGGTGATCCAGTGCCGCGATGGCGCGCGCCTCGCGCACAAACCGATCCCTGAGCTTCTGGTCCTCCAGCGACTCCGGCCGGAGGAACTTCAGTGCGACGGTTCTCCCCAAGCGGGTGTCTTCCGCCTTATAAACCGCTCCCATGCCGCCTTCACCGATCTTCTCGAGAATTCGGAATTGGGCGACGGTTCTGGCTTCCATGGGGCCCCAGGGGTTCGAGCGTCAACGGCAGACGCCCGGTTATTTCTTCTTCTTCCGCCCCTTCTCTGGCGCGGTGTCCGGCGCGGTGTGCCCGTCGCAGTCATGTTCGGTCATCTTAGTGGTGCCCGGCGCGGTGTGCGTGTCGCAGTCGATATCGGTCATGCCGGTGATGCCCGGCCCGGTGTGTTGTAAGGTCATGGCGGCGATGCTTGGCGCGGTGTGCATGGAGCAGTCAATATCGGTCATGTTAGCGATGCCCGGCCCCGAATGAATCAGCGGGTGCGGTTGAGTCAACACCGCAGTCCCCCCCGGCGCGGCGTGCGACAGGCACGCTTCGGTCAGGAAGGCGCTGAGCGCGGTCTTGGAGGACACGTTGGACACACTAATATCGCCTTGCGGCCGCGGCGGAAGGAACAGATGCATATCGTTGGGCTGCTGGTCGATCACCTTGAGGTTTACTCCCGCGGGTATGGTGATGCCTTCCTGCGCAAGCACCGACTGGGGGTCGGCCAGCAACTTCTGCTTGTAGCCGTCGTCCGTCCATGACTTCGCTATCACGTCTAGTAGTTTCGCTTGAACACTCCGATTCATGGCTTCTCCTTCTGAATTCCGTGTGGTTTGGTAAGGTGTGGGTTCACGTGTCGCCTTAGGGACTATGTTGGTGCCGCCGTGCCAGGATTGGCGGCCTGCTGGATCTGAGTGGCAGCCCGGATGCCGGACTGAAGCGCGCCCTCCATCCATCCCGGCAGCAGCGAGGTCTGATCGCCGGCAAAAAAGACACGGCCATCGGGCGTGCCGAGGTGCGGAAGAAACCGCAGAAACTGGCCGGGTTTGTACCAGGCGTAAGCCCCCAGCGCCCACTTGTCGGCATCCCAGACCTTATCCGTGGCACCTTCGGTGAATTGGCGTATTCCCGGGAACAACTCGGCCATTTCGGAGAGCACCTCCGCGAACCGGTCCGCATCGCTCAGCGCGCCCAGACGGCGCGCGTTGTCACCGGCGGAGTAGGATTCGAGTATGTCGCGATGCGACGGCCGGAAGAATGCCGGGAAGACCAACATGATCGGGAGGTCCGTTTCGGCGTTTCCGGACATTAGTCCTTTCTCCCAGAAGCGTTCACTCACCTGCAAGTAGGTCCGGGTTACCGAAGTGTTCGGAAGTTGATCCACCAGCTCTGCCTTCTCGGGAGAAAACGGCGGATTGACCTGGATGGTGCGCAGGATCGGAAACGGAATGGCACAAACTACGTAGTCGCCCGCAATGGAACTTTCCCGGCCGGTGCGGTTGAAGTAAACCGTGGCTCCGGTAGCGCTCCGCTCGATCCGCGTGACGGCGCAACCATAATGAATTTTTTCCGTCATGCTCTTGGCGATCGCCCGCGGAAGCTGATCCTGCCCGCCCTCCGTCGCAAAGACGTTCCTGGAACCCTGCAGGAGCCGCAACGAAACCAGCACGAACAGCGCCGAACAACTCACCAGGCCCTCGCCGTAGAAATCCACCAGGCTGAGGCTCAGCAGTTGAATGGCGCCTTCCGAAGCCCCATTCTTCCGGCAGAAATCGGCAGCCGTAATCGCGTCCAGGCTGGAGAGATCCTGGAACGGCCAGCCCGGCTGGGACGGGTCGCCAATCTGCTTCGCCGGATCGTTCAGGTACTTATCGGTAATCCCCTTCAGGCCGAGCTTCTTTTCCTCCGGAGTGAGGTTCAAGTGGAATCGCTCATAGGTTCCGTTGAGCAAGATCTCGCGGCCTCGGACGGAAACCACTTCCGATCCGGTGGGTGGCGGCACTATGGATACCGGAAGGTCGAACTCCTGTACGTACTGGAGCACATTGGTGTGGATGTCGAGGAACGACATCGCTCCCGCGTCCGCGTAGAGACCATCCGCAAACGCGGCGCGCAGGGTTTTGACTCGTCCACCCGCTCTCGTCTGTGCTTCGAGGATGACGACGTCGAACCCCGCGCGGCACAGCTCGTGCGCCGCGGAGAGTCCGGCAAGTCCCGCGCCGACGACAATCACCTTGCGGACTGGAGGTACCGGCATGATTTTGAAGATCTTATGATAGTAGAGAACTCTGGCAGAAGCAACGACTTTTTCGACACCACTTTTTCGGGCGCATGACTTTTTGGGGCACGCGTCATCACTGCAAAACCGCTCGATGACGCGGTTCGATTACACTGGAGGCGACATCATGCAAAGCCCCAAGCACGGCACGAACAGAAGACAATTCCTGGGCGCGGCAGCGGCCGCGGGAACCGCCTGGCTGGCATCGCCGGACGCGCTGATTCCGCGATTGTCGGCGCAGTCGCCGGAATCGCGAATCGATGTGCTGTTGAATGAGCCCGTGGGAACCATCGCCCCGGAGATCTACGGGCACTTCGTCGAGCACCTGGGCGGCGTCGTGTACGACGGCATCTGGGTGGGCGAGGGCTCGACGATCCCCAACGTCGGCGGGATCAGGAAGGCGCTCGTCGACGCCCTGCGCGCCGTGAAGCCGGCGGTGATCCGCTGGCCCGGCGGCTGCTTCGCCGAC
>JAIQFL010000416.1 GCA_020073365.1 Terriglobia bacterium | reverse complement strand
CTGTATGTTTCCGAGCGCCCACCGCTCCGGCGCTTAAGTCCCAGAACTCGTCAATGACCCAATTCGCGTGAGCTTGTAAGAGGATGCGAGTTGTTCAGACGGCCGCGCAAATCGGCACGATATTAACGATAATTATTGAACAGCATTACTTCCACAACTCCTTTGATTTGTGTATTGTGACACCGTGTTACAAGCTGTGCTATAGGAGTTCTGAGCCTAGCCTAGCCTAGCCTAGCCTAGCCTAGCCTCCTGGTTGCCAGAAGGTCACGCCGCTTGCGCATCTCGCAAACTTCGCTTGAGGCTTGATCCGTATCGATTATACACCTAACATACTAAATGAGATCTGTTTATCTCCATCTGGCTATTGTGAACGAACGACCCCGGCGGCGCAGGAGGGCTGTCGGTAACCAAAACCGGATCGGCCGCGCGGGGGACGTTACGAAACGGATATTTCGCTATGGATGTGGTCCGTGGGGATGCGCTGGCGAATCGGTCGGTTTCGCCTCGGAGAGAGTTTCTGCGGACCACAGGAAGAGCCGCCGCTTGCGTGGGCCGCTACATGTCGTCGGAATTAGAACAAAGGGACAAGGGTCTGAAACAATTATATCGGGATGCAATCGAGGATGACGGCGAGTCAATTCCGCAATGGCACGCTGCGTTTCCTCGCAAAAGATTATTCGCTCCATCCAGCATTCGTCCCGGATTGATTCGGCCAGATGGCAGTATCACGCCCGTTACTGCCACCGTGAAGCCGATCAATCCTTCTTTGTCGCATAGCGTTTAGGCATTTTCGGACTCAAGTAGAACCACTACCCCTCCATGCGGGCGACTTCTCCCGTTCCAGCAGATCCCGCTCCTGCGCGATGATCAGCATTGCGCAGAACTCATCCGCGCGAATCTCGTCAAGACAGATGTGAACCCCCAGTTTCAGCGCGCCCATCAGGTCCAGAGCACGCCGGATGAGCAGTCCCTTCTCCGCGCACTGGGCGGCGTCCAGCCGGTCCAGCGGGCAGTGATCGCATCGCTGAGCATCGTCCTCCGGTGCTTCGGGGCACAGGCCGGGATCGCACAGTTCCTCCCGGCGCATCGCCCAATGCACCAGGAATCGGAACGACGGATCATCCGGCCACTCCCCGGCTAAAAACTTACGTCGCGGTCCTCCGCGAATGCGGTGTCCATCGCGTCGATGGCGGCCTTCACCGCGACCGCCTGATGAATGATGGGCACGTCGCCCGCGTATCCCTCGGTAGCGGTCATGAGTTTCTTGTAGAGCGCCGCAGCCGACCCGATGTTGATGGTCACCTCCTGCCGGCCAAAGGGCAGATCCAGCAATCGCGCGAAGCCGCGCCGATACTCGAACACGTCCTTGGCAGAGGGCATCTTCAGCAGGTGGACGGTAGTGGCGCCCAGGACCCGGAGAGTGACCTTGAAGGAGTCGCCATCCGGAACTACGTCGTCCACTTCCGCTAAGCTCAACTGCTCGACCACCTTCATGGCCTCAAACTCATCGATCTGAGGGTCTTCACCTGCCCGGATCTTCGCCACCAGGGCGGCGTCCACATCTTCGCCGTTGGCGACGGTGGTCTCGGAGATGCCGCGCCCCAACTGCTTCACCAGCACCTTTCGGCGCCGCTGGCGTCCGATCCATTCCTCGTCGGAGGGAAAGCGGACGCGGACGGTTTTCACTCCGCCAGGCGTCCGAAGATTGATTGCGATAGGCCGGCTACCGTCAAAAACTGTGGTTTCCATAGTTGTTGTCGATCCTTTCTACTGACAGATAGCGTCCACGCCGCATTTAGCGACCGCCGTGATGATGCCGTTGGTCGTGTCGTAGATCGGCGTCGCCTCCACCGCGACCGTAACGATCGTATCGGTCTCGCCCACTTCCGCCGTGGCGAACGCAACCTTCTGCCACGTGATGTCGAGCGAATTGTTGGCGTCGAACTGGAGGTGGATCGCCGCGGTGCCGGTGGTCTGCGCCTTGAGCAGCGTCAATTCCGTCGAGTTGTGATCGAAGCGGGCCACGAACTTGAGGGCGCCAGCCCGGTTACCGAACTCCAGTCTGCCGCGAATCGCGCCGGTGGTCGCGTCGCCCGACGTCTGGAAGCCCGAGCCAGGATAGAATCCCGCATCCATGCGGATGTTGTTCTTCCACGACGTTTCGAGCGATACGATGTTCTTGCTCGTCACGTAATCGACGCCGTTGATGCTGAGCGTCAGGGACGCCGACGGCAGGAGTTTCTCCACCGTCGCGGCCGGCATGGCGATCGCGGAAGGCTCGGTTAGCTTTCCGCTGCCGTGGAACTCGACTGTGATCTTGCTGTTGGCGCGGCCAGGACCGGAGCCAATCGTGATCGTCCATCCTTCTACCGCGCAACCGGAAAGCAGCCGGTCGATTACGGAGCCGGCACCCGGGCGGATCTGCTCCACGAAGGAGAAGTACGGCAATTCCGTCGCGTCGCCATTCGCGGGGATCAGCGGAGTGCAGGTGTAGACGAAGTTCGGGTTCGATCCCGACTTCACCACCTTGCCCAGGCCAAAGCACATGGCCCACGCAGCCATCTCCGCGCTTAGGTACTTTTCGAGTGTGCCGCCCGTGTCCCAGGAGGTTTTGAACGTGGTCGTCGCGAACTCATGTCCCTTCCCATACTCCTCGGCATCGTTCTCCGTGTTCAGTTTCGGGTTTGCGAGCTGGGCGTTCAGCTTTTTCAGACGCCACATCGACGTGACCAGATTGGCGGTCGCAATGTCGGTCTGCTTGCCGAAGCCGAAGCAGATCTGTACTTCTTGCAGTCTAGTCGTCGACATGGGTGGTTACCTCCTGGGTGTTGGCGGGCGGCTCGCACTGGCTATAGCCCGCTACCATGAGCGGGCCGATCACCTCCGGCTTCGCTTCGACCTTCTGGATTTCGCCCTCGCCCCATGGCGGGCGCATGTACACAAAGTCACTCATCGCCAATCTCCGTAAATGAAAGCGGCATCTCAAAATAGTCCAGCCCCTCCGCATCGGTCTGCCGCTGAATCGAGGGCAGGTCCATCGGATAGCAGGAGGTGTGCACGGTAGCGTTGAGCATCTCGACGCCGGCAGCAGTCGGAATGCCTTTGGTGATCAATCGAAACAGCCGGTAGTACGCCGTCGGCGGATCGCCGATGACCGTCTCCCGCGCTCGCAGGAACAACGTGACCTGGTGCTTCCAGACGTCCATCCCACCGAACGAACCCGGTTGCGTGCCCTGCCAGACCGCCATGATCGAGGGCGCGGGCATTGCGTGTATCGCGTGGACCAGGCTGACGTTCTTCGGGTACTGATCATGGTAGGCGTAGATCCGCTCCGCATCGCCGCCCACTTCGGCGACCAGATCCGGCACGTCGCGCAGCATTGCGACCAGGTTCGTGATGATCTCGGATGCGTCGATCATTGCTTACCGCCGAGCGCCTTTTCCATCAGGAGCCTGGATTTGTTCTCGATCAGAATTCGGCTTGTGGCGTCCACCACAGCGGTCCTGTTCTTCGGCGAGAACACGACCCACGGCTCAATCTTGTTGTTGATCCAGGCCTTCAGCCGGTCCTTGCGAGTTGAGTTGCTGGCCTTCGCTTTGTTCTCGCTGACCGTTCGGACCATGAAGTTGCGAAGCATGTCGCCGGTGAAACTCAGGTTGCGCCGGTTGCCCTTGCCGAGCTTCGTCTTCTGGATTGCATAACGTTTGGTCAGGGGCTTCGCGGACGAATCAGTCGGACCCTGTGCAGCCGCAAGGCGGTTCTTCACCGCCGCCACGCCGACGTTCCCGATCTTGAACATCTGCGCCTGCCGGAAGTTCAGCCGGTCGAGGCGAATCTGCTTTTTCTGATAGATGCGTACCGATGCCATCAGATTTTCTCTCGAATGGAAAGCCAGCAACCGCCGGCGGAATCATTCTGTACTTCGAAAACGGTGTAGAGCGCGCCGTCGATGGTGACCTCATCACCGTGATCAGGTGGTACCGAAAAGGCGGACAGTGCCACGAACAGCCGCGCGTACACTGTATCGGGGTGTCGTTGCTCGTCGGTCCTCTTGTCCAGGACGCCGATGACCGTGAACGGATCACCCGCGCCCTGCTGGTAAATGACCGGCTGGCCAAACGCGGCCAGGATAGCCGCGTTCGCCAAATCGGACTGTTGTGACCATGCCGCCATAGGATTACGCAGCGGCGGTGGTGTAATACGCCCAGATCTCGATCACGCCCGCGGTCAACGGCCCGGTAGCGATCGCGACGTTGATCTTGCCGGCGGCAGTCATCTTGAACGGGGTGGCAACGGCAGTGGGTAGGACCAACACGTTCGTCCCGAGTGACGCCTTGGCAATGGCAGCCAAGAAACTGGCGGCACCGGAACCCGCAACCGTTCCAATCGATACCGTAGCCGCGCCCGCCGCCGCAACAGCGGTAGTCGAACAAACGACCCCACCGAACACGACAGCGTTGATCGGGATCGTATCGCTGACCGCCGGCGTGCAGGAGGCGCCGCCATCCACGCTGAAGTCGTATTTGGCATACGCCACCTTGAGGCCGTGCGCCTGCCCCGAGAAGCCGGGCACACCAAACAGGTTGACTCGCACAACGGCGGCGCCGGTCGCGGCGGCCACCTCGACCGCTCCGATCAGCAGGTTGCTGCCGACCGTGGACGTCACCTTCTTCGCCGTGTCGTCCCAGTAGGCCAGATCGCCCTGAGCAAAGGTGCTGGCGTCCTTCGCGAGATCGTACACGCCCTCGACCTCGCACTCGACGTTGTTGCCCGAGAGCGTATCGTTGGCGGCCACACCGAAGACGTTGCCCACCTTGAAGCCGCCCCCGGACAGCACGTCGTAGGGCGCCGCCAGGGTGAGATTATCACCGCTCTTCACAAAATTCGTCATGGTTCTTCTCTCCTTATTTATTGCGTCGGAATGGTGACCCGACCGCCCTACGCCGCAGTGTTCTTCTGCAAGCCGCGGAAGTCGATCGCCGCGGCCGCGAAATCCAGACGAGCCTTGATCTCGACGCCATCCACCTCGAAGCCCTGCCGGGTCTCGATATAGACACCCTGCTGCCCCTCGAGATAGCAGTACTCGATCGTGTCAATCGCGCTCGGGTCGGCCGCCGTGTACCAGTTGGTGTCGCCGTACGTGGCGACCGCATCCAAGCGCGGTTCCACGATCGGCACCATGGCGCGCACGAACGCGGGCACATCGGCGGAAGATGCGGTGGCCGCCAGGTTGATGGGATTGGTGATCTGGACCGCAATGCCTTCGAGCGCCGCCGGGATGATCAGGTACTTGGGAATCAGGTTCAGGATCGTGCCCTTGGGCGCGGTCTGCTTGCGCATCGCCTTTCGCGCCAGGGTGATGTTGGCGACCGCCGCAAGCGCATTGGTGACCGTCAGGTTCTTGTGGGTCGCGTGGAACAGGGGAACGCCATCGGCCATGTTTGCGTTCGCCGTGATCACGGCCCACACGGTGTCGCTCTCGAGCGTGGCGGCCGCGATGCCCAAACCGGCCGGAATCCGCGTCAACGCCTGGAGGTCGTCGTTGATCACCACCTTTCGGGTGATCGGCACAATGCCGCCCCAGGTCGTGAGCGCGTAGGATTCCTTCGAGTCGCCCAGATAAATGCGGACGAACTCCCCGTTTTCGTTGGTCTTCTGCAACGCGGCGATGTCGCTCAACTGAATGCGGTTCACCGGCTTGAAGTCCGCGGCAGTGACCTGCCGGCAGAAAGGAACGAAGGTGCGGGGCGCCGCGTTATACGCCTCGCGCAGGGTCTTGTTGGCGACGTTCGCCAGGATGTTGGGAAAGTCGCTGGTGGTCATGGACCCCGCGAAATACTCGGCCGCCCCATTGCGGCCCTGGAGCGCCACACGAGCAATCTCGTGCCGGTCCATTCCGCGGGTTCTCACGCCGGCGGCACTCAGGCATTCGCGGGCCATGTCCACCAAGGTGAGCCCGGCAAACTCGCGGCCCTTCTCGACCATCTCGCCAGACGCGCGCGGGTTGCCGCGCAGCAGCAGCGCGGCCTCCATTCCTTCGCGCCGCTTGTCCGCCTGGTCTTTGGGGAACTCGGGGGGCGGGTTAATTGGCACACTCGGATGCTTCCGGTACTCGGCATCGACCTTGTTCATGATGCGCTCGCGAGCGGTGTCGATGGACACGCCCTCGTCAATCAGCGCGGCGAGGAAGCTCTCCTCCACTTTGAATGGGCCGGTCGCGATCGCGCGAATGGTGCTCGCACGCAACCGCTCCGCCTTCACCGCCTCGTCGCGCGCCGCGGCGAGGGTTACTTCGTTCTGACGGGCCTCAACGCCCGGGTCCTGCGTGGTCGTTTCCATGTCAGGTTTCTCCTTTGTGTGGGCAGATGCCCGTTGCGTTTCAACTACACTCGGTGGCGCCGGTGGCGTTCCCGCCGCCGACATGAAATTGGTGGCCGCGTCGGCGGCCACAGAAACGAGGGAGATCTCGAACGGCTCCCAATCCGTCGCCGTGAATTCCTTGCGTTCCTGGCCCTTCGGCGTGGTGTCGACCTTCTTGTAGATCCACATGCCGGGGCTGAGGTTCTGAATGATGCCGCCCTTGACGTCGTTCCAGATCGGGGTCACCGCATCCCGTCTGCTGAACTGGATCGTGGCCAGGCCGGTACCTTTCTTGGCCCAAGCCTTTCGCACCACGCCGAGTTGACTCTCCACGCCGTACGCACTGTGCGAGTCCAGCACGGGACCGCCGTTGTTCAGGCGATCCATCCGGCAGCCTTTCATATCGAGGATGAGATCGTATTCCTCGCCAGTGCGCCAGTCGAACCGGGGCACCTTGGCGCCCGTGTACCAGACCGCGTCGATGGTTCGGGCGTCATCATTGGCCGATGGCGGAGCGAAGGTCGCCTCCACCGTGAAGCGCTCGAGTTGGAATTCCGTGGGTTCCGGTTGACTCTCGGGCTGCGCCGCAGCGACGATGACTTCGACCGGAGCGATCTCCGGCGCAATCTCCGGCGCTGTCCCCGCAATTTCTTCGGGCATAAAGGACTCCTTCCTGTGGCTGTAGATTTACGAGGTGTAGGTTCGCGTGGGCGAATCCCACTGCCGGGCGGAATGTTTCACCGTGCCGGTATGCTTCGCGGCTGGCGCCTGCGTTGTCTCGCCGCCGACGCTCTGCTGCTCGACGCCCTTGTCGTTGACCTTGCGCGGATCGCAGTCCAGGATGATCTGCAGCTCGTCGAGCAGCTCGTTCATCCGCTTGATTTCCTGCAACTGCTTCTCGGGGTCGTACCCGTTCTGGGCGATCGCCTCGGACAACGTCAACGTGCCGGTGCGAATGCGCTTCAATTCGGCCATGGCATCCTTCAACGGATCGACCGATTCAAACTTCGGCGCCGTCCACTGCACACCATAGTTCGCCTCGGGAATCTTTCCGATGAACACCAGGGTGTCAATGAACCTGCGCCACGTCGGCCGGCAGTACATCGGGATCAGCGTCAACCACCGGAACGCCTCGATGGCGTTACGGAACCCCAGCATGCCTGCGCGATACGAGGAGTAGTTGACGTTCGACAGATCCCCGGACAGCAGCTCGTAGGGAACATCGATGCCGGCGCCGATCCCCTGGAGTTCGGTCATCAGGTAATCGCGGTACCCGCCTGCTGGCGACGGCGCGTTGAACTTGATGTCCTCGCCCGGCTTCAAATACTCGATCATGCCGGGATACATCCGCTCCAGCGTGTTTCCGGTTTTCGGGTCGGTGGACTTCGCGCCGATGGGCAGGCCGCCCGAACCTTCAGGCCGCGTGACGATCCCCGCCAGGCACGCCTCGGTCTTCTTCCGCATGCGCTCGGCGTCGCGGTAATCGTCGAGGTCCCGCATCGCCAGCATGACGGGCGCGAGCCATGGCACGCCGCGGACCTGGCCTGGCCGCAGGATGCAGTAGGTATGCATCACTTGGGCGGCCGGCACCGGCTGGCTCAGAATGCCACCGCGCGGATTCAGCATGTAGACGCCGCCCGGATGGTAGTTATAAAGCCAGTAATACTCCCGCTGTCCGTAGAGGTTGAATTGCACGCCCTGAACGATGTGCCCGGTGGCGATCCCCATGGTCCTGGAGATGTCGAGGAAGTCCCCTTCCAGCACCTGCAACTGAAGTGGCACCCGGAAATTATCCTGCGGCAACCGCGGCCGGAACCGGACGATGCCGTCACCGCTCTCGGCGGTCGTCCGCACGATGAGCGCCTGCATGCCATAGAAGTCCAACTGGCCGCCCGGGTCGCAGTTCTCCGCGAAGTAGAGCCACTCGCCGTCAATGATCTTGTCGAGCTCAGGCGTTCCGGTCTTCGCCTGGGGAACGATCCCGGTTCCCACGGTGTTCCCGACCAGTTCGGCGATGGCCTTGCTGGCGTACGGGTTGTTGCGCAGCAGATCGCGCGACCGGTTACGAAGGTTGATCAGGGAGGCGCCGACCTCGGTGTTCGCATCGCCGCCGGCGGCCGTCCACCCGTCCGTGCGTCGCCCCGACTTCGCACCGTCATACGCGAACATCTCGACCGCCGAGCGGAACCGCGCGCGCCGATACGCCCGCTCCGGCGAGAAGTAACCGATCACTTTGTCGAGGGCGGTCATTAGTCCCTGCTGTGAGTGGCCAGGCTGAAAGAGGAAGGCGTCGCCCCCGAAGCCTTGGCGATCGCTGTGTCGATGTCGGCGAGCGCCTTCCGCATGTTGTCAACGCTGTTGTATTCAACCGCGCGGTCGGTGAACTGTACCCGGAGCGTACCGCTGAAAATCGCGCGCTGCAGCGTGTCGCGCATGGATTGCAGTTCACTCAGTTGGATCATTTGAACCAGTTCTTGCCGCCACCGCGCGCACCCCACAGATCATCGCGCCCACCCCAATACCCATCATTGGGCGGCGCCTTCGTTGCGCCAGCCGGAATGATCCCCTCGATCGCCGCCCAATCCTCTTCCGAGAAGCGGTCGATCCCACACACCGCCGCAGCCGCGCGGCAGAGCACCGCGAGGTCGAGTGGTTCGTTCCTGACCGATTTATCCGGGACCCACTCCACCTTCCCACTCGACCGGACAATCCGCGACTCGGAGCAGAGCCCGCGATAGAAGTCCTGATCCTTATAGGCGTAGTGCTGATACCCGGGCGGGTACGTGCCATCGTCGGGCAGCACGATCCGCAGCCAATCGTAGAACTCCTGCTTCGCCCAGTGCGTGCCGATATGCCAGATCCGGACGTTTTGCCGTTTGCGCGAAGCGTCCGTAGGCGACACCGACGCGATCAGTTTCAGAAAGTCAGGCTTGCCCTTGGTGGCCACCACGGTGCGCGGCGCTGCAATCGCGTCGCCTGCCGGCCCGTGCGCCGGTTGCGGATGGCGCGCGGCAAACTCGTACACCATCTGCGGCCGGAAGCCCGAGTCGATCGTCATGGCCATGATGGGCATGGTGCCGCCCGACTCGCCTCCCCAGACCAGCAGCAGGAGGCCGGCGCCATAACCGATCCACCCGGGCGCTCCGAAACCGTATTGCGCGACGATCGAATCGTACTCGCGGTAGCAGAGAAAAGCGACGGTCACCAGCACGCCGAGAAAGATCCAGAAGTTCGCCCACAGAACCACGTAGACC
>JAIQFL010000415.1 GCA_020073365.1 Terriglobia bacterium | reverse complement strand
CCGCCGACTTTCTCCAGGAGCACCAGTTGGCCCCAGCGTCGACCTTCGGGAACCGGCTTGTGCGAGACGGGCGCAGCCGGTGTCTCCGGCTGTTTTTTTCGCGTGGCGAGCTGGGACAGAGCGGTGGCTAGTGAACTGGCGCCGCCTCGAAGCGTAGCCAGCAGGTTGCCGCGGCCGCTGGGGTGTTGCTGGGCCATCACCGTGCTCGCCAGTCAAGTGTCAAATTAGGCCAATCAGTCTTAGAGCACGACGGCCTCGGATCATTGTACTCCCGCATGGTGCCGAAGAGCACCCGCCAGGTACTAGTAGTAGCGGATCCGCCGGTTAGGCGATTGTGCGCTCAATTCCCTCCCGTAGGAGCTGTCTTCGCCAGTTTCCGGTCCGCCAATCCCAGATGGATGCGTTCCGAGTCGGCCCTAGTGAAGGACACCAGGTGTTTGAGCATGGCCGCTGCGTCCTTCTGGTCCCAATGCCCTTTCATGACCCCGGCTTGGGAATGCCCGGGTTCGCTTCGCAGCGCATGGCCAAGCTCGTGGGCGATCACATACCCCAGGACGATGCCGGTCTCTTCCGTGTAGGTGGATGCACAGAATTCGAGCACCCGGTCATAGAAAACGAAGACAACGGGGCCGTACTCGGGGTCGGTCTTAGCCGCTCCGAGGACATGAGGCTTCAGGTTCTTTGGTGCGCGATTCAGAACCAGCAAGTTTATGGCGCCGCTATCCGGCTGCGCCGGCCTGGCATTGGCGAATCGAAGATGCACTCCAATTCGACCGAACAACTGAAGGGCCGTCGTTTCACCGGTCTTCCAGACAGCGTTCGCCATTGGACCAATCCTGGCAAAGTACACCGTAACATCGGAATCTTCCGCCGGCGGGTGAATCGCATGCGACGAGGCGCGCGCCGGAATCAGACCCGCCGCAGCGATGAGAGTCAGAATCCATGGAGTCAGTTTCATGATGTCCTTCCAAAAAGCACTCCGGCCGGAGGGGAGCGGCCGGAGTGCCTGAAGCGAGGGCTGTGGGAAATTGTGCAGCCGTCGCCAAAGTCTTCCACTCTGAGTTCGAAAACCTCTTGCTGTGGAAGTCCTCGTTCAGCCCGTTGAAAGGCAACCGCGGCGCCAAAGCGTCAAATATGGAAAATCATGGAGTTGCGGCCGACTTGTGCGGCGATCCAACGCACAATCGGATAGGAGGCTGCACGAAAAGTTAGCCGGGCAGGCCGGGACCCGCCCGTTTGGGTTACATCTTCATTTGACCCAACCGAATCTCTCGTGGTGACATTCCAGGCGACGCAATTCGGAGTACAGCCCGAAAGGTGTACACTGCCTTCCGAGCAGAGGGAGGTAACGGAAATGGGCACCACGGCAAATCTTATCGCCGCGACCGCTTCCTTGGCGCCGCCAACACGGAATACCAGGCACTACGAGGGACCGAGAGGCTGGGCAGAGGACACTGCGGGAGCCACCATGCGGCAGGTGGGGGATCGGCTGCGGATCTACTTCCCCACGAGAGCACCGTTCGTGTAGACGATCTTTCCATCGACCATGGTGAGCACCGATTCGGTCTTCGGAAACTCCTCCGGGGCAACCTTGAAGATATCCTGTGAAAGAACCGCTAAGTCCGCCAGCTTCCAGACATCATATCCCAAACGCAATGGGGTATCGGAGGTTGGGAGATAACCGGGGGTTATGTGGTGGGCCAGGCGCTTTCGCTGTCTTCTTGCCTCTCTCAGTTACTGACGCCGCACGGGAAGCATGGCGCGCCACATTCCGCTGGATTCACCCACCGCATGACTCTGAGTCTTGCCGTTGCGAACCGCCGAGACTTCCTTCAGAATGCGCAGCGCCAGTTGTTCGATGGAGTCGAGGGCTTCGAGATTGTTGCGCAGTCCATCGGCGGGGAGCGCGGCGAGCCGGAGAGCGATCTCGGCAGCCTGTTGCTTGAGTTGATCCACCTGAGCGTTCCCGATGACGGCTCGGAGCCGCCCGATAGCCATCCTACCTTCCGTCCCTGCCGTCCGCATCATTCTCTTTGGTTAGCAGTTGGAGGTTAGCAGTTGGACGACTGCGCTCGCTCCACCGCCAGTACCGCGAGAAACAAGGATGGACCAGGACCAGGCACTGCCCGTCACCAGATATACGTGCCGATCGCTCCGGAACCCAGCGTCGCCGCGATCAGCCTGGCGCGGTAGCGAATCTGGAAGGTCTGCGGGCCCTGGCTGCTATTCACCACGATCAGGACCTTTTTCCCTTGGGGAGTTCGAAACGCCACATTGGGTAGCGCATCCAGGTTGTTGGAAGCGATGCGAACCGAGCCGGGGCGGACGAATTTCGAAGCATGTGCAATGGCGTAGTAGGCCACATTCCGGGAAACCGTGTTGCCGTCGATGGTGATGGCGCCCTGGCACATGGTGCACCCTCCATTGCCGGTGTGCGGATCGTTCCGGGGGTCGGCCGCCAGGTTCCACAGGATCACGTTCCGGCTCCAATTTCGGGTGGCGCCGATGACCAGCCTGCGGACCGGTGCGGCGATGTTCACCGTGGGCCGGCCCTCCACCGATCCCGTTACCATCTGTTCGGTGAAATACAGGTTCTTTCGGGGATAGGCGTTGTGCACGCCGGACATGGCCTCGATCTGGCCGCCGTACAGATGAAAACCCGAGCCGTCTACGTAGCGGCTGGCTTCCGGGTCGCCGAGAATGCCGGTGGCATACTCCGGCACGTCGCAATTGTGATCGTACAGGATGATTTTGGTGTTGAGGCCCGCCGCGCGGAGTTGCGGCCCCAGGTAACTCTTGATGAAAACAGCCTGATCTGCGGCCAGCATCTGCATGCTGGGCGTGTTCTTCTCATTGAGCGGCTCGTTCTGGATGGTGATGGCATCGATTCGGATGCCCTCCGCCTTCATGCCCTGAATGTACTTAACGAAGTACCGGGCGTAAGCATCGTAGTACTCGGGCTTCAGCTTGCCGCCTTTGGAGTTCTGGTTGGTCTTCATCCAGGCAGGCGCCGACCAGGGCGATCCCAGTATCTTGATCTTTGGATTGATGGACAGGATTTCTTTCAAGACCGGAATCACGTCGGCGCGATCGGCATCGAGGCTGAACCTGGCCATGTCGGGATCGGTCTCCCCGGGCGGTAAGTCATCGTATGAAAACACGTGGTCGTTCAGGTCGGAAGCGCCGATGCTGACTCTCAGGTAACTGACGCCAATATTGTTAGCATCGGTCGCAAACAGTTCCCTCAGCAAGGCTGACCGCATGGCGGCATCCATGCGAATGAGGTGCTGGGCGCTACCTCCGGTCAGGGCGTATCCGAAGCCGTCGATGGGCTGATAGCTCTGGCTGTCATCCACGGCAATGGTCGGATTGGACGACGGCAGTTTGGCGAATTGCAGGACGGTGTTCTGCCGCTCGAACAGAGCGGTCTTGTCCGGCGTGGTCAGCCAGAGTTCCACATCCCCCTTCTTCTGAGCGTAGAGCGAGGAGGATGTCAACCCGAGCACAGCAACCAACGAACACATCATGCATGCCGGTTTCATAGGATTCCTTTATTTGACTCCGGCAGGGCCGGCTTCCGCAATCGCGCAGTAGCGGCTCGCGAGAGGCGGGACAAAAAAAGCCGGGGCGGACACGGAAAGGCCCCGGCTTCAGTTGATTGGCCCGATTCGCCAATCTCCACAAGGAGAGCGGCCCGGAATCGGTTCAGGAGGTAGATCAGCCGATTGGGACCGCAATAGAATGATGGACCGATTCCATCCGAGTTGGAAGCCCATGTGGTACCGCCACAGTACCAGGACTCGAACGCTGTTTCGGTACGCCCTCGGTCGGCGAGCAAGTAGCGACTCTAACTGCTAAAACGAGAGGCGGAGGCCCACTTGCGTCGCCCGCATCGCACCGGCGCTGTTGATGGTGCCGAAAAGGGCGGAATTCAAGTTCGTGGTCGGGTTGCTCAGGTTCACCAGGTTGAGGGCGTTGGTCAACTCGGCGCGGAACTCCAGCTTCATGGCTTCGCGCAGCCGGAACTGGCGGAACAGGGCGGCATCCACCTGCTTTTGCCCGGGGCCCTCAAACAGGTTGCGCGAGGAGTTGCCGTCGGCGCCCGCAACCGGGGCCTTGAACGCGGCCGTGTTGAACCAGGCGTTAGTGACGGCTGCGCGCGAGCGGTTCGGATCCAGATAGGGATCGCCTACCAGGTCGCAACGGTCGGTCGAATTGCCATCCACGTTGTTGTCCTGGCCGGTAGTGCAGGTGAGCCCCTGACCGCTTCTCGCCGTCCCGATGACCGAGAGCGACCAGCCATTCAGGACGCTTCGCACGAAAGCCTGCGAGCCTTTGAAGTAGTCGATCTGCCACAGGGCCGAGACCGAGAAGGTGTGGCGCCGGTCGTTGTTGGTGCGCGCTCGTTCGAGCGACAGGTTGCGGAAATCCTCGGCGCCGCCGGTAGGCTGGTTGTTCTGGGTCTGCGCGCCTTCCATGCTCTTGCTGAAGACGTAATAGGCCTGGAACGTAATGCCGTGCGACATGCGCTTCTGCAAGGACGTCTGGAGCCCGTGGTAATCGGAGTTGATGATGCCATCCTCGTAGTAAATGATGCCCAGCGTGCCCGGCAGAGAGGGCCGCCGCGAGGGTAGGTTGGTGGTGCTTGCGGTCGGATTCCAGAACGGATAGTTCTTGTCGACCGTGAAGGGAAGGTGATGCGTCAGGGCGCCCACGTAAGCCGCCGTCACGCTGAGGTCGTTCCGCAATTGGCGTTGCACGGAGAAATTGAGCTGGTAGGTGTAGGGGAAGTGGAAGTTCTGGGCCAGCGTCGAAACGTCGGCCGGCAGCAGTGCGAATTTCGGGTTCCCGGGAGTGTAGCTGATGGGGAACGGCGAACCGCCGGGCATGTTGCCGTAGGGGTCGGACAGCGTCTTCACGTTGGCGAAAGTCTGCCGCGCCGAGAAGGGCTGGTAGTCCGTGGTCATGTTCATGTTGTTGCTGGAAATGCTGCCGTAGAAGATGCCGGCGGCTGCGCGGATGGAAGTTTTCCCGTCGCCGAACGGATCCCACGCCATGCCGAGACGGGGCGCAAACATCTTCCTCGACGGATTGATGATGCCGCGGCTCACGCCGGTATCGCCGGGGAATAGCAGCCCCAGGGGCGCATTCGGCGCCACCGTGGACTGCACGCCCGGAGCGAAAGTCATCTTGCGGTTGAGCGGGTCGGTCATGGAGGTGGGGACCTCGTACCGCAGGCCAAGGTTCAGCGTGAAGCGGGGGTGCAGGCGGATATCGTCCTGGATGAACAGGCCGGTGTACCAGTCGTTATCGATCTTGGTGCACGGGGTGTCCTGCTTGAAGCTGGCGGGCAGCCCCATCATGAAATCGGCCAGGGCGTTGCCGGTCTTCTTGCCATCGAACGACCAGACGCCGTAGTTGTTCAGCGATGTATCCTGGATGAATTTTTCGAGCGAGGTATCGACCCCCATCTTCAAAGAATGGCGTCCGCGCATCAGGGTGACCGAATCGCGGATCCCGTAGTAGTTGCTTCCCGCGATAGGTCCCTGGATCGCCTCGGAGAGAGTCATGTAACCGCTGACGCCGATCTGCGGGAGAGACTTGGGACCTTGGATCGTGAACTTCGATCCCAGGTCGGCGAGCGAGAGATCGGGGAGGTTCAATCGGCCGCCGAAATTGCGGACATAGGTGACGCGGAACTGGTTTAAGGCTGTGGGGCCGATGGTCCAGGTGTCGCCGGCGTTGAGGTTCTGCTGCTTCCAGGTGTAGTCCTGTTGAGACCACGCGATGTTGCCGCCGGCCGGCTGGTACTCGTAGCCCTTGGTATAGAAGTAGCTGCCGGTGACCTGGTGTTTGGAGGACGCCAAATAGTCGAGCTTGAGGTTCACGTCATCGGAATCCGACGGGCGCGGCACCGTTCCCTGCCACTTGCTGCCGGGGAGATTGGCCGCGAAGACGTACGTGTTGATGATCTTCATGGCGGTGGGGTCGAGGGCCGAAGGCGCGATCACGCTGTTGGTGATGCCCGCTCCCGTGGGCTTCTTGGCCGAAGCCGAGAAATCGCCCGTCCGCTCAGCGGCTGTCGGCACGATGGCGCCGTTGAGGACGTCCTGAAAGCGCTGACGCAGACCGGAGTAGCTGCCGAAGATGAACAGCTTGTCCCGGCGGATAGGGCCTCCGCCGCTGCCGCCGAACTGGTTGCGACGTTGCGTGGGCCGGCTTAGCACGCCCCAGCCGTTGGCATTCAGCAGATCGTTGCGCAGAAATTCGAACAGCGAGCCGTGGAGCGTGTTGGTGCCCGACTTGGTGACCACGTCGACCACCCCCGCGGTGAATCGGCCGAATTCCGCTCCATAGCTGTTGGTAATGACGCGGAACTCCTCTACCGTGTCCGGATTGGGAGTGGCATTACCCGTGTTCCGGAGGCCGGTCATGTTGACGCCCCCATCCAGATAGTAGGCGACTGACCCGGTGCCGCCGTCGCCCGAGCCGTTGATCGCTACGGTGGTCTGCCGGAAGCCAACGGTGTTGGCTGTGGCGTTCATTTCCACCCCAGGGGTCAGGTTCAGCAGCGAGTAGAGGTCCCGGTTCACTAACGGCATCTGGAGGATCTCGATATTCTCGACCGTCCGCCCGATCTGGGCGTTGGCCACGTTCACGAGCGGCGCGTCGGCGGTGACCAACATGGTTTCGGCCACGGCGCCGAGATCCAGGATGACGTCCACCCGGGCGTTGCGGCTGACGTCCAGTACGACGCCCGTCTGCACGTACTTCTTGAAGCCCTGAACGGTGGCCTCCACCCGGTACGGTCCAAGCGGCAGGGCCGTGAGTGAGTATTCACCGGCAGCATCCGACTTGGTGGAACGCGTGAAGTTGGTGTCGATATTGATGACCGTGACGTCAGCGCCCGGCACGACGGCGCCGGAGCGGTCGTTGACGGTGCCGAAGATGCCGGCCGTGGTTACCTGCGCCGCGAGCGGCGAGGCGGTAAGGCAAAGAAGGACTGCGAACACAATCGCGTGCGTGGTTTTCATCGTGGAAACTCCTCACCAAAACCTAGTTAAAGACCCTTAACACTATTATAGTGGCGCGAGCACTCGTGCTGGCCGCGTCGGGACTCTTCCCGACGCATGGCCGGCTTTCAGCCGGCTTGACAGGCGGAACCGCCTGTCCCACCAACAAAGGTCAACCTGGACCTGCCTTGCTTTGCTCCAACCACACCAGTGATTCGAGCAGGTAGTAGTCGCCGTACGTGAGCGTCACGTCATTGGGACGGGTGCTGCAGCCGTGGCGCAAGATGCCGGCGGGACTGAGATATCGGTCGATCAGCGACTGTACGATGCGTTCGGCCTCGCGGCGGTAAGTGGCTGCGCGGGCGGAATCGGCGGACAAGCCAGCCAGACGGAACAATCCTCCCGCCAGAATCGCCGCGGCGGAAGAATCGCGATTGCGGAAAAAGACGCCTTCATCGGAAAAGTCGTACCAGGGCACGCCATCCTCGGGCAGACGATCGAGCGCGAAAGCCGCGGCCTTTTCGGCGGCGGCGAGCAGTTGCGGATCGTGCGTGGCGCGGAAGGCCTCACTGAAACCATAGACGGCCCAGGCCTGGCCGCGCGACCACGCCGTATCGGCGGAGAAGCCCTGGTGCGTGTGGGTGAATACCACCTGGCCGGGCGGCGTGTGGTTGGGGAAATCGAGCACCTTCTCGCTGGAGGTGAAGCGCTGGCGATTGTCGCCAGGGTTGTAGTGAACCGATTGAATCACCGAACCGTCGTCGCGCAGCAGCCATTGGGCGGAGCGGAGCGCGTGCTTATGGCCAAGCTCCAGCCACTGCGGGTCCTTGGTTTCTTGCGCGGCCCACCACCAGATCTCGAGGTTCATCATGGTGTCCATGATGGTGTCGTCGCCATTCGCTCCCCAGGAGGAGACCAGTTGCGTGAGCGGATTGTAGAGCTGCTTCAGGCGCTCAGCGGCGCGCAGCCCTTCGGCGCGGTACTTCGCGTCGTTGGAGGCTTCGTAGGCCGCGACCGAAGAGTAGTAGTTCAGGAAGCCGGTATCGTGATTCTGCTTGCTTTGGTTACCGGCGAGGCGCGAGGTCCAGAGATCGGCCCACTTGCGGTAGCGCTCGTCGTGCGTGTAGCCGTAAAGCTTCCAGAGCTCGCCGGGCCAGAAACCGCCGGTCCAGAAGTAGCCCTTCTGGTCCTTCCAGGCGCCGGTCTGGTTGTTGCCCTCGGTGAAGAATCCGCTGCCGATGAACTTGCCGGCGGCGCCAGGTCGGGTGGCGGTGATGAGCGGCTCGTACTGCTTTGCGGTGCGGTCGGCGGCCTGCTGAAGAAGCGCGATCGCCTGGGAAAAGGTGCGGTGCGTGGGCGCCAGGGTGTCGGGCGGCGCGGATTGCGGGGCCGCGGGATTCGCCAGGAGCTCGACGATGGCCGGCCGGGCCAAGCGGCCGCTCATTTCGTTGACGTAGGCGAGGAACCGCTCGCGCGTGGGCCGCGTGGCGTTGGCAGGCGTGACCATGTTGGCGGGCGTGGCTGGCCCACCGAGGCGCTCGGTGCCTTCCTGGTCCCACAGGGCGGCGGCGTACCATTGTGCGGCGGAATTCTTCGGCGCGAGTTGGATCAGATAATTGGCGGCGTCGCTCAGGGTGCCGCCCGATTGGTCTTTGCGGACGAGAACGGCGATGCCGAGGTTCTCGCCGGGAAGTTCCGCCGTCCCGGCCTTGGTTCCGGGAACGACAACCTGGTGCCCCCAGGTGGCCACGGCCTCGACAGCGGCATTCGCGTCAGCTTCTACCCGGTCGACGCCCGGCTTCTTGGGAACGGCGGCGGCGAGCGCAAAGACCGTGGGATCGCTGACGGTGACGCGGTGTTCGAAGCCGTGCTCGCCGGCCCACTGCGTGATGCGGCTGACCAGGTCGATGGAACGGCCGCCGATCTTCCATCCTTTGTATTCGAGCTCCCCGATGGATCGCACTGGCCCTGCGCTAAGGACGCGCCACTTGCGCTCGGCGACATCCGCCACCGCCTGGCCCCTGCCATCCACTACGGCGGCGACCGAGCCGATGCCCAGCGAAGGGTCCACCTTGAAGATGTCGCGGCCCAGGGGAGTTTCCAGGTGGTAAATGTACTCCGGGGCGGCGAACAGGTCGAGATACAGGCCGGGCCGGCGCTTGCCGTAGAGATCGATGGCGTTGCGCTTGTCGAAGTAGATGCGCCAGGCGGTCTCTTCGGATTCCCAACCGAGGCCCTCATAGCGTGTCGCGAACTTGGCGTCGGTGCGCTTCGGATAGTGGCCGCGGATGCGGAGAATGGTTGCCTGGTCGCCATACGCCACGGTCACGATGCGGGTCTGCCTGGGCTGGAGGTCGATCTGGAAGGCCAGTTCGTCGTACTTGCCATCGCCATCGCCGCCGCCGGAAGGATGGAAAGACGCGACCCCCAGCGACACAATCGGCAAGGGAAACTGGTGGGAGATTTTTGGCGACCCGCAGCTCAACGATCTCGAAACACAAGCCATCGCCGCGAATCAGAGCCTCAAGGCCGCGGCGCAAAGAGTTCTCGAAGCCCGTGCCAATCTGAGAGCGACGCGAGCGAACCTGTATCCATTCGTGGGGGCCGCACC
>JAIQFL010000414.1 GCA_020073365.1 Terriglobia bacterium | reverse complement strand
TTGCCGTCCTTGCTCCGATGATTCGGGCGCAAAAACATTCTCGCCTGATCGTGTCATAAAGACAGATCGCGGGACAAGAGGTCAGGTCTACACTACATTGCGATTTTGCGAACTCCCGATGGCAGCCATGGAATTTAGACTCCGTGCAGGCCCCAAAATAGCTTAAACGACAAATGTCGTGACGAACTTGGGCTAGCTGGACAGTCCTCGCCGGGTTTCTCGGGCGATGGTGGTCCCGCCTTGCAGGCCCAAGCTCAAGCGTACGGACAGGCGACGGCCGTCGCCATTGACGCCGAGGGCAACCTCTTCTTCGGCGACGGCAGCAATCTCCGCGTGCGCGCCATCCGGTTTGGGGCCGTGCTGCCTCCACCCAATGCCCGGATCGAAGCCCGCGGCGGGACGCCCCAGAATGCTCCCGCCACTACTGCGTTTAGGGCGCCTCTCGAAGTCCTCGTCATGGAGTCCGCAAACCGCCCAGCACCCGGCGTACGGGTCGAGTTTTCCGCGCCAACCAGCGGCGCCTCGTGCGTTTTCTCGAATGACACGAACGTCTTGGGTGTCATTACGGACCGCTCCGGCCGGGCGCAGGCCAACTGCACGGCCGGTTCACAGCAGGGCTCCTACAGCGTGACCGCGACGCCTATCACCTCGAGTGCCACGGCCCGGTTTGCGCTGACCAACGCGCCTCCAGCGCTGGTCAGTGATTCCGTGGCAAATGCGGCCAGCTTTGCCGGCGGCGCGGTGGCGCCCGGCGAGATTGTCACCATTTTGGCGCGGGCATCGGACCTTCGCAACTCGTGCCGCTTCAAATTGCGTCCGGCGTGCTGACCACTATGCTGGCGCAGACTCGCGTTCTGTTCGATGGACAGCCGGTCCCACTGATCTACGTCCAAAGTGGCCAGGTCACCGCCATAGTCCCCGATGCGGTGGCCGGCAAGACTTCCACACAGCTACACGTCGAATACCTGGGCGGGAAGTCGAACGCGATCACTGTGCCGGTGGCCGCCGCGGCGCCGGGTATTTTCTCCGCCAATTCGACCGGGGCTGGCCAGGGCGCCATTTTGAATCAGGACAACACGTATAACTCGGCGGCCAACCCAGCGGCGCCCAGCACGATTTTGCAGATCTTCGCGACCGGCGAAGGGCAAACCGATCCACCGGCTACGGATGGCAAGATCGCGTCCGGCGTGCTCCCGAAACCCGTTCTCCCAGTCAGGGTGACCATCGGGGGACAAGACGCGGAGGTCCTCTACTACGGTGCCGCGCCCGGTCAAGTCGCCGGCGTCTTGCAAGTGAATGCGCGAGTTCCTACTAGCGGAGTATTACCCGGTGCTGTGCCGGTGATCCTCACCGTCGGATCGTTTTCCAGCCAGGCGGGAACCACCACTACGGTGAAGTAGGCGAGACTGGCGTCGGACTAGCTGAAAGGGCAAGAGTTTTGCCTCCCCAAGTGAAACAAAGGGTATTTGACGGTGCAGAGACACTGGCAAAACGATTGATTCTAAATGGGCTACTCAAACTCGCCTGAAGGCCCCATCTCCGTTTCGAACCGTGCTCACTTGGCCGGCAAGGTGGCGGTCGAAACTGACTCGGAGCACTGCACTCTCCGGAAATGCAGGCGAGAGCGCCAGTTCCGCGATTCGATGTCGGTGCCGCGTACCCAACGGTTGACGGAGCCTGAAGAAGGGCGCGGCCGCCGGTTAACGGGTGGGGATGTGTGCGAAGTTCGCAGAACCCGGAAGAGATCGGTTCAGTCCGCTGCGGACCCAATGACGAGATCGAGGCCGGCGGCTTCGGCGAACGCACGGAAATCCCGGTCTCGCGTAAGAAGAGGAATCCCGTGATCGATACAGCTTTGAGCGATCAGTGCATCGCCGAGGCGCGCCTTATGGCGCTTTGCCAACACCTTCGCTCGTAACTCACCTGCCCGTTGCCAATAGCCAGGTTCGACCTTGATGAGCGGCAGATCTGAGAGAGTTTGTGAAACCTCTGAGGGAAGCTTCGGGTCACTCAACACCTCGGTGAGCACAACGGGCACCATTAGCACTTGCCGATCCTGGAGCGCCCTGTCGAGTAGCTCCGCATCCTTGCCGCCATCTCCTTGCAGGAATCCGATCCAGGTGCTGGTGTCGACCGCGATCATCGATCGGCCTTCAACTCAGCTAACGTGCGCGTGAAACGAACCTTGCCCCGTAGTTGGCGCAGGCGCGCATAGGCATGCGACGCCGCAACTAGCTGCAGGCCGGTACAAACGGTCTGGGTGATGCCGCTACCGCTGGCTCGTTGTGCCTTCTCGAGAAGCTCCGGCGGCACCTCGACGGTGATCTTGCGCGCTGTTTCCATGACGCCTCAATATACCATATCCGAGACCAGCATTGAATATGGCCTTCTCGCTCGTACCGGGGCGAATCGGTTCACGTTCCTGACCAAGGACAAGGACTTCGTGAACCTCAGTCTCACTTTGGGCTCGCCGCCAAGAGTGGTCCTGCTGCAAGTAGGCAACTGTTCCACTTCGCAGATCGAGCGTATTATCAGGTCCAACGCTGTTCGCTTCGCGGAATTCGACAATGACGGCAAGCGCAGTCTGCTTCTTCTGAAGTAGGGAAGCGCTCCGTGAGGTAGCATGCATGAAGTGAAACGCTCAACCTGCACCGCAACCCTGACCTTCCTGCCAGCCCTTGCGCTGGTAGCGCTGCTCCAGGCGCAGACCGATCGGCCGCGCGCCCGCGACCTGGGCCTCTCGCCGGGCGTGTTTCCTCCGGGCGCGCTCAACGCCATCACGGATGTGGCCGGAGTCCGCGTGGGCCATGTCACGTTGATTGAGGGCGACGGCATCCGGACCGGTGTGACGGCTATCCTGCCCGGTGCGGGCAACCTGTTTCAGGAAAAGGTGCCCGGCGCGGTTTTCGTCGGCAATGCGTTTGGCAAGCTTGCGGGATCCACGCAGGTAGAAGAACTGGGTACCATCGAGACGCCGATTCTACTGACCAATACGCTCAACGTTGGAACTGCCATGGAGGCGGCCATCACCTATACGCTGGGACAACCGGGCAATGAGGCGGTGGTATCGGTCAACGCCGTGGTGGGGGAGACCAACGATAGCGGCCTGAACGATATCCGCGGCATGCATGTGACGAGGGAGCATGTGCTCGAAGCCATTCGCAGCGCCAAGGGCGGACCCGTGGCGGAGGGCTCGGTGGGGGCCGGCACCGGCACCGTCTGTTATGGCTGGAAGGGTGGAATCGGCACCTCCTCGCGCGTGGCCGGCCAACGGTTCGGCGGTTATGCGGTGGGAGTGCTGGTGCAGACGAACTTCGGGGGTGTGCTCACTATGGGTGGGGCGCCCGCCGGGCGTGAGCTCGGCAAGTACCCCTATGCTTCACCGGGAGACGGCTCGTGCATGATCGTGGTGGCAACCGACGCACCGCTGACCGCGAAGGACCTCAAGCGATTGGCCGCGCGGGCCGTATTCGGGCTGGGGAGAACGGGGTCGTCATACAGCAACGGCAGCGGGGACTATGCCATCGCTTTCTCCACGGCGCCGTCGGCGCGCATCAAGAGGACGGCCGGCCTGGCGGGCGCGTACGAAGCGTTGCTTACGGATGCGGTGTCGCCACTCTTTGAAATGGCGCTCGAGGCTACCGAAGAGGCGGTCTATAACTCGCTCCTGCGCGCCACTACGGTCCACTCGCGGTTCGGCACCGCAGAGGCCATACCGATCGATCGGTTGAAAGAGATTCTCGTCAAATACGGCGTGGGGAAGAAACCGTGAAGGAATAGCGCTCGCGGGCCAGCCGGCTGACA
Source organism: Terriglobia bacterium (assembly GCA_020073365.1). GTDB lineage: Bacteria > Acidobacteriota > Terriglobia > Bryobacterales > Bryobacteraceae > JAIQFL01. The sequence goes on along the minus strand of JAIQFL010000414.1, from coordinate 5,829 downwards.
GACGAGGAAAAACGATCATCTGTCCCACCAGGCCGGTAGGAGTCTCATGCGATGTGGGCGCCTCGCGTATCCACGTACACGGCGTACAACGATTGGCTGGCTGCCATGAACAGGCGGTTTCGGTGCGTTCCGCCGAAACAGATGTTCGCGCAAATCTCGGGCAGCAGGATCATCCCGATGCGCTCGCCACCTGGTGCGAAGACGTGCACGCCGTCATACCCCGGGCCGACCCACCCGGCGCCCGTCCAGATATTGCCGTCCACATCTGCGCGAATGCCATCGGCGAGCCCCGCGCCTTTGCCGGGAAGCTCCATCGAGATGAACTGGCGGCCGTTCCGCAGCGTCTTTCCATCGGCGACATCGAACACCTGGATGATCTTCGGCGCTGCGGGATAATGCGTGGCCCCCGTATCGCAGATGTAGAGCTTCTTATAGTCCGGCGAGAAACACAGACCGTTGGGTTTGAAAAGCTCGTTGGTCACCAGTTCCATCCTGGCTGTCTTGCCATCGATCCGGTACACCGCTTCCTTGATTTCGAGAGGCGCCTTTGTGCCTTCGTACTGGCCCAGGATTCCGTAGCCGGGATCGGTGAACCAGATGCCGCCATCGGGGTGGACCACGATGTCGTTGGGGGCGTTCAGCGGCTTGCCCTGCCACTTATCGGCCAGCACCGTCACCTCGCCCGAGGGCTCCAGCCGCACCACGCGCCGCGTGACGTGCTCGCAGGAAAGCAGCCGGCCTTCCCAATCGAAGGTGTTGCCGTTGGCGTAGTTGGACGGCTTCCGGAACACGCTGACGTGTCCATCCTCCTCGATCCAACGCATCTGCCGGTCATTGGGAATATCGCTGAAGACCAGAAAGCGGCCCGCGCCATTCCACGCCGGCCCTTCGGCCCAGAGCAACCCGGTGCACAGGCGTTGGATGCTGGTGTTGCCGACCTTGTATTTCGCGAACCGCGGATCCAGCACGACCACGTCGGGGTCGGGATAGCGGATCGGGTCCTTGCCGCTCCAGTCGCGTGGGGTTTGCGCCAGGGCCGCGGACAGGCCCGTTCCGGCCGCCGCGAATTTCAGAAAGGATCTGCGGTTTTGAGCGTGCATGCTGCGCTCCGGCAAGTATACATCAATACATCGCCCAGCCGCCGTCGACATTCAGGCACTGGCCGGTCATTCCGTCGCTGAGCTCGGAGGAGAGGAACAGGCACACGCGCGCCACGTCCAGCGGCGTGAGGCGGCGTCCGAGGCATTGCCTGGACATCATCTCTTTGGCCTGCTCATCGGTGACGAAGCGCGCCTCGGATTCGGTTTTGATGGCCCCCGGCGTGATGCAGTTGATGTGGATATTGTGTTCGCCCATCTCGCGGGCGAGCGAGCGGGTGAGGCCGATGACGCCGCCCTTGGAGGCCACGTAGTGGGTCATGTTGCCCATTCCGAGCAGGAACGTGACCGACGAGATGTTCACGATGTTGCCGGCGCGCCGGGCGATCATATGGGGCAGCACCAACTGGAGGCAGTGGAACATGCTCTTGAGGTTGACGGACTGCATCTCGTCCCATTGCTCTTCGGTCATCTCCAGGAACGGCTGCCGAGGGTAGATGCCGGCGTTGTTGATCAGGATGTCGATTTGTCCGAACTGTTCGGCCGCGGACTCGACCGCCGGAGCGATCTCCACGGCGTTCCGGACATCGCCCGCGAAATCCCGGGCCCACCCTCCCGCCGCGCGGATGGATTCGGCGACAGCCCGGTTTCGCGCGGCATCGCGGTCCAGCAGAAACACGCGCGCCGCCTCGCTGGCGAACAGCCGCGCGATGGCTTCGCCGATTCCGGTGGCGGCGCCGGTGACCAGGGCAGTCTTGTTTTTGAGAAGCATAGAATTCTCTCCGACTTTGCATGATACCGAATCGAAGAACGGATCGACCCGTCATTTGCGCGCCGGTGATGGCTGGCTTCCGTCGTGGCGTAGTGGCTACCATCTCATCTCGTGCGTACGACCCAGGAAAGTAGTTGCCCCAGGTCGTGAGCCCAAAAGAGCGTCAATCCGCGATTCTGGGCGTCGACCAGATTGTGCAGCTTGTAAACACCACTGAGCACGGCTGCTGGGATGACCTGCTTTGTACCGAAATCGTGTATCCGCGACTCTGCTTTGGCGGCTGCGTCGTTGTTCAGACGCTTAACGGAGTTCACCGCCGAATTCGATACCTTGCACTCGATGGCCATGACTCTGTTGTCCCACAGTCCGAGGACGAAGTCCGCTTTCCGCGTCCCGAGCATGCTTTCACCACAAAACTCTCCTGGGCTCGGCGACTGATTGAGCGTGTCTATGGGCCGGGCGCCTACCTTCGTCAGATTCGCCCCCAAGAACGCCTTTTCTACCAGATGCTCCTGAGTGGCCTTTCCCTCATTGCGTCTCGATGCCCTGACGTGGGTTGTCGCGAGAAGTGAGGCTGACGCGAGGACTGCGGCTGCACGCTCTGCTTCCGTCGGCTCGCGGTTTTCGGCGACCCAAGGGAATCTTCGGCGGTCGAGCCCCAAACGGATTACATCGACGACGCGACGCGCCATTCTCGCATCCGAACGTATTCGGGCTGGTGAGAGAACCGCATCGCTTAACGTCTTAAGGTCATCAGCGGAAATAAACGGTCCTGCTAAATAGCGGAAGGCCTGCAGGAGGTTTTTATCCGTCAAAATCGAAATTGCTGCATCGTCGAGCTTGAGCAGGTCTACGCTCGTCTCAAGAAGGTTTTCAACGGCGACCTGGTATTTCTCGAACGCCTTAAGGTAGTCCTCTAAAGGCTCCTGCATGCGTTCCTGCCGGAACAACTCGATCGAGCGAGTTCGATCCGCTCCCAGCTCCTCTTCGGTCCAGTGGGGAGGTGAGATTCTGCTCATTGTTGGAGCAGAACCGCGGGAGTTGGTACGGCGATTCTCTCCATCTCTCGTGGTTCGAATTTCGTCAGGCCGCCCGCATATGTTCGGCCATCGACAACACTGGTGCCGGTATTAAGATACTTCACCAGTGACAGCAATACTTCCTCATTCAAAGACTCCCGCGGATACAGGCCGTGAGCAATGTTAATGTGCCGCGCGTCGGCTCGATTTCTCACAAAAGCCGGTGGGCGGCGGGCCATGTAGGTAGCCAGAATTGGGGCGGGCTGCCGAAGTCCAACGGACCACCATGTTTTCCGATTCTCAGCCACATAGCCCTTATCGGCCCCGGCCTGTTTCGCCCGCCTTAAGAATTGATCCACTGCGCGCCTATCCTCCGCCTCGAATACGGAGAGGTCGCGCGGCAAATCGATCACCTGTTTCAGCCCGGAGCTGTCAGCGAGAATTGTGCCTGCGCCGAACAGTTCCCTCGCCTTCGTAATACTCCGAAAGAGCACGGAGATGGGAAGACCCGCACTGTGCTCTCCCGAAATCCACACCCGGTTGGCACCGGTCACCTGACCGCGATGAACGCGGCACAGTTCGCCGAGTTCCACGTATCCGGAGGGAATATCCTTTGCGCGGCGAGTTAGGTGAGACCATCTCGACTGCGTCTCGAAACGGCTTCTATGGAGAAGGCGGCCTGAATCCAGAGGTTCGATCGCTCCGATGCCGGAAACCCTCTTAACCCTAATGCCAGTTGGCTGTGACCCTATCTCAAATGTAGAGATCACAGCCGTCGTTTCAGCATCGGCAAACGGAGAAGCAGCGGGCTCTATGACCGCAATGCTCTGTCCGCCCAGTTCGCTAAGGAAAAGCTCACGGACCAAGCTTCCGTAATTCACATCCAGCCATTCAGCCGCCGTAATGAACGAGCCGAAATCGCCAGCCTTCGCCTGTAACACTGTGGCCAAGAAAAAGTGCACATGAAGGCCGGCAAGCTGGCTTACCCTAAAACCGCGCCTCTGGGCCCCCTCCGTGAGCCACTGCTTCCAACTGGGTTCAATCAGATGATGCCGAACATAAGGGGGGTTGCCGATGTACAGCGTCTTTCCATCAATCGGCGGAAGCTTCAGGGAACGGTAATCGCCGAGGTGGATGGAAGCGCGCTCGGCGAAACCCATAGCGTTGAGATTTGCGCGCGCTAACAGAGTAGCGAGGGGGTCCACGTCGACGCCTATCAACTCCGCATTCGGGAACGCATTCCCGGCAGCAAGAAGGAATCGGCCCGACCCCATCCCGGGATCGACAATCCGTAGTGGCACCTCCTTTCGCCCGCGGGCCCAGCGGACCATCGCCAGGACGATAGTGGCAGGCGTATAAGTCGCACCTTTTGGCCTACGGAGCTCAGGCGAGCGGAGACGAGAGAAGGCATCACCGAGCGGATCATTTCCCTTCTTGATGTACTGCTCTATCCAGTCTCTTGTGGCCGCGTCGTAGGAGAGTATCTGCTTTCGGCAGAGCTTCTCCTCAGCAGGGGAGAGCGTCTTAACCGACGTCGCGCCCAGCGCAAACGCGGCGGAAATCAGATGTGCCTCAGAATTCAACACTCGCTCCGGTTCCGGCCGTCGCCCTGGCATGCCTTATGCTCCTTCGCGATTCCCTGAATCGATATTTCATCACACTTCAAGTCGTCCGCGAATCAGGCGCGGTGCTACAGCGAAGGCCAGCCTCCCGAAGGTGCGCTTGGCTCATTAGGCAAAGCAGCCCTTCGTACCCTCTCATCTCATCGTCCCAACCCGGCACCGCAATAGCGAGAAATGAAGGCTACGCATTCTCTCCCGGACCATCAAATACCTTGGGGAGCATGCCCTACCTAATACCGGAACAGCCAGCGGGCCTTCTCGATGACCTTTTCGGCATTGGGCAGGAAGGCATCTTCCAGCGGTGCGCTGTACGGGACGGGCGTGTCGGGCGCCGTCACCCGCACGATGGGGCCATCCAGGTACTCGAACACGCTCTCGGTGAGGCTGGCGGCCAACTCGCCGGCCATGCCGCCGGTGCGTGTGTCTTCGTGCAGCAACAGTACCTTCGAGGTCTTCCGGACGCTCTCGCAAACGGTTTCGCGATCCAGCGGCAGCAGCGTACGCAGGTCCACCACCTCGATCGAAACGCCTTCTTCAGCCAGCTTATCGGCGGCTTCGAGAGCTACCCAGACCATGGCGCCATACGTGATGATGCTGAGGTCCTCTCCTTCCCGCACCACCTTGGCCTTGCCGATAGGAACGGTGTACTCTTCGGCGGGCAGGTCCTCTTTGATCTTGCGGTAGAGGCCCTTGTGCTCGAAGTAGAGCACCGGGTCGTTATCGCGAATCGCGGACTTGATCAGGCCCTTGGCATCGTACGCGGTAGCCGGGCAGACCACCTTGAGGCCCGGGGTACGGACGAACCACATCTCGGGATTCTGCGAATGGTAAGGGCCGCCGTGAATCCCCCCGCCCGAAGGAGCACGGATCACGATGGGCACGGCGGCGTTCCAGCGGTAGCGGCTCTTGGCGGCGAAGTTGACGATCTGGTCGAAGCCGCACGAGATGAAGTCCGCGAACTGCATTTCCGCGACCGGCCGCAAACCCATGTATGACGCGCCGATGGCCGCGCCCACGATAGCCTCTTCGGAAATGGGCGTATCCACCACGCGCCGCTCGCCAAACCTCTCGATGAAACCGGCGGTCACTTTGAACGCGCCTCCGTAGACGCCGATGTCTTCCCCCAGCAGGAACACGTTGGGGTCGCGCTCCATCTCTTCCCAGAGACCTTCGCGGATGGCTTCCAGGTAGGTGGTAGACATGATTACCGGCTCTCGTAGACATCGTCGAGCAGGGTGGCGGGATCGGGATAGGGACTCTGCTCGGCCCAGGCGACGGCCTCATCCACCTCCTGCAAGATGGAGGCGTGCATGTCATCG
>JAIQFL010000021.1 GCA_020073365.1 Terriglobia bacterium | reverse complement strand
AGCCAGGGAGTGCGCGACGCGGATGCCTGGTCGATGCGGTATTCCACCGCGGGCGTGGCCAGCTTCACGGCCTTCTGCGGGTCCGCGACGTCCACCGTTACGCCGGCGACGCCCTTCCAGGATTCCGCCTGCGCGGCCGGAACCGCGATCTGGCTGATGCCGGCGTCCCGCAGCGCCGGGGCGGTGTCGGGTGCGCCGCTCCAGAACAGCCCCGGTAAAACAGCCGCCAATAGCAGCATCACAGCTCGATCGCCTTCTGCTGGATCCGCGCATTATCGAAGATGCCCAGCCCCAGCTTGGCCGCGTACTCGACATGGCCCGGTTCGCGAATGTACCGGTTGAAATTCGGGTCCCGATTGTTGCCGAGATGCTCCCGGGAACGCTCGAAAATGGAAACGGCGCCCTCGGCCTTGCGCTTCTCCTCGATCAGTTCGATCAGCTTGTGATCCATGGCCACGGGGTCGGTGCCGAACCAGACCTGCTTGGGATAGAAACGAAACCGCGCGTTCTCGCTGAACGGTCCGGCGTGCCAGACGCCGTGCAGCCCATCCATGACGCTCAGGACCGTTCGGGACCGCAACGGCTCGGTGGCGGCCAGCGTGCCGATAAACGTCAGGGTATTGGTCTTCTCGAACCGATGAGAGCGGTCCACATTGGAAAAGTCGCCGTAGGCGATGTTCTTGAGGCAGCCCGTGACACCCGCCGCCTGGTGCTCCTTGGTCACGGGCACGTTGACGATCTTGGTGAAGGTTTCCGCCACCATGCGCACCAGGTTGGAGCGCGTATCTTCTTCTCCGAAGAAGCTGGTCTCGACATAGGTATGCGGATCGTAGCCCAGGACGGAACCGCGAGAGGCTTCGGCAGCCGCAATGTTTACCCCCGGCGGGAGAACCTTGCCATAGCCCACACTCTGCAACTGGTTGTCGAAACGCTCGTAAACGTAGATCTGTTTGGCGGGCACGCCGATGGCGACCAGGTTCTCGGCGATACCCGCCACGATCTCGGGACTGGAACAGATGCGCGGCGCGCCCGAACAGTTGACCTTGATGCCCACCACGTCCTTGGGCGTGATGAAGCGCGCCCAGGCGTCTTCGACGCGCGCGTCGCCGGTCAGCCCGGTGATGCCGCGCGCCAGCATTTGTTTCACCACCGCCCGGTCGGCCACACCGGACTGGGCATCCATCGAGCGTTCGGAATGGACGCGCACCACCAGCCCCGGATAAGGTCCCGGCATTCCAGGCTTGGCCGCCGGTGCGAAGCGCGTAACCACCTTATAAACCGGTTCGCCGGCTGGACTGGCAAGCAACGGGGCGGCCGCCGCAACGTGCAGGAAGAGTCGTCTGTCCACGGGGGTGAGTGTAACCTAAGCGTCTCGCCTGCGTCAAACCGCCCGCATCGTCCTGATCGCCCGAGCCAGACTAGCGCCGGATTGGCGAGGTTCGCTCCTCCAGAGTTGTAATGCGTCGGTCGTGATCTCGCAAGAGGTCTTCGATCGAGGAGAGTCGCTTCTCGATGGCATCGAAGCGTTTGTTGATGGCATCCCTCAAGTCGTCGATCCGCTTGCTGAGGCTGTCGCCCAAGTTGTCAATGCGCTTGTTGGAGTCATCAATGCGCCTGCCGATGCTGTCGCGCAAGTCCGTTATGCGGCTGTTCTGGTACCACGTGGCGATCGCGAATGTGATGATGATGGGCAGAGCGACTTGAAAGAAAGGCTGTTGCCACCACGACATGGTTCGATTATAGCTTGACCGCACAAACCAGCGGGCACCGGCCTTTGCCGGCAAGCCGCCAGCCGCCGGCCGATTCCAAAAACCGTAGCAGAGTCTGTGAAAATCGGGAACCAGCACCGGCCTATAAACTCCTGCCGCCGTAGTAGTTGTGCTTCGCAAGATGTAACGCTATCTCCGGCCGTTCCGAAGCTTGACTTTTCCACGGTCCAAGCGCAGAATCAAGCAAACAGGTATAAAAAGGGGTGTTTATGATTCGATTGAAACTAACGATTCTTGCGGTTTTATGCGCGTCTGCGCTCACGGCGCAGACCATTACCGGATCGATCACCGGTACGGTCACCGATCCCAGCAACTCCGTGGTAGCCAACGTAAAGGTCGTCGCAACCAACACGGGCACCAACGTGACCTATCCGACCACCACCAATGAAGCGGGAGTTTACAACCTGGTGTTCCTGCCGATCGGCCCTTACACGATATCCGCCGAAGCGGCAGGCTTCAAGAAGGTCCTGTTGGGCCCCTTCACTCTGGAGGTGAATCAGATTGCCAAGGTGGAGGTCAAACTGGAGGTCGGCGAAATCACGCAGTCGGTCGAGATCACGGCCATTGCGCCGATCCTGCAGACCGAATCCACGGCCACAGGCGACTCGCTCAGCGCGGAGAAACTGAGTTCGATCCCGTTGAACGGGCGCAATTTCGCCAGCCTGACGCAGCTCATTCCCGGGGCGATTTCCACCAGCCCCAACGCCATGAACACGTCCGGGCGAGTGCAGGGTTCGGGCAGCCGTCCGCAGGTGAACGGCAACCGCGAACAGACCAACAACTTTCTCTTGGACGGAATCGACAATAACGATTCCATTGATAATCGCATCGGTTACCAGCCGAATGTGGACGCCCTCGAAGAGGTGAAAGTCATCACCGGAAACGGCTCCTCCGAGTTCGGCAACGTCGGCGGGGCGATCGTGAACAGCACGCTCAAGAGCGGAACCAACCAGTTTCACGGTAACGCCTTCGAGTTCCTGCGCAATCAAAAACTCGACGCCAACGGTTTCTTCAACAATCGCAACAAGACGCCGCGGGCTCCGCTTCGCAGGAACATTTTTGGCGGCACCTTTGGCGGGCCGGTCATCAAGAACAAGCTCTTCTTCTTCGTTGACTACGAAGGCACTGAGCAACGCACTTCGGGAGCCGCAACTGCCACCGTGGCACCCGCGGCGTGGCGCACGGGGGATCTCTCCGACTTCCTCGTCAAATCGAACCAGGTGGTGAAAGATCCGAACACCGGGCCGGATCTGGCTTCCAGGACACCGTTTCCAGGCAACCTGATCCCAGCTTCGCGCATTACCAATCCCGTAGCTCAAAAGCTGTTCTCCAGCCCCAATCTCTATCCGCTGGCGAATAACGCCGGCACTGGTGTCTTGGGAATCTCCAGCAACTATCTCTCTACCCAGGCCAACCGCCTTTCGAACAAGCAAGGTGACATCAAGGGAGATTTCCGTCCCTCGGACAAAGACAGCATTTCGGCGCGGTGGTCGGTAAGCGACTACCAAAATGTGGGGTCTGCTGCCGCGCTGCCCGTGTTCCTGACCAGCGGCAACTTCGCTCCCACTCAGAGCGCCGTTTTGATCTGGACCCGCACAATCTCGTCCAGAGTCATCAGTGAAGCGCGGATCGGCTATACACGCGTGCACATTGACGAGGGCATTCCCATCGATTGGAGCGGGCTGTTGGGCGCCGACGGCAACTCGAAGTTCGGCATCGGCGGCGGACAACCGGTTCCCGGATTGAGTTCGGTAGCGCTGGGCAGCGGCCTGAGCGGAATCGGCGCGGGTGCCTCCATCGGCCGGGAGGTCGATAACAAGATTTCCTACGGCGAGAACCTGACCTGGCAAAAGGGCTCCCACTTCTTGAGACTGGGCGGTCAGGCGGTTCGCTACCGGCAGAATCGCTACTACGCTGGCAATAATGGCGCACTGGGAATATTTACTTTCGACGGCACGTACTCCGGCATCCCGTACGGCGACTTCCTTCTGAACACGCTCATATCGAAGGGGCGCGGCGCGGTGGTCGGCAAGTGGGGACATCGCCACTGGCGCGACGCGCTCTTCATTCAGGACGACTGGAAAGTGGGACGTAATTTCACCGTGAACCTGGGCCTTCGTTGGGAATACACGCAGCCCATCTACGAGGTGGCGGATCGCCAGGTGAACATCAATACATATACCGGCCAGTTGCTGTATGCCGGCAAGAACGGCAACAGCCGCGCGCTCTACGATGCTTATTACAAGCAGTTCGAACCCCGCGTGGGCCTCGCGTGGAATCCGACCACCAAACTGGTCGTCCGCGCGGGCTACGCCATGTCGACCTTCCTCGAAGGCACGGGCGCCAATCTTCGCCTGCCGTTGAATCCGCCGTTCTTCTTCGAAGCCAACGTGAACTTCGACCCCCGGACGCCGGGCGACATCCGCGTGGGCTTCTCGGACACACCCTCCACAGGTACACTGGACAGCCCCAAGACCGGCGCCAATCCGTACTTCCAGGGCCGCGCCTGGGATATGCAACTGCGGCCGCAGTTCACGCAGCAATTCAACGCCACGGTGGAATACCAGTTCGACAAGGCGACTTCGATGACCCTCGCGTATGTAGGGCAGATCGGCACTCACCTCGTCGATCCGCACGAAGCTAACAACCCGCTGGCCGGCGTGGGTCCGGTAGCGAACTGGGCGCCCGCCGACAGCCGCCGTCCGCTGGCCCTCTCGCTGCCCAACGTGAACAACATCGCACTCACGGAATCGGCCGCACGCATGAGCTACAACGCCTTGCAGGTGAGCGGACGCCATCGTTTGAGCGGCGGCCTGACGCTGACTGGCTTTTACGTCTGGAGTAAGAGCATCATGGACAATCTCGGCTACTACGGCTGCGCGAGCGTGAATAGCGACGGCGCGTACTGGCAGGATGCGTACAACCGGCAGGCCAACAAAGGCCCGGCCTGCTTCGATTCGCGGCAAAACGGTTCAATCGGCGGGGTGTACGATTTGCCGTTCGGCAAGGGTAGGATGATGGGCTCAAACTGGAGCCGCGCGGCGGACTTGGTGGCCGGCGGTTGGTCGGTTGACTACTTCATGAACGCCCACTCGGGATTCCCGGTAACGGCTACTGCGAGTTCCGCGAACACGGGTGGCCGGACGCCTCGCGGCAACGTACGCGCGAACGCCTATCGGCCGTATCAAATCACGTCGCAAACCGTGGATCAGTTCTTCGGCGTGGTGACGGCGTCGAACTTCTGCGTGGCCGGTGTGGACAACGGCACTTGCGCCTTCGGCGTCCCGGCCGTCGGCACGCTCGGCTCAGCCGGAGTAGGCACCTTGCGCGCTCCGAGCTTCTTCAACTTCGATGCCTCTATTGGCAAGAAGTTCAACTTTACGGAGTCCAAGTACCTTCAGTTCCGAGCCGAGTTTTTCAACGCCTTCAACCACGCCAGTTGGGGCCCTCCGGGCCGGGATATTACGAGCCCGACCAGCTTCGGCCAGATTACCGGGCAGGTGCAGAATGCGCGAAATATTCAGTTGGGCTTGAAGCTCTACTTCTAGGTGACACAGGCATTCCTGCCTGTGTGGCTTGCTTCTTGACTCCAAACAGAGGGCCGGTTTCCTCCCCGGGAAACCGGCCCTTCCTATTTGTCCCGCATGTCACGAATACGGGAACCAGCACGGCTCAATCGCCGACGTGGCCCCGCTGGCCTCGCGGATGCGCTCCAGCAGGCGCTGGCGCAATTCCTCCGCGATCGTCCGATACTGCGACCGCCCGGCCAGATTGACCTGCTGGTAAGGATCGGCGGCCAGATCGTAGAGTATGTACTCCACATATTGATCGGCCGACGGTACGGCCCTCCAGCCCGGCCGCTTCGGCGCCATCACCGCGTAGGTATACTGCGGGGTTCGCAAGCCCCTTCCGGTCACAAACTCCGACATCTCGAAATAGACTTCGTTGCGCCAACCTTCTGTGCGACGGTCCAGAAGCGGCAGGATGCTGTGGCCCTGCATGGATGCCGGCACGGTGACGCCCGCCGCTTCCAGCAGCGTCGGCGCCAGGTCCACCTGGCTGACCAGCTCCGGCACCCCCGCCGATCGATTGAATCCGGGTCCTTCGATGATGAGTGGGATGTGAATCGAGCTCTCGTGCGGGCTCCGTTTGTACTCCGTGTTGCGGGTCTTGAAGTGGCAGGAGTGATCGCTCGAGAAGGCCAGAATCGTATTCTGGTCGAGGCCGGTCTCGGCCAGCGTTTTGCGGATGGTCCCGACGGTCTCATCCATCTTCGCCACACACGCGAAGTAGTCCGATAACTGGCTGGGCCACGATCCGGGAAGCGGCCGGAGGTCCTGGGGAATAAAAGGATTCGGATAGCGTTTGGCGAACTCCTTGGGCGGATCGAACGTGTCGGTGTCGTTCTGGTGATGCACCTCGAGGTACGACAACGTCAACAGGAACGGCGATTTGGCGGAGCGCAGGAAGCCTTGTGCGCGTTCCGTCAGGAAGTCCGCTCGGTACTGGCCGGAGAAGCGGATCGGCGTGCCATCGTTATCGTACAGTTCGCCTTCGTAGGCGTGGGAAGTCCATTCCAGCGCGTTCGCGCCTTCCCACAGATCGTTGAAACCGCCCCGATGGGCCGGCGCCACGGCGCCCCGTCCGGTGGTCCCTTCGTTTGGCGCAAGGTGCCACTTCCCGATGTAATTCGCGGAATATCCCTGCTGCCCCAGCGTGGTGGCCAGAGTGGTGGCGCTCTCGGGCAGTCCGATTCCATTGCGCCAGACGCCGTGCCGGCTGGGGTATTGCCCCGTAAAGATGGAGCCTCGGGCCGGTGCACAAACCGGCTGGTTGCAAAACGCGGACGTGAATAGCACGCCGCGCCCGGCCATCCGATCGAGGTTCGGCGTCAGGTTCATGGGGTTCACGCCCAGGGCGCCGATGCAGTCGGCTCGAAACTGGTCCGAGATGATCAGAATGATGTTGGGACGGCGGGCGTCCGCGTTGCCGCGAGTCTGAGCGGCCGACATGGCCGGCGGAACCGCCGCCAGCAACTCTCGACGGGTCGGTCCCCACGACGGTTTTCTCGATGCCATGTAAGGCAGTATAGACCTTGGAACTCCTGCAAAATATGGTGACAGGGTTCCGCTGTCGAAGGCGCCGATTTTGCACGGGGTGCCCCATGGGCCGGACAGTGTTGCCTGTCACTATATTCTGCGAAAGTCACTCCTCCCTCAGCGCAACCATAGGAGCCACGCGCAGCGCCCGCCGTGCCGGCACGTACGTCCCAGCCAGCAGAACCGCAAGCAACAACCCACCACGCCCACCAAGGTAGCGCCATCCATGGCATGGACCCCAAACAGGAAGCGCTCCCGCAGGCGGCTGGAGATCGTCGTCGCCAACACGCCGATCGCGATACCCGCCCGCCCCACCCTTCACCGAATCGCGAGCGATCGCCGCTGAGTGCGCGTTCCCAATCCGCGCCCGGCTTGAGCCGGTCCACGTCGAACCACACTTCGTGGGCGCGGCGTTCGAGATCGGATTTCAGGCGCAGGGCGACTGCAGTGTTCTCGTCGTGTCCGTAGCTTGAGAAGATTCGCACGCGCGAGCCCCCTCCTCGATCGCGAGGAAATGCACGCGGCCGCCTTCGTCGCCGGCCACAATGCGCCGCTCATCGACGAATGCGCAGGATGCCGCGCGTGTATCGCAATGGAATGTGGCGATGAGCAGGCCAGTGTTCAGATCCCACACCTTCAAGGTTTTGTCCCAAGACGCGGAAACCGCTCGCCGCCCATCCGGCGTTACGGCCACGCCAAAGACGGGAGCAGAGTGGCCTTCCAGCGTTTCCAGGGCGGCGCCGGTAACCAGGTCCCACACCTTCAGCGTGTGGTCCTCAGACGAGGAAACCGCTCGCTTGCCGTCTGGGGTCAACGCCACGCCAGAGACAGAACCAGAATGGCCTTCCAGAGTGCGCAGCGCACGGCCGGTGCGCAGGTCCCACACCTTCAGCGTGTGGTCCTCAGACGCCGAAACCGCTCGCTTGCCGTCCGGGGTCAACGCCACGCTAAAGACATTACCAGAGTGGCCTGCGAGCGTGCGCAGCGCACGCCCGGTGTCCAGGACCCACACTTTCAGCGTGCTGTCCGCCGACGCGGAAACCGCTCGCTTGCCGTCCGGGGTCACCGCCACGCCAAAGACATTAGCAGAATGGCCTGCCAGCGTGCGCAGCGCGCTCCCAGTGTCCAGGTCCCACACTTTGAGCGTGCTGTCCGCCGACGCCGAAACCGCTCGGTTGCCGTCCGGGGTCAACGCCACGCCATGGACAGAATTGGAGTGGCCTTCCAGCGTGCGCAGCGCTCGGCCGGTGTCCAGGTCCCTCACTTTGAGCGTGCGGTCCTCAGACGCGGAAACCGCCCTTTTGCCGTCCGAACTCACCGCCACGCTAGAGACAAAATAAGCGTGGCCTTCCAACGTGCGTAGTTCGCGGGGGGCGTCCAGGTCCCACACTTTCAGCGTTCGGTCCAAAGACGCGGAAACCACCCGCTTCCCATCCGAAGTCAGCGCTACACCCCAGACAGAGTCAGAGTGGCCTTCCAGCGTGCGCAGCGCGCGGCCAGCGTCCAGATCCCACACCGTCACGATGTTGTCCCTAGACCCGGAAACCGCACGCTTGCCATCGGAAGTTACCGCCACACAGACAGGATCAGCGTTGCTTTGCAGCGTGCGTAGCACGCGGGCGGTTTCCAGGTCCCATACCTGCAGCGTGTCCGCCGACGCGGAAACCGCACGCTTGCCATTGGAAGTCACCGCCACACAGACAGGATCGGCGTTGCATCGCAGCGTGCACAACATGCGGCCGGTATCCAGGTCCCACTCCTGTAGCGTGTGGTCCGCCGACGCGGAAATCGCACGCTTGCCGTCCGGCGTCACTGATACGCCAAAGACAGAATCGGAGTGGCCTTCCAGCGTGCGCAGCACGTAGCCGTTGTCCAGGTCCCACACCTTCAGCGTGTGGTCCCCGGACGCGGAGACTGCCCACTTCCCGTCCGGCGTCACCGCCACGTCACAGACAACATCGGAATGGCCTTCCAGGGTGCGCTGCGCGTGTCCGGTGTCCAGGTCCCACACCCGCATCGTGTGGTCCCGAGACGCGGAAACCGCCCGCTTCCCGTCCGGCGTCACCGCTACGCGATAGACAGATTCAGAGTGGCCCTCCAGCACGTGCAGCACCCGGCCTGAGTCCAGGTCCCACACCCTCAGTGTCTTGTCCTCAGACGCGGAAACCGCCCGCTTCCCGTCCAGCGTCACCGCCACGCCATAGACAAATCCGGAGTGGCCTTCCAGCGTGCGTAGCAGCGGCGTACCTGCGGGGTGAAGAGCGGGATGCAGCGGCCGGATCCAAGGCCTTGGCGCGCCCGCTGCGATTTCCTCGAGGAACTGCCGAATCGCCGGAGCATTTCGGTGCGGCAGCAACCGCCCCACCACCTGCGACGCGAACTGAGTCGGGTCCTTCTCGATCACGTGCGCGGACAACCGGACCGCGCCGTGGATCAATTCAAGCGCCTCCCGGTCCGCATACCACGCCCGGACGTAATCCAGTTGCAGGTCGTGCAGTCGGATGCTACTCTCCCCATCGCGCTGCGCCAGCGACCGGTCCGCCAGCCGCCGGCCGATGCGCCGGGCCTCCGCTTCGCCGCAATTCCAGAGAGTTTCCAGAGTCGGCAGCGCGGCCGGCATGTCCTTCAGCAGAACGGCTAACTTTCCGTACCACTGCTGCATCTTTGGCTCCAGAGCTTTCACGCTGACGTCGATGGCGCGGAAGAAACTCCCCTGTCCTGGCGGAAGCTGTTCTTCGATGGCGGTGAGATCCGCGTTGTGCAGGAGTGCGGCGGTGTCGGCCCACTCGGCCGGTGCCGCCTCGCGCAGCATTGCGCCCAAGGTGGACAATGCCAGCGGCAAACCGCGGCACTCGCGAAGGATGTCATCACCCGCGGGAGGAAGTTGGGCCGCCTCCAGGCCCGCCCACAGCGCCAGCAGTTCGCGCGATTGTGGCGTCTCCAGCAGATCGATCCTGTGCTCCCGCGCGCCGCTGAACCGCGCGATCGAAGCGTCGCGTGTGGTAAACAGAAACCGCGAGCGCGCCGACTCGGCAAGGAAGGGGTCGAGGTCGGCCTTGCTCCAGATGTCATCGATTACGATCAGGGCGGCCTTGCCGGCGATCGTGGTCCGGTAGAGGGTCTCAGGCGCGACCGTTTCGTCGCTTGGGCCACCGAGCACTCTCGCGATCTCGCGCAGCCTTGCGGCGAAGTCATATGTGGGTTCCCGGCCCACCGTGACCCAGACAAGCCCATCGGGAAACGTCTGCCCGACCACCTCGTCCTTGAACAGTGCCTGCGCCAGGACGGTCTTCCCGATGCCGCCCATGCCCTCGAGTGCTGTCAGCGCGATGGCGCGATGCCCATCCGCCCCGAACAACGTGTCACGCAGCGCGCGAACCGCTTCCGGCCGATGGACGTAGTTCACAACCGTGGGCGGAACACTGATGTAAGCGGTCGGCGTGGTTCGGTAGGCTGCGGCAAGACCGGTCCCGTTGCGCCCTTCGATGTCACCGAGCAGTAACTGGTAGCTCGCAGCATAGCCCTCTTCGCGCCTAAAGTCGCGGTAGTTCTTCGTTTCCAAATACAGCGGAATGTCGCATCCCGTCGCCGCCAGCAAAGGAACCACACACTTGCCCTTCCGCAGCGAACGAAGTTGCTCCGCCCGGCAAATCTCGGAAGTGTAAGACCCCGGGGTCAGAAGCGCGAGAACCACCTGGGCCCGTTCAATCGCCTCTTCGATCTCCACGGTCCAACTCACGCCGCCGCCGATGCGCTCAGTGTCGACCCACACCTCGAACCCCGCCGCCGTCAGATCCTTCTCTAGACGCAACGCCAGTTCTGCCCCGTCCTTGCGGGCGTAGGAGACGAAGATGCGTGCATGTCCGGCCGGTGCCATCGGCGAAGAGACCATGATACCGGACTAACCCCAATCCGCCCCTCGCCAAAACCCGGTCACAGCCGTTCGCGGAAATCTTCACCTCTCCTAAACACTCATTTTCCATATACTTAGCCCCCGACCACTCCGCCAGATCCACGGTTTTCGCCGTTGCCCTGTGCCTAAACTGAAGTCGGCAGGAGATTTCCGCTCTTCCCCGTGTCCGTCCGGGCGCGTGTTTCTCTTTTTTTCGGAGGTATGATGATTTCCCGAACGATTTTCGCGGCAGTGTTTCTGGCCTCGTCCGCACTCGCCGCTCCGCGGCTCACCACCATTCAGGATGTGCTCTACAAAGCCGATGGTACGCGTTTCAACGGTACATTGGTCATCACCTGGAGCAGCTTCCAGGCCGGCGACGCCTCGGCCATCGCCACACAGAGCACCACCGTAAGAGTTGTGGACGGCAATCTTCGCGTGCAACTCGTCCCCACTACCAGCAGCACCCCGCCGATGGTCTACTCGGTGACCTACAACAGCGACGGACGCTTCCAGTTCCAGGAG
Organism: Terriglobia bacterium; assembly: GCA_020073365.1. GTDB lineage: Bacteria > Acidobacteriota > Terriglobia > Bryobacterales > Bryobacteraceae > JAIQFL01. Next base: position 42,149 of record JAIQFL010000021.1, on the reverse strand, counting down.
ACCTGGGACGTTCCTACCACCACGCAGCCCGTTCGCCTGCGTGACATTCGCGTGGTAACGGCCACCGTGACTTCGGCGGACACCGGCACCGGAACCACTTCCGTGGAGGAATCCGACGTCGTGGGGCTCACCGCCGATCTCGGCGCCAGGCCGATCAAGGGCCCCGGCTACGCCGCCGGCCGCGTGGCTATCGTGAATCCGACCGGCGCTCTCGAATCGGTCTCAGGCATCGCCAACGACTGTGTACGCGTGGATGGATCCTCGGGTCCGTGCGGCAGTGGCGGCACTGGGACCGCTTCCTTCGTGGATGCCGATACCCCTTCCGGGATCGTGGACGGCGCGAACACCCAGTTCACTCTCTCGGCGCAGCCCGATCCGGCGGCCAGCCTCGCTCTGTACCGCAATGGCATCCTTCAAAAGGTTGGCCAGGACTACACGCTCAGCGGCCCAACGCTGACTTTCGCCCCCGCCGCCATACCCCAACCCGGCGACACGCTGCTGGCGTCCTACCGCCGTGCGGAGGACGACGCCGGCTCACCCCAGACGTTTCCGGCCTCCCAGGTACTGTGCAGCGGAACCGGAGGGGCCACCACTGCCGCCGTACTGGCCAGCATCGGAACCTGTTCCATTTCGGCGGGAGTCCTGCTGCCCGGCGACCGCGTGGAAGTGCGCTTCGATCTGGAGCACCAGGGCGCCGCATCCGGCTTCAGCTTCCAGATTCTCTGGGGCGCCACCGCCCTGGTACACCGTGATGCCGCCGCTACCGACACGCTGGTCACCGGACGCGCCGATGCCGGCATTCTGGCCGCGGGAGCCCAGTTGAGCTTTCAATCCTGGGGAGCGGTTCTCCCGTTCAGCGCCGGTGTAGCCAACGCCTCCGATGCCTATGGCACCGGCCTGACCATCGATTTCCAGGGGAATCTGGCATCCGCATCCGGAGACACGCTAACGCTCCGCAATTTCACCGTGGTGCGGCTTCCGTAGGCCCGGCCTACTTCTTCAACCCCTGGACGTAAATGGCGTGATAGGGGCCCACCGACGCCTCCGTGCCAATCACCTCCACGATGTGTCCCATATGGTCCGATGCGGAGGCCTTCGCGTCGACCCCGCCATCGCGCCGCGGGTCATGCTCTTCCGGCATCAACATGTAGAGCGTGCCGGCCTCCGTCAGCAAACCGATGGGCTGCCCGTTCTGCACGCACTTCTGGCCGCACGAGCGGTGCTTTTCACCGTGCTTGCCGAGTTGCAGGTAGCACGAGAAATCCACGATCTCGCCCACGTGCGTGATGATCTTTCCCGGTTGGGGCTTGTTATCCACACCCGCTGCCACAGTCGTGGTAGTCCACGCCTGATCGGGCTTGCTCCCGATGGTGGCCATCGGCTTGGTGAACGTTCCCGATTCCACCTTCATTTCCGGGTGCAAAATCGCGGATTTGGCCGGCGCTTTCGCCGGAGTTTTCTTCTCGTCAGGCACCCCCTGCTGCGCCGCCAATGCCAACGCGGCTACCGCCGCTGCGACCAGTATCAGGATATTTCGTTTCAATGTTCCCTCCATTCCTTGAAAGCGTATCACAATGTCCTCCGCCCCCTCAGGCTTTGCCTCTGCCTTTTTTTCTCTTCCCTCTCCGCGCTTGCTCCGCATCTCCGCGCCTCCGCGGTGAGTTCCTGCTTGCTCTACCTGTGGAACTGATCCCCCGGACGCCAATCCGGCAGCCTGTCCTGGTTGGCGATGTCTTTACCCAGCAAAAACCCGTACTCCGCCGCCTGCTGAAGCGCCGTGAAGTCCCAGTCCGCCTGAAATTCGTCGGAGGGCTGGTGGTAGTGCTTGCTGTTGTATTCCTGGTAGGCCTTCTCCCCGAACCCCGGCGCCTTTCCAGCAAATTCGGTGGCGCGGCCGATGGAGAACGCCGGGATTCCCACGTGGGCGAATGAGAAGTGGTCGGAGCGGAAGTAATAGCCCGCCTCCGGCTGTGCCTCGGGCGAAATCTCCAGGTTCAACCGTCTGGCAATCTGCTGCGCCAGCGGCCAGACCGTGGTACGCTCCGCGCCCGTCAGCACCACGTCCTTGGCGCGGCCCCACGGGTACAACGCGTCGTAGTTCAAATCGATCGCCGTTTTCGCCGCCGCAACCACCGGATGCGCCGCGTAGTATTCCGACCCCTTCAGCCCGCCCTCCTCCGCCGTGACCGCCAGAAACAGGGCCGACCGCCGGGGCTTCTGCCCCATCGACGACCACGCCCGCGCCAGTTCCAGCAGAATCGCGCAGCCCGTGGCATTATCGATGGCGCCGTTATAGATCGCATCACCCGCCACCGGCGCGCCCACTCCCAGATGGTCCCAGTGCGCGCTGTAGATCACCACTTCGTCCTTTAGCCTGGCGTCGCTCCCCGGGACAATAGCCGCCACGTTGCGCGTCTCCAGGTCCCTCACCCTGGTTGGCATATGGGCGCGGATCAGGATATCCAGATCGATTGGTTTGAAATCGGGTTTCTCCGCGGCGGCCAGTAATTCGTCCACCGTCCTGCCCGCCAGCGCGAGCATTCGCTCGCCCGCCTCGCGCGTGATCCACCCCTGAAACGAAAGCGACTTGGCCCCCGCCGCCAGTTTGACGGAGGGTGATTCGCGGGCCCACGAATTGCGCACCACGTTCCAGCCGTAGCTCGCCGTGGGAGTGGTGTGGATCAGGATGGCGCCACGCGCGCCGCGGCGCAAAGCCTCCTCATACTTGTAGGTCCAGCGGCCGTAATACGTCAAGGCCCGGCCATCGAAGAATTTGGGGTCATCGGACGCAGGCTCGTTGGTGAACATCACCAGGACCTTGCCCGTCACGTCCACACCCTTGAAATCGTCCCACTTCCATTCCGGCGCCGTGATCCCGTGGCCCACGAAGACCGCGCCCGCTTCAAAGCGCGTGTCGGGCCGCTGGGTCTGGCTCACGCCTACGAAATCGTCCAGCCAATGGAACTCTACGCTTTTACCCCACACCGCCGCGGTGAGAGTCGCGTTGGGCTGAGTCTCCAGTCCCACCAGGGGCACGTTCTGGAAATATGTTCCCGCGTCGCCGGCCGGTTTGGCGCCCGCCAGGGCCAGTTGGGTGGCGATGTACTCGGTGGCCAGTTGGCCCCCCCTCACGCCGACTCCGCGGCCCTCCAGCAGGTCGCTGGACAGGTACCTGGTATGTTCCCGAATGCGCTCCGCCGAAATCCCTGCGTCTTGAGCCAGGATCGGACCGCAGGCAATCAGGAGTATTCCGATAGACTTTAGCATGATTGCGATGGTATCCTATAATCTCAGTTCGGGGCCAAGTAATCAGGCCCCCCATCCACCACAGCGATGACCGGGTTGGCCCTTACGCATCTCGAAGCACTGGAAGCCGAAAGCATTCACATCATACGGGAAGTCGCGGCGGAATTCCAGCGTCCCGTGATGCTCTACTCCATCGGCAAAGACTCCTCAGTGATGGTGCGCCTGGCGCAGAAGGCCTTCTATCCCGGCCCTATTCCGTTCCCTCTGCTGCATGTCGATACCACGTACAAGTTCCGTGAAATGATCGAGTTCCGCGACCGGTTCTGCGCCTCGCTGGGGGTCCGCCTGATCGTTCACACCAATACCCGCGCCATTGGCGACGGAGCCAATCCCTTCCGCCTAGGCACGCAGAAGTGCTGCGGGCTGTTGAAAACCCGCGCCCTGCTCGACGCCCTGGCCGAAGGCGGTTTCGACGCCGCCTTTGGGGGAGCGCGCCGCGATGAGGAAAAGTCCCGCGCCAAAGAGCGCGTCTACTCGTTCCGCGATTCGTTCGGCCAGTGGGATCCCAAGAGCCAACGCCCCGAGCTGTGGAATCTCTACAATGGTCGTACTGATAAGGGAGAGAGTATTCGCATCTTCCCCCTTTCCAATTGGACCGAGCTGGACGTGTGGCACTACATCCACCAGGAGAGCATACCCATCGTCCCCATGTACTTCGCGAAACTGCGTCCGATGGTGGTACGGGGCGAAACTCTTATCCCTGTAGAACACGACATCCCGCTACTCCCCGGCGAGCGGCCCCAGATAGTGATGTGCCGTATGCGTTCGCTCGGTTGTACCCCTTGCACGGGTGCCATTCGGTCGGAGGCCGATACCCTGCCCAAGATCATAGAAGAGATGATTCGATTCCGCCGTTCCGAGCGCGAGAACCGCGTGATCGACCATGACCAGGACGGTTCCATGGAACTGAAGAAGCGCGAGGGATACTTCTGATGACCGCTCCAGGCGTGGAAGTGGAGCCCGTTGTGGTGGCCCAGCCACTCGTGGATTGGCTGGCTTCAACCGCCCGGACCGAACTCCTGAGGTTCACCACGGCGGGCAGTGTGGACGATGGTAAATCCACTCTCATCGGGCGTCTTCTCTATGATTCCAAAGGAGTGTATGAGGACCAACTGGCCTCTGTCCGGAAAGCTACACGCAACCTGACCACCGGCGGACTGGATCTCTCGCTACTCACCGACGGTCTCCGCGCGGAGCGTGAGCAGGGAATTACTATTGATGTAGCATATCGCTACTTTTCCACTCCGAAACGCAAGTTCATCATCGCCGACACGCCCGGTCACGAGCAGTATACCCGCAATATGGCCACCGGGGCCTCCAACGCCAACCTTGCGATCATCCTGGTGGACGCCCGCCTGGGCGTCCTGCCGCAATCCCGCCGCCACGCCTATATCGCCGCGCTTCTGGGAATTCCTCACCTTGTAGTAGCTGTTAACAAGATGGACCTGGTGGATTTCCGCGAGGAGGTCTTTGCCGCTATCCGCGAAGAGTTTACGGCGTTCGCCCGGCAGTTCCACGTTCCCGACATCCAGTTCATTCCGATCAGCGCCCTGGAGGGCGACAACGTGGTGCGGTCGAGCGATCGGACGCCCTGGTATGACGGACCGAATCTGCTGGAGCATCTCGAAACCGTTCCCATCCACAACGACCGCAACCTGGTGGACATGCGGTTCCCGGTGCAATACGTCATCCGGCCCAACCTCGATTTCCGGGGGTTCGCCGGCCAGATTGCCTCAGGAGTGGTGCGCAGGGGCGATGACATCACGGTCCTGCCCTCGGGCCGCGCCAGCCGGGTGAAATCCATCATTACCATGAACGGCGAGTTGGAAGAGGCGTTTGCCCCCATGTCCGTCACCGTCTGCCTGGAGGACGAAATCGACGTCAGCCGCGGCGACATGCTGGTCCACGCCGCGAACCAGCCGCAGGTGGGGCGCCGCATCGAGGCCGCCGTGGTGTGGATGAACCAGAAGCCGCTCGAGCCCCATCAACCCTACCTGCTGAAACACACCACCCAGACGGTGCAGGCGCGGGTACGCGGCATCCTCCACCGTGTGGACATCAACACCCTGGACCACCCGCCCGCCGCCCGCCTCGAACTGAATGAAATCGGCGTGGTGAGCCTGGAGGCCCAACGGCCGCTATTCTTCGACCCCTACCAGCGAAATCGCGCCACCGGAAGCTTCATTCTGATCGACCCGATCGGCAACGAGACGCTGGGCGCAGGGATGATCACCCGCCTGTGGACCGATTCGCATTTCGGCCCGGTCACACCGGCCGAGCGCACCGCCCGCATCGGCCATCGTCCCTTCGTCGTCCGGCTTCAGGGCGGCGATTTGGCAACCGCGAAGTTGCTGGAGCGGCATCTCTTCGACCTGGGCTACCTGGCCCACACGGTCGAGGCTCCCATGCACCTGGCCCAGGCTGTGCTCACCGGAGTGGAGGCCGGCATCGTCTCCATCCTTTTCGGCCCGATGGCAGACGACGCCGGCGCAATCCCTGCGGAACTGCCTCCCAACCAGGTCGTTACGCTTGCCGCTTCCGCGTATGACAGCAGCCGGGAATTGCTCCACGCCGTATCCGCCCTGATCGCCAGCCGTGATACCGACAGTAGCGGCTTGACTGAAGGGGCGGGGATTTAATCCAGCGCCACGCGATTTTGCGGAAACACGTCGACGCCGTCTGCGTCCATAATGAGTACATCCGAATACCAAGACAGGAGTTAGGATTCATGAAACTGGCGCGACTGGTGGTGCTTCTCTCGGCGGCATCCGGCTGGCATCTGGCCGCCCAAACGCCTACCTGGGACACCAGCGGGAACGGTCTGCTCAAAGGGCAGTACTACTTCCGTGAGCTAGCGTATGCTATTGCGGACAACCAGGCAGACCCCCAGGACGCCGTTGCGCTTTACGGGGTAATCACCTTCAGCGGCAGTGGGACATACACCATGACAGTAACTGTTTTGGACGCTGCAAGTGGCGGTCAAGCGGGATCGACGAGCGGCACTTACTCCATCTCTGCGTCCGGATATGGATTTATCTCTCACCCGGTTTTCACTGGCGTTAACATTTTCGGGCTGGTTTCCTCTCAGCAAGGCGTTTTTGTCGGTAGCAGCACGGAGAGCGGCTTCAATGATCTCTTCATCGCCGCCCCGGTCTCCTCGAACGCAGCGGCGAACGCAGCCTTCAAGGGCTCCTATTGGATCGCGGACATGGATTTTTCGCTGGGCCTGTCTCAGGGCAGCGTGTATACCATCGGTTCCCAGTTCCAGATGAATCCCGATGGCGGCGGCAACTTGGGCAACGTGACACTCTCAGGGTACTTAGGGGGAGGCGGCTCGACTGTTTATGCCCAAACCGCCCAAAACGTAAAATACGCGTTCGTAAACGGGGCCGCAACCATAGCGTTCCCCACCTCATCCTCCTCGACGCTGATTGCCGGGCAGAAATTTCTCTACATCTCTCCAGACGGCAACTTCGTTTTTGGTGGATCGCCCAACTCGTTTGACATGTTTGTGGGCGTTCGCGTCGGATCCGGTGTGCCCAACTTGGGGGGCCTATATTACCAAGCCGGGATTGAAGAGGATTTCTCAGCTTTAGCAGCCACTGGGTACACCTATCTGGAGACTTACTTCGGATCGCTCAACGCGAATGGCGGTACGATCGTCGGTCACCAGCGGAGGCAGGATACGCTTTTCCCCAACGCCACCGATTTCACCTATAGCGATGCGTACACGGTGAAGTCCGACGGAACCTACAGCACGCCGGCCATGCGTTATGTCGTAGGCGCCGGAGGAACCCGCATCGGTTCCGGGATCGGTCCTTTTCTGGGGCTCAACGTCGCTCTCCCCGCCCCCACCCTCAGCGGCGACGGCGTCTTTCTCAACCCCGTGGGCGTGGTCAATGCCGCGAGTTCGGCGCCGTTCACCGCGGGGATCGCCCCGGGAGAACTGCTCACGCTCTACGGCACGAACCTCTCCGCCGACACCCAAATCGCCTCGGTGGTTCCCTTTCCGACTACCCTCGCGGGCGTTCAGGTGACGTTCAACGGAATTGCAGCTCCCATCTACTACGCGACTCCAGGGGCGATCTCGGCCATCGTCCCCTACGGCGTCACCACTTCGATCGCCCAGATCCAAGTGATCAACAATAATGTCCCCTCCAACACCGTCACTGCTTTCACCGCCCTGACCGCTCCGGGCATTTTCACCTCGTCGCAGACCGGTCTTGGCGCAGGCGCCGTCCTGCATTCGGACTATTCGCTGGTGACGGCTGCGCATCCCGCGCTTGTGGGCGAAACCGTGGCCGTCTTCCTGACGGGACTGGGCGCCGTGACTCCCACGATTCCAGACGGATCGGCGGGACCGATCAGCACCTACAGCCTGGCCTCCAACACCATCACCGCTTTTGTCGGAGGGGTGAAAGCCTCGGTCGGCTATGCCGGCCTGGCGCCCGGTTTGGCCGGATTGTACCAGGTGAACCTGACCATCCCCACCGGCCTCACCGCGGGCAATAGTGCTCTGGATATCTCCGGGCCGGATTCCTACACGTCCGAGGCCGTGATTCCGGTTGCGACCGGGAGTTCGTCAGCCTCGCCAGCCCTTGCGCCAGCTCCACAATCCGTCGCCTCCAGAATGCGGAATTCTGCCACCCCCATACACCGCCCCGGTTCTGCGCGAGTTCCGCAACCGAAGCCATAGGGTGGGACAGGCCGTTTGGCCTGGATCGCGTCGGGATAAACCGGCGTGAAGTCGTGAATGAAATGAAAGAGTCATACAGGAAAGGAGTAGCGAACCATCCTGGCCGCGAGCCATGTGAGGGCGGTGGGAACCCCGCACTCGAAGCGTTGGGTAGTTGGTTGTTCTTGGGGCACATGTAGGCTGGGTAACCCGAAGATGTGAGCTCCGAAAAAGGCAAAATCAGAAGCGCCGACGGTGTCAGGCCAACCGGAAGGCAACACCGGGACGTGCGACCTATCGCAAGTACGTCACAGGCACTGCGGAGTCAAAGACCCCAGGCATGCATGGAAACTTCACGCGCGAGAACCGAGAGGCCCTGTGGCCATTCGCAGCCAGTAGGGGGCGGATCGGTGGGAGAAGGCGATGAGCTATAAGTCCCACGTGTACGGCGAAAGGGAGTCGCACAGCGGCATAGTACCAACGAAGCGGTCGAACGCAGGCAGGGGAGGGCCGAAGGAGATCGTGGAGGGAAGGCCGTTGACCAAGGAGAACGCGGAAGAGCCTAACCCGTACCGGACACCGAGCCGGGAGAGCGGGCCAAGCGGGCTGGACCGTGTACGTCGAGCAGCCAAGGGAGACCCGAAGATGCGGTTCACCGCGCTGCTGCACCACGTCAACATCAACCTGCTTCGCAGCAGCGACTGCCAGCATGATGCGTTGGATGCGCTCTACGTCGGGATCACGCGGAAGAAGGTGAATTATGTCGTGGACTTGGACACGGCTCGGTTCCGGCGCGGAGTTCGGCATCCGAATGGAGTGCCGGATGGTGATCGTCTCCCGGCCTACCAGGATCTCTTTCACAAGCAGCCGTAGAATCTTTTGCCGTTCCGGCACGTCCAGCGTCTCCGCCCGCTCCCGCAGCCGTGCATGGAAGTCAGCCAGCGTCTCGCTGAGCCGCAGATACTTGGTTTGATCGCTGGCGGCCGTTTCCCACGACAGCAGTTCGGCCTGAACCGCCTGATTTTGCTTGCGGAGTTCTGGCATCCGGCAACGGAGTTGTTCCAGGCTCACCAGACCTTCCTGGTAGGCAGTCAGTAGGCGGTCCATACCTTTCCCCAGTCGTGCATGATCCCGGCGCAACTGGTCTTCTCGCTGCTTCAACGGATCGGCATTCTTGGCCACTTCGAGCCGGCGGTTCAGCTCGTCCTGAATGATGTGGGGATCTTCCAGCAACCGCATGAGCTCCTTCCAGACCACTGCATCAAGCTGGTCCTGACGTACCGGCGGATTGTCGCAGACGGCGCCCTTGAGATGACGATACGCGTCGCAGCCAAGGCAGCGGTAGTAGCAGAGCCGGCGTGCGGAGGTTGGCGTCGAGGTGCGATAGAGCCGCTCACAAACCAGCATTCCCTGTAACAGGGTCGGCTCAATCGTGCGCCGGGGCGAATGCCGTTTGTTTTGGTCCAACTGCTCTTGAGCCAGCGCGAAGGTCTCTTCGCTGACCAAGGCGGGAACGGCCATCTCGATCCAGTCCTGGCGCGGTCGTTGGTGATGGGCGCTATCGCGGCTGGCCAGCCCGTTGCGTTGCCGCAGCGGTCGCGTGATTCGCTGGCGTGGACGAAGCTCGGTCTTGCCATAACATGCCCGGCCTCGGTACGCCGGGTTCCGCAGCAGCCCCCAGACCGTAGATCGTTCCCAGCGCGTCGTCTCCGTCCTGGTTGGAATCTGACGTTCGTTGAGCATGCGGGCAATCGCGTTGATGCTGAGACCTTGCTGCGTGTATACCTCATACACCTGGCGTACGACGGAGGCTGCGGACTCGACAACTTCGTAGAATGCCGCCGCGGTGTCGCTCTTCTTCACATAGCGATAACCGTACGGGGCGCCCGACAACACGTTGATCGATCCTTGGTGAGCACGGTGGCGCTTGCCGCGGCGACTCCGCTCGGCAATCTGCGCCCGTTCGTATTCGGCGATCATGCCCTGGAACTGCACCAGCAGTTGATCTTCAGGCGTAGCACCGGAAGGCGCCTTCATGAAGACCAGTTCCACGCCGCAGCGCGACAACTCCTCGGCCAGCAGCACCTGGTAGGCATACTTCCGGCTCAGTCGGTCGGGCGAGTGGACGAGGACCACCTCGATGTGTCCTGCCGCCGCCAGGTCTCGTAAGGCTTCCAGGCCGGGCCGCAGCAGAGTGGCGCCGCTGTAGCCTTCATCCTGGAAGCGCCACTCGGGTGGAACCAGGTATCCATGGCTGCCGGCATACTCTTCCAGTGCCGCCAATTGGCTGGAGATCGTGTGATTCTCTTTCTGGCGATCCGAGGACACACGAGCGTAGATAGCGGCCGATCGCGTCATTCAGAACCTCCTGATCGCCGCCGGTTTGTCCGGTAGCGGCCCCGGCTGTCGGCCGGACTCTGGTGGGCACGAGCAGCTCATACGCTTGCGCCAGCTTCTCTGGCAACAGTCGATCAAATTGATATTCCAGCCGTAGCGTCCGTTGCCGACCTGGCGGCCGGTCAGCCACGACCTCCCCCGCGATGCAGTACCGCCGAAAAGGCACGGTTGGCGATTTCGCTCAAGGTCAATCCGGTGGAAGCGGCGTAATCGCGGAGTCTGGCTACCAGACTGCGCGAGAGTCTGACGGTGAAGGACACTTTGGCATCGCCGACCGGCACTGGATGCTATATGGCATTGAGGATCGTCACCACCGCTTGCTGTACGATTTTGTCTTCCAGCGTCGCGATGCCGATCGGCCTCTGCCGACCGTCCGGTTTCTGCAGATAAACCGGCCGTGACGGCGGTGCCCGGTAGCTTCCCCGGTGTACCCGTTCGTGCAGATCTCTCAGCCGTGGTTCCAGTCCGTCTTCGTATTCTGCCCACCTCACCCCGTCCACTCCCGGCGCAGCCTCACGTTTCAGCCGTAGTAGCTGTCCCGAAGCCGATCCACGGTCAGATGGTGCAGCAACGTGGTGAACCGTTCCTGCTTCCTTTCCCTTGCGGTTTTCCGCACGCCCTTCAGGCCCTGTGACGCGGCCCCTCCGTCCTGTGCCGGAACCGCGCGTGCCTTCTGAACGTTCTCCTGGGTTGGCGCCCTTCCCTCCACCACTTCCGCTGCTCCGCGCAGTTGGCCCGTTGCATTGTTCGGTGGCTTCATCGGTACTTCGGCTCCATCCGACTCCCCACTACCGTGCATGCCGGACGTGCGGCTTTCGCCTTCTCCGGCCGGACTGCCGCTTGCGCGTACAGTCGGCAATGGGGTCTCCCGGTTCGCGTGCATGCAATTTCGCGGCGTGCCAGGGGTCTCAGACTACGTGGGTCCGCCGTCCGGCTCGCGATCTAGCGCCGAAACAGCGTGTTGCCTTCCCCTTCAGACGACAGGGTCGGCGACTTCAGTTTGTGGTTTTCGAAGCTCAATACCCTGCCCGTCGCTGCCCCTGTCTACGCTTCTGACCGCACCTCGCGATGCGCTCCGCAAGACTCGGGGTCAGGATGGATTCGCTGCTCCTTTCCTGTTGGACTCTTTCATTCCTTATTGCATGCCGGTTTATCCCGGCGATCGTCTGTCCCACCAACCCGCTTCAAGCCCCGGCTGCAGCCTTCATCTCCGAACGCGCTTTAGCGATTACCGCCAGATACTGGCGGGCGCGGTCCTCGATCACGTCGAATCGGCCTTCCTTAATGGATTTCGCATCCACCAGCTCGCCGCCCACCGCGATGGCACAGGCGCCGGCCTTCAGGAACTCGCCGGCAGTCTCAAGATTGACGCCCCCGGTGGGTATCATCTCGATCTGCGGGAAGGGGCCCTTGAGCGCTTTGATGTATTTCGGCCCTCCTACGTTGCCGCAGGGGAAGATCTTCACCACATCCGCACCGGCTTCCCAGGCAGTCAGCACTTCCGTGGGAGTGAGGGCTCCCGGACAGATGACCTTGGAATAACGCTTCACCATCTCGATGGTGGAAACCCGCAGGCTGGGCGTGACGAAGAATTCGGCGCCTGCCAGCATGCACGCACGCGCCGTCTCGGGATCCAGCACCGTGCCGGCGCCCAGCATAATCTTTCCGCCGAACCGGTCCGCCACCTTCTCCAAGGCTCGGATCGCTCCCGGCACCGTCATGGTGATCTCGGCGGCGCGCACGCCGCCCTGGTACATGGCTTCAATGGCTTGAACGGCGGCTTCCGCGGTGGATGTACGCACCACCGGGACGATACCGACCTCTGTGATGAAGGCAAGAATCTCTCTGGAATTCATCAGTTCCTACGCTATCATGCGGCGGGACCGCCTGGCGTCGCGTAAGATCTTGCACTTGTTACCCGTGACCAATAGGCCCACTGTGCGTCTGAACCAATCAGCCACTTCAATTGAGGCGCTTCCGTGCAGAACACCTTTCAACCCGACTTAGTGGCCGCACAGTTGGACCGGATCGTGTCCGGACCGCCGCTGTCATCGTCACCCAGTCTGTGCCGGCTTTTGCGTTTCGTCGTGGAAGAGACCTTGGCCGGCCGTACCGGCTCGCTCAAGGAGTATTCGCTGGGGGTGGTCGTTTTCGAGCGCGGCGACGAGTTCGATCCGCGGATGGACCCGATCGTCCGCGTGCAGGCCCGCAATCTGCGGGTCCGCCTGGCCCAATACTATGCCGGGCCGGGCGCGGATGACCTGGTCGTGATCGACCTGCCCAAGCGCACCTACGTCCCCGTCTTCCGGTGCCGGATTGAGGAACAGACCCAGGCGGCCCCGGCCCAGCCCGCTGAACCGCCGGTACCGGCTGTCGAAGCGGCCGCGGAACCATCCGTGGAACGGCAACTGGAACTACCCGCGGAACTGGTGGTGCTTGCCAGTGAACCCGTTGATGGCAAACAGTTTGCCGCGCGAGCCCCCACCGGCAGGATCTGGCCCCGTCCCAGGTGGGCTATGATTGCCGCGGTTGCGGTGCTTGCCCTTCTGGGGATCACGGCATTCTGGCGATTCAGGCCCGCCGAGACGGCGCGGTTGCGGCCCGCTGAGACGGCGCGGAAGGCGATCCACGAGCCGGACCCAACGGCGCTCGATCTTTATATTCGCGGCCGCTACCTGATGGACCGCCAGACGGAGCAATCCTTCCACGACAGTATCGATTCCTTTAACCGGGCTGTGGCGCGGGACCCGCAGTTCGCCCCGGCGTATGCCGGGCTCGCGGACGCTTACAACGTGTTGGCTCAGTTCGGGTACATATCTCCCAAGGAAGGAATGGAACAGGCGCGGAGCGCGGCGCAACGCGCTCTGGATATCGACCCGGGGCTCGCCGAGGGACACGTCTCGCTCGCCGCCATCATCGAGGCATACGACTGGAAATGGGCAGCGGCGGAGCGCGAGTACCGGCGCGCCCTGGAGTTGAATCCCTCGCTGCCCGAGGCGCACCTGTGGTACGGGATGTTCCTGCGCGATCAGGGCCGCTTGCAGGAGGCCCTGTCGGAGTTGCGTCGCGCGGCTCAACTCGATCCGTTTTCGGTATTCAGCAGCCTCAACCTGGCTCATGCCTACATGCTGGCGGGAAACGTTAGCGGGGCTGAGGAGCAGGCGCGCCACGCGGCCGACCTCGCGCCCGGCACGGCCACGGCGGAGGTGTTGCTTTCCAACATCTACCGCGCCCAGGGCCGTGCCGCCGAAGCGGACGCGGCGCTTTCCCGCGCGCGCCAGTTTTCGGCCGGTAATCCTCACGCTATTTCCGTGCTGGCCTGCGCCTACGGGCGGCATGGCCAGCGAGACGAGAGCGTCCGTCTCTTCCATCAACTGGAGTTGCTTGCCAAACAGCGGTATGTGTCGCCCTTTGACATGGGCTCGGTTTCCCTGGTCCTGGGGGATGACCAGCGCGCCCTGACCCTGTTGGAGGAGGCCTACCGCCAACGCTCGTCCGGCTTAATCTTCCTGCGGGATGCCAAATTCGCCAGCTCGCACCGATTGCCCGGCTTCCATTCCCTGGTCCAAAAAATGCACTTCGCGGGGTAAGAACCGTTCACGAAAATGACTCGACAGGCGGAAGCGCCTGTCCCACCTCTGCGTCACATGCAGTGAGGTGAGCCAAGGCGCGTTATGCTATTGGCTTGACGCCACAACAGAAATCGGAACAGGAAAAACAGCCGCCGCGCGTTTCGGTGGCGGTGGTCTCGCACAACCGGCTGGAGATGTTGCGGCGGTGCCTGGAATCCCTCGAGAAATGCGAAGGCCGCGACCGACTGCAGATCATTGTGGTGGACAACGGATCCTCCGATGGAAGCGCGGAATTGGATGCCGACTTCCCCAGGACCCAGTTCATCCGGCTTCCCAAGAACTTCGGGCTCACCAAGGCGCTGAACCTGGGATGGCGCGCGGCGGATGCCGAGTATGTTTTCTTCTTACACGACGATACCGAGGTCGAGCCGGCTACCGTGGTCCGCCTGGCCGAAGTCCTGGATTCCCACCCGGAAGCCGCCGCCGTTTGCCCGCTGCTGGTGGATGGCGAGGGCCGCCCGGCGGCGCAACTCGGCCACCTGCCTCCCGACGGCGAATGGGCCCCGGCTCAGCCCCCCGGGGTCGAACCGGTGCCGGTGGTATACCCGCGCGGCGCGGCGCTCATGATGCGCGTCCTTCTCATCAAGGCCATTCGGCAGATCGACGAACGCTACGGCCAGTTCGGCAGCGATGCCGATCTGGCAACGCAGATCCGCAAGGGTTCGAAGAAGATTCTGCTGGTCCCCGCCGTGCGCGTACGCCACCACGGCCGCGATGCGTACACCGCGTTCGAACGCGCCGATTTCCTGCTGGGCCGCGCCGTATTCCTCGGGAAATACCAGGGCTTCGGGGCCGGTCTCCAGGCGCGCCTGGCCGCGGTGTTCGGGCCTCTGTTCGGATTCCGCTTCGGCGAGCTGAAGTACACGCTTCCCGGCCAGAAAATCGACGGCACCCAGGTGTAGGCAGGCTAGCCTCGTTGCCCTTGGTTATGGTTCGTTGTTTACCTTTCGGGATCTAGTGTTGAGGCCTGCGCTGCGGATAATATTGACCCCATGGAACCCCTCCTGTGGATTCTGTTGCCTGGGTTCGTGGCGCTTGCGTCCGGCCTCCTGTCCTGGTTCATCATGCAATCGCGGATGGAAGTGAAACTGGCCGAACAACGGGAAATGCTGGCCACGGAGCGCGGCGCAGTGGACGCCGAAAGGATAGGCGTGAAACTATCCTTCGAAAACGCGATACGCGCCGCCGAGGAAGGCGCGCGACGCCAGGCGCTCGATAACTTCCTGAACGAACTGACCGTCGAACAGCGCCACTATACGCGCGAAAACCGCATGCTTCTACACAACCGCAAAAGTCTGGTGCTGCAGGAGCGGATGTACTTCCGCAATATTCCGTTGTCGGATTGGATCGAGCACGAGATTGTCGTGGACGAAGGTGCGGATGTGTCGCGGCTGGTGCAGGACATGACCATCTTCGACCGGGAAGTGGTCAATATTGCGGATCTCCCAAGGCCCAGAAAACAACTGGCCTGACCCAAACCGCCGCGACCGTGGCGGTACACACAGAATCAATAGTTTACAAGAAAAAACCGAAACCGCGTGGCGCCTTAACGCCGTTTTAATGCGAAATCTCGCAAGCCGGCGTCCAAGCTTTTGGAGAAGATTGTAAGATATGGATTGGAACTACGGGAGGGGCTGACAAGCATGGATCGATTTCGCGTTTGGGCTATCTGTGTGACTCTGGTCGCCGCGCCGGTGGCCGCCTGGCCGGCCGCTAAAGGCGATGCCGAGAAGGGGAAGGAAGTTTTTCAGCAATGCGGCGTGTGCCACAATGCCGACAGCGAAGACAAGAAGATGGGGCCGGGGCTGAAGGGGCTGTTCAAAAAAGACAAGCTGTCGAACGGCAAAAAGCCCACCGAACCTAACATTCGCACCAAGATCGACGAGGGCGGCAACGGGATGCCGGCTTATAAGGACATGTTGGGGGATTCGGAGAAGGACGACCTGATCGCGTATCTAAAGACGCTGTAACAACGGTCATTCTTGTCTCTGTCCGCCAAGTCGACGACAACACACTCTCGAAAAATCGCGGCTGCTGCACTTGCGTGGCCGGGACACGCCCGGGCAGTCAGCGGATCGGTTCGATCGCAAGCTGTTCGCAAATCTTGCGTGCCAGGCGGTTATCGATCTCGCCATGGCGCGGAACGGGCACCTTAGCACCGTTGGCCGGGTTTGTGTAGATCGAGTGGCGTGCGCCTTCGCGGTCCAAACAGCAACCTTGGCGCTGCAGGTGATTGAGCAGTTGGTGCCGCTTCACACTCGCAGAGCCCCAACGTGAACGGACAGTGGGACGAGCTCGATCAAGTCGGCGTCAGGTGCCGTCGCGTCAGCGTTGGGAGTTGGCAGCGGCTTGCCTTCTTCCAAAAGCATATGCGCGAGGTCTTCCATGACGCTCGCGACCATCAGCCGGGCGTCGGGCAAATCGAATCCTTGAGTAACCGCCCCAGGAAAATCGAGAACCTCCGCTACAACCAGTTCGCCGGCCGTGCGTGGAAGGTGGAAAGCCACGTGGTAGCGGAGCATACATCCATCATAGTGCAATGCCTGAATCGGAAGACGAACCGCCCTATCATGGTCACGTCCGGCTTGGGGGGAGCCCCCGGGGGAGGCCTGCTTGCCCCTTGCCGGTCTGACGCCGCCTGGCGATTCGCCCGATACTGGATTCATGCCATGGCCCGCGAAGTTGGACCTGCTGCCTTCCGCCGTCGAAGCGATCGGCGAAACTCCGTTGGTGGATCTCGCCCGAATCGCCAAAGGGATGGAAGGCCGGCTGCTGGCGAAGTTGGAGTATCTGAATCCCGGACTTTCGAAGAAGGACCGCATCGCGCGGCAGATCATCGAAGACGCGGAAGCGGATGGCAGTCTCCAACCCGGTCAAACGGTAGTCGAGCTGACCAGTGGCAACACCGGTACAGGACTGGCGATCGTCTGCGGTGTGAAGGGATACCCATTCGTGGCGGTGATGTCGAAGGGCAATTCTCCGGAGCGCGCACGCATGATGCGGGCTTTGGGAGCGGAAGTGGTAACCGTCGATCAACTGCCCGATTCGCAGCCGGGACAGGTCTCCGGCGGCGATCTCGAATTGGTGGAGCAAGCGGCCCGGCGAATCGCCCTTCAGCGGAGGGCATTTCGCGCGGATCAGTTTCATCATCGCGGAAATTTTCGGGCGCACTACCTGCACACCGGGCCCGAGATCCTGAAACAGGCCGGTGGCTGCATCGATGCTTTCTGCGACTTTGCCGGGACGGGCGGCTCGTTTGCGGGCTGCGCGGCGGCACTCAAGGACCACCATCCGGCCATCCAATGTTTCATCGTGGAACCGGAAGGGTGCGCGGTGCTGGCGGGCGACAAGTCAGTCAACCCGAATCATCGCATCCAGGGCGGCGGTTACTCCATGCCCGATCTGCCGCTGGTCCGGCGGGAGCATGTGGACGGATACATACGGGTCGCCGACGACGAGGCCATAGCCGTAGCTCGCCGGCTGGCCCGTGAGGAAGGGATCTTCGCCGGCTTTTCCTCCGGGGCCAATGTCGCCGCCGCCTTGAAGCTGCTGCCGGGCAGAACCGTGGTCACTCTCATCAACGATTCCGGAATGAAATACCTCAGCACCGACCTGTGGCCTTGAGCCTGTGAGGAGCAGGCGCCCGACCGCTCGCGGAGAAAATCCGGGCCGCATCCCTTCTTGCCGCGCCCCCGTTTTCGGGAGGCTATAACGGGACGCTATAATCGGTGCAGAGGTTCTCCAATGGCAACCCGCCTTTTCTCCCTCTTACTTTTGCCGGCGCTGGTCCTCACGGCGGCGTCCAAGAAGACCGTCGCCACGGCCCGGGGCGAGAATGAGGACCTGATCCTCACGGTTACGCTCCACATCGATCCTGCCGATGTCAAGGAATTCATCGGCTCCGACCTCGATGGACATTACATTGTGGCCGAGGTAAAAGTGGATCCCAAATACGGCAAGGACGTCACGATCGACCGCGACGACTTCCAGTTGCGCACCGATAGAGACGGGGAGAAGACCAAACCGTTTGCCGCCAGCCAGATTGCCGGCCAGGGAGCATTGGTGCTCTCGGGAGATGGCGGGGAAGTGAAGAAATCGCGAGGCTGGAGCATGGGCGGAATCGGAATGGGTGTCGGCAGCGGGGGCGAGGGGGCCAAGGGGCCCACCAAGGCCACGATGAAGAACGAAGATCAGGAAAACCCGCTCAAGAAGACTCTCGACGCCAAAATCCTCCCCGAGAAGAAGACCGGAGAGCCCGTCAGCGGCCTGCTCTACTTCCCCATGGAGAAGCAGAAGATGAAGGACCTGGAGCTGACCTACGGCGGCCGGGAGAATCGCATCACACTGCGGTTCAAGTAGGACAGGGCGCCGACCGGCCAGACCGGAGCCGGCTGAAGCGGGCTGGACAGATGACGAAAAACGATCGTCTGTCCCACTGGGTTCAGGCGAAAAACAGGAGCATCACTCAAGGGAGTATCTTCATCGATGGCGATTCTGTATCAATATCTGCGGCAGTACTGGAAACTGGTAGCGGCGGCCCTGGTGCTGGCGACGATCAACCAGGTCTTCTCGCTGCTGGACCCGCTGATCTTCCGGCATATCATTGACTCGTACGCCACGCGCTACCACGATTATTCCAGGGCGCAGTTCATCAGCGGGGTCAGCGTTCTGCTGGGGGCGGCCGTGGGGGTGGCATTTGTCTCCCGCGTGGCCAAGAACTTCCAGGATTACTTCGTCAACGTGATCACCCAACAGGTGGGCGCCAACATCTACGCCGATGGCATCCGCCACTCGCTGGAACTGCCGTATACCCTGTTCGAGGACCAGCGCAGCGGCGAGACTCTGGGCAAGCTGCAAAAGGTGCGAAGCGACGTCGAGAAGTTCATCTCGCTGGCGGTGAACATGGTGTTTGTGACACTGATCGGCCTGGTGTTCGTGATGATCTATGCCTCGCGCGTGCACTGGTCGGTGGCGCCCGCCTATCTGGCCACCGTGCCGCTGCTGGGCGGTTTGAGCTCGGTGCTCAGCCGCAAGATCAAAGAAGTGCAGAAGCACATTGTTCGGGAGACCACGGCCCTGGCCGGAGCCACCACGGAATCGTTGCGCAACATCGAACTGGTGAAGAGCCTGGGGTTGGCGCAGCAGGAGATCGCACGGCTCAACGCCACCACGGCCAAGATCCTCAAGCTGGAGCTGAAGAAGGTACGCTATCTGCGCAGCCTGAGCTTCGTGCAAGGGTCGTGCGTGAACCTGTTGCGGACTTCGATTCTCTTTCTGATGCTGTACCTGATCTTCACGCAGCGCATCAGCGTGGGCCAGTTCTTTTCCCTGTGGATCTATTCGTTCTTCATCTTCGGCCCGCTGCAGGAGCTGGGCAACGTGATCAACGTCTATCGCGAGACGGAGGTCTCGCTGCAGAACTTCGAGGGCATCCTGAGACTGCCGCCGGAGCCGCGTCCGGGGCGGCCGGTGCCGGTCGCGCTCCTGCAGACGCTGAGGTTTGAAAACGTCTCATTTCAGCACCAGTCCGCTTCCTTCCCCGCTTTGCGGGAAATCTCGTTTCGGGTAGACCGCGGAGAAACGATCGCGTTTGTGGGGCCATCGGGCGCCGGGAAAACCACGCTGGTGAAATTGCTGGTGGGGCTGTACAGGCCTAAGACCGGACATATTTATTACAACGGAACGAGGGAAGACGAAGTCGCCATAGAGGACCTGCGGAAACGCATCGGATTCGTGACCCAGGATGCCCAGCTTTTCTCGGGATCCATCCGCGAGAATCTGCGTTTCGTGCGGCCGGACGCGAGCGACGAGGAGTGCCTGGAGGTGCTGCGCCAGGCGTCCGTCGAGAGCTTGCTGGAGCGCGCGGACCGCGGGCTCGACACGGTGATCGGCGAAGGCGGCGTGAAAGTCTCGGGCGGCGAGAAGCAGCGGCTGTCCATCGCGCGGGCACTGCTCCGGCGGCCGCAGTTGCTGGTGTTCGACGAGGCCACTTCGTCGCTCGACTCGCTTACCGAGGAAGAGATCAGCCAGACCATCCGCGAGGTGGCGACCAGCCGGGACGCCATCACCTGTCTGATCGCGCACCGCCTCTCGACGGTGCTGCACGCCGATCGCATTTACGTGCTGGAGCGCGGCCGGATCGTGGAGTTCGGCCGCCATGACGAACTGCTGTCGAACCAGGGCCTGTACTACGCGATGTGGCGGCAGCAGGTGGGGGAGGGAAGAGAGCGCATCGCGGCGCCGGTGTAAGCGGGCGAGTGGACTTCAGAACTATGTCGCGGGGAACCTGAGCCGTGCGTGATGGCATCAGCGTTCTAATGTATGCGGGGCAGCAAGGTTGCACCATCGAAGCGCCCGTCCAGATCCCGCGGCTTGGCAGGCCCCGGCGTCACGTCGTCGCCTTCCATCCGCATGGCCCACTTCACGGCTGTCAGGTACATCTTCTGAACCTGCGGATTGTCCCAGGCTTCATCGGCGTGTCCGAACGTGGAGTAGAACACCCGGCCCTTACCGTACATCTTGGCCCAGGCCACCGGAAAATCGCGGTCCGTGCGATGGATCTTCGGCTTGGTGAAATCCAGCTTGGAGGCGTCGAGCCGCGCCAGCACGCGCACCTTGTCGCGCGCAAAATTCTTGTGCTGGTAGATCTCGTCGCGGATGGTGAAGCGCAGCGGGAACCCCTTCATGGCGGGAAAGTCCGGCTCTTCCACGATCACCGGCGCGTCGAAGACTCCCCACGGATGGTCGTCGAAGTAGCCGCCGATCATCTCGCCGAATTCCGGCCAGTCGAAGAAGGCGTCATCGCCGGTATGCGCGCCCACGAAGCCCTTGCCCTCTTCCTTGATGAACGACATCAGGTCCTTCTTCTGCTGCTGGTTGAGGTTGTCGCCCGTGCCTATAAAGAAGATGGCGTCGAAATCGTTCAGGTTTTTGGTGTTGCGGGCGGGCTCCGGAACCGGCTGCTTCGTGATCCACTGCGAATCGGTGCGGAGATACGCATCGAACGCCCCGGACTCGCGGCCCAGGCGTTCGATGGTGGCCATGGCGTGCGACACCGAATCGTGCTGGTACGCCGTAATTGTGTCCCCCCATGCCAGGAGCCTCTTGCGCCGGGCAGGCTGGCCATGGAAAACGCAGGGCATGAGGAGCAACGCTGCGCCGAGGACGGCTCCGGCGATCGGGTGGATCGGATCATATGCACCATTGTAGAGTCTACGGAGAGAGCGCCGCCGACAGGCCAATGGGCCTGTCCCACTTTGGAAACTGGTGGGACAGGCGGTTGCCCTGTCGTTCCAGAATCTAGAACGTGTACTTCAAGGCGAATTGCAAATTTCGTGCGCCTAACGAGGAATTCACTACTCCGGTCAGCGCGCTCGGATTGCGCACACAACTGCTGGTCCCAGCGCGAACATGCGGTCATGGCCGAAGGGCAGATCCTAGTTCAGGTAGCCGGTGAGGACGTTGGTCACGTCGCGATCGCAGAGCCCGTAGTCCAGCCTGGTGTTGTAGACATACTCCTGGAAGGAGACGTCCTCGCTGGCCTGGCTTGCCTGGGCATCGCCGTACCGGCCGTAGTAGCCCTGATTGTTGGTCAGGCACTTCTGCCAGGTGTAGTTGAGCTGGAACGTCAGGCCCCCGCTGAGGACGCTGCTGAGCAGTCAGTTGTTGCAATGCGTTGTAGTTCTGGATGCCCGTAGAAGTATTGAGTCTCTGCTGGCCGGTTCCAATGTTCTTGAGGGTTGAGTTACCCGACAGGTATGGCCCCGGCATGCTGGTCCCGTCGGGGAATAGCACGTTCTGGCCCATGTTATAGATGGCCGCCATGTGGTCGGTATGCTGGCCCACATAGGCCGCCTGCAGGGTGAGCGAGTTAGTAAGCTGGCGCTGGAGAGTTAGGTTCCACTGATTGGAGACGGCCGGACGGTAGTTAGGATCGGTGGCGTGGATTCTCACTCCCGCGAAGCAGGAGGCGGGGACGGAAGTCACTGTAGTGACGGTGCAGGGCACGCCTCCCGCGTCCGCGCCCAGCGCTCCGAATCCCTGGTCCAGAGTGACCTGGTTGGCTGGAATCGAGCCATTCGTGCCGGCGCCGAAGGTGCCCACCAGGTCGACGTTCCACGGCGCATTGGTGGCCAGCCGGTTGTACTCGCCGGTGCCTTCCCAGAAACTGGACCGGCTGAACGCCGCGCGAATCACTGTCCGGTCTCCCCACGGCGTCCAGGCAAGGCCCAGACGGGGCAGGAAGTTGGCGATGCCGTTGTACTGGTTGTAGAGCGCGCGGCTGTTGCCATTCTGGCCGGCCAGTTGGATTTGCCCTGTGTATTCGCCGAAATTCGTCATGCGGTCGTGGACCTCATAGATGGGCGTGAACCCCTGCCAACGCAGGCCCAGGTTGATGGTCAAGCGGCTGTTGATGCGCCAGTCGTCCTGGAAGAACGCGCCGATGGCGTTGTTGCGCTGCCCCACGGTGCCCGCGAATCCCTGGCCGTATGACATGTACGACGGCAGCCCCGGCAGAAAGTCGGTCTCGGCGCTGCCGGTATACTGGCCGCTGAAGCCGATCTGGCCGGCCGCGCCGTCATTGCTGGTGGCTGGGATGTAGTTGTTGCGGTAACGCTGCATCTGGAAGCCCATGCGCAGGGTGTGGAGGCCGCGGGTGAAGATCGCGGTGTCGGAAACCTGGATCACGCCGCCGGCCTCGGCGCGGATCTCACACCGCCCGATGGGCAGGCGGGGCAGGCTATAGAGGCCTTCCTCGTTGGTCTGGGCCTTCCAGACCGTGCCCCGGTCCATGTCCTTGGCGGTGATGGTTGCGTTGACGATGGCTCCAGCGGATGGATCCGTGATCTTGCCGGTGATCGCTCCGGTGACTTCCTGTGCCATGCCGAGCTGCGCCATCCCAGCGAGCAGCGCTGTGACCAGAATCAATACGAGCCCGAACCGGGTCCGTAAGTGGAATTCGTTTCTTCTCATATGCACCGCTTGACCCCAGAGTGGTTGAGCAGGGCAAGTGCCCGCCTCTCCCGCATGTCCAGTTCACAACGGTTGCGGGGGCGTTACGGGACGTTCGTTACGGTATCGAACGTCCGTTGTTTCAATGCGTTGGGTTCTGTTGGTGGCGGGTGCTTTGGTGTGAGGGACCACCCTGACCCGGGCTCTGGACGACCCGCGGCGCCCTCTGTGTCATCGGGTGTCTTCGGCCAGAATTCAGCGAGGAAGAGCTCGACGGGATACCTCGCTTAACGGAAGTTCTCCACCATCATGAGGTCGCCTGAGTGCATTTCGGCAGTGGTGTACAGCAGGGTTTGACCGTCCGGCGAGAGGGAAATGCCATTCCCGAACCCGCCCTTGATTCGGGCGATCACCTTCGTGTTCCTGGTGAGAAGGGAATACCGTCGGATCTCGAAGCTCTGCATAGGATTGTCTGAGGCGGCGAACACAATCCCATCTTCATCGACCGCGAAATTCTGGGGCAAGCGGAGAGAGCGGACCTCGTCCCCAAGTGGAACTTCCTCGCCGCCCTGGACGGGCACCCGCCAGATCGGGCCCGAGAGGATCGTGCGGGCATAGTAGAGGAATCGGCCGTCCGTCGACTCGATTCCGCCAAAGCCGCCGTTCCTGGTAACCTGAACCGCCGGCGCCGAGCCGTCCGCCGCCATCTTCCAGGTCTGGAAGGCCCCACTGCGATCGGATGCGAAGTAAACCCATCGACCATCCCGCGACCAGCCCGGCAGAATATCGCGCGCTGTTTCTGTGGTCAGCCGTCGTGGCGTTCCTCCGGAGGAGCCGATCAGGCAGACGTCTTCGGCGTTGCCCCCGATCCGGCAGGTGTAAGCGATGTGTTGTCCGTCGGGCGACCACGCGGGCGCATCCTGTGCGGCGGCCGCGGCCAACTCCGAGGCATTGGCGCCGTTGCGGTCCGCCACCCATATCGCCAGGTGTCCGGTTCGGTTTGACAGGAAGGCGATTCTCTTTCCATCGGGAGAGAACCGCGGCTGAAGATCATCGGCGGTAGACGCGATCTGACGAGTTGCGGGTTCATGTCCGGAAAGGCTCAACTGCCAGATGTCTCCTTCCCAGGAGAAGTTCGAATAGACCAGACGATCGCCCCTCGGAGAGATGGCCAGATGCCGGCCAAGCGCGCCGATGGATGGCAGGGGCTCCGGCGACCGTGCACCACTGATCGGGATGCGCCAAAGCGTTTGCTCCCCGCCGTCGCCCGCCAGGCACAGCAATTCACTTCCGTTGCCGGACCACATGGGATTCGAGCAGGACGGGACCTCCAGCGGCCGTGGCGGCCCTAAGGGTTCGCCATTCGGCCGGATATCCAGCAGAAACGGCTTGTAGGACCGAGCCGGCGAGGCGCGCAGGAAGGCGAGCGTGCGGCCACTGGGAGACACGGCGGGGCAGCAGTCGCCGGGCGAACCCGCGGGCGGTTCGGTGAGCGGCCGGCTCTCGCCGGTGCAGGTGGATAACAGTCCCAGCCGGTAGGCCACGGTCGGTGTTGAGCCGCCTCCAATCAGCCTGGTGCCGTCGGGCGTCCAGGCGTGTATGGGAAAGAAAAGCCCAGTGGCGCTCGGCCGGATGGAGCCTTCGGCAACACGCCGTTCCGGACCGCCCATGGCCGGTACGATGAGCCGTTCGGTTTTGGCTTCGCCGAGACGCCAGCGAAAGAAGGCGATGTAGCGGCCGTCCGGAGACCACGCAGGCGCCAGGTCCATGGCGCTGTCGGTGGTCAGGCGGATCGGGTTCCCCACGTCCACCAGCTTTACGTAAATGTCGAAATTGTCCTCGTGCTCCCCGTTCCAGGAGAAGGCGATCTGTTTACCATCCGGCGAGAATGCCGGGTACCACTCGACCCCGCGATATGTCGTGAGATTCGTCACGCGCGGAGCGGGTTTCCGGGTGCTGCGCCAGGGGTACACGATCACAATGGCGGCGGCCGCCAGCAGCGCCGCGGCGGCGGCCCAGGGAATTCTGTGGCGTTTTCCCACTGGGCTGCCCGGAGCTTCGGCGGCCGGCTCCGCGCCCCGCCTCCAAGCATCTACTTCGGATTTCAGTGCGTAGACGGCCGCCTGAGGCCCGCCGGGGAGGCGGTGGACCGGCAGGCCGCGGGTGCTCTCCCACCGCTTCACGGTCCGCAGGTCGCGATTCAGGTAAGCGGCAATCTCCTTCCAGGTCTCCAGCAGGTCCCCGGCGGCTGCGTTTTGGCGTGAGGGCGGGATGGGCTTCGGAACAAACATGAACCGGACTAATAGATCCTTTTCACTCCTAAGAGTACTCCGGGGGGCAGCCGGTGGCAAGCGATGGCTTTTCCGCCATGTCATTCCATGCCACTCTCGAAGGCCAGGCTCCGGTGGCATGCTCTTCATGGGTTTCCACAATTTCAACCGGTGGAACCCGAAAGGAGTTTCGTCATGAAGGTTAGATGGATTGCCGCGGCAGCGCCAGCCGTGTATCTGATGTTTGCGGGCTCCGGCCTTGCCCAGGATAGTGTGATTGGTACCATTGCGACGTTCAACGGTTCGGAGATCGCCGACCCGGCCACATACATCCCCGAGCGGGGAATGATCCGATGCGTGGGGATGGACAACCCGCCGCCAACAAGCGATGCCAAATCTCCGCCGTGGTGCCCCAACGGCACCCAGACATCGGCACGCGCGAGGGTAATGCTGCTGAAATGGGAGACGGCGGATCCCAATATCTCGGGGACGATTCGATATAACTTCTCATTCGATCTCGACTCGGCCACCTGGAACGGACCCTGGTGGGGCAATTTCGCGCTGGAGGTGCCGGGCAAAGGAGCATGGGTGGGTTGGCTCGTCGGTGAGACCGCCGGCCGGCCGGCAATTGGGGGAAAGTCGGTCCACCGCATGTTCGCGGTTGGAGAAGGCCAGTTCCAGGGGTGTCACCTGATGGCCGAGGTGGTCTGGGGCCTGACACCAGGGAAAGGCAACGTCACCGGCCGGTACCTCCTCCCGAGCCAGGGCAGCGCTTCCCTGCCCACGCTTCCCTCGATGCTGGAGACTCTGCCCGGGCTGAGAATCAACTCCGGTTTCCCAGGTATGGTCCTTCGCTGAGGCTTGGCCGCCCCGCGCCGGTAGGAATCGCGATGGCGGATCATTCCCGCAGTCCTCTTGGAGGCCGGCGCCCTGGCTGGCCTCCCACTGGTCAGATGCTCTTCAACACCGTAGTACTTAGGCCGGGTTAAACTCAACTGAGGCCAAATAATGCGGTGGGATCTTGCCGACCAGGTTCCTTTCAATTCCTACGACTATTTCGAACGTACGCTGATCAAGCCCAATGGCTTCCGCGAGTATGATGTCCGCTGGCTCCTGGGTAAGGAGGTGAACCCCAACGGGTTTGTGGTCTTGGGGAAGAGTTACGGCACATTTGCCCGCAGAGTTCTGGGGCAGAGGCGTGTGGTTGTCGGCCACGACTTCCGGTCCTACAGTCAGGACGTCTCGAACGCGTTCATCATCGGCTTGCTGTCTTCGGGGGTCGATGTAGTCGATATCGGCCTGGCGCTCTCCCCCATGCTTTACTTTGCTCAGCACCACCTGAACTGTCCCGCTGGCTCGATGATCACGGCCAGCCATAACGAGAACGGCTGGACCGGCATCAAACTGGCCGATGGTCTTTCGTCTACGCTGGGCTTCGAAGGAATCCGGCAGTTCAAGGAAATCGTCGATCAAGGGGAGTTCGAAAGCGGCCCCGGATCGTACCAGGCATGCGAAGGATTGTTCGATCACTACTTGACAGACGCGCTGAGCGGCGGGCCGCTCCAGCGCCGCCTGAAGGTGGTTCTGGCGGCTGGTAATGGAACTGCGGGCCGTTTCGTACCCAAAGTCCTGGAGTCTTTCGGTTGTGAAGTGGTGCCTTTGGACTGCACCGCGGACTGGAACTTCCCGCGCTACAACCCGAACCCCGAAGACCTCGCCTTCCTGCACAACATCAGCGAAGCGACGCGGGCCAACCGGGCCGAGCTTGGAATCGGCATCGATGGGGACGGCGATCGTATCGGCGTGGTCGACGACCGCGGGAACGAAGTCTTCTCCGACAAGCTGGGGCTATTGATCGCCCGCTGGATATGTCCGCAGCATCCCGGCCGCAGCGTGGTGATCGATGTCAAGAGCACCGGATTGTTCTACGACGATCCGATTCTTCGCGAGAGCCGCACTGAGGTGGTGACCTGGAAAACCGGTCACTCCTATATCAAGGCCAAAGTCGCCGAGACGAATGCCATCGCCGGCTTCGAGAAGAGTGGCCACTGGTTTTTCAATCAGCCTCTGGGCCGCGGATATGACGATGCGGTCTTATCCTCAGTTCACCTGCTGCGCATGCTCGTGGCGGCCGGCGCCCCTCTGTCGGCCCTGGTCGATTCCCTGCCCAAAACTTGGCAGACTCCCACCTTGGGCCCCTACTGCGCCGACGAGGTGAAATACAAGGTGATTGCCGGCGTCACCAGGCAATACGAAGAAGACCGGGCACGCGGCACGCTGATCGGTGGCCGGCGGATCAAGGACATCATCACCGTGAATGGCATCCGTTTTGTTCTGGAAGACGCCAGTTGGGGACTGGTTAGAGCCTCCTCAAACAAGCCGTCTCTGGTTCTTGTCGCGGAATCCAGAACATCCCGGGATCAGATGTACGATATCGTCGAGCACATTCAGTCTCGTCTGGCTCAGACCGGACAGGTCGGCAAATACGACCAGGAAATGCCGCCTCGCTGACGGAGCCGCGACTGTGAAAGAATGATGGCCGCGGATAAACACGGATTCACACGGATGAGAGAGGTTAGTAAGGAGGATTCGACGAGTGGAGTCGCGCTCGCCGGTCTGGAAAAGAAGTTTTCCCTGGACCCCGCCATTCTGGGGCCGAACAGCGCCGCTACCCTGGAACTCGGAGGTGCGGCCGACGCCGACGTGGTTTCCGCCATCGTGGGCAATCAGCCCTTTCCGGCTCGCGCCAACGGCATCATTGACCTGACGCACATCAGCCTGACTGCGTCGGGAGGCCGTCCCGTAGCCTTCCAAGGCGGCGGAGTCACGCTCGGCTTCAGCTTCTCGGCGGGCGTGACAGCCGGGGCCGGGGTCTTCGACCAGGCGCAGGACGCGATCGCCGCGCTCGGTCTGGGCGAGACTCCGGGCCTCGATCTGACGATTGGGGCCGCGCCGAACTCGCGGTACGCGCTGCTGCGCACTGGCTACCAGGCGAGCGGCAGCGTCAGCGGATCGCATCCCATCGGAACGGTCGGCAGCTTCACGTTCGGCGCTACGGGCGCGGCCAGCGGGCTGAGCGCCGTGCTGCATCGCTTTCCCAACACCGCTGGCGCCGATACCGTCCTGCTCGACACAGTGAGGAGCTGGAAGCTGCCCCGGCACATCCGTGCGGCGGACGCGATCGAGCCTGCCACTTGGATTGTCGCGGAAGCCAATGGCTCGCTGGCGGTCAATCTCGGAGCCAGCCTCGGCTACAACTTCAACTTCGTGCGCCAGGCGAAGGCGCTCGGGCTCTCCGGCGATATCGGATTGAAGATCGACGCTGCCGCCACGGCCACGTTCGGGTTCGAGGTCAGCGGAAGGTATCTGGTGGTGGTGGGACGCGAATCGGATGCCGCCGCTTCCCAGAAGCTGCGTCTGCGTCTGTTCAAGCTCTCGAGAAACGGCATGCAGTTCGGCCTGAACCTGAAGGTCGTGGTGACCGGAGTCGACACTCTCACGCCCAATAGCGTGGACGATTTCGTGAAGGCCGTCTTCGGCGTCCACGGAGCGCAGATCGTCAACGCCCTGGGCCAGATCGAAAAGTGGACCGACCCGAAGCAGAGCGTGGGCCAATTGGTTGCTGGTCTGACGAACGACCGCGCGCTCGCTCTGCTCAAGACCGTGACCGGTGTGGATCCGCAAACTGCATTCGACGCCGCGTGGGGCAAGCTGCTGGAGGCCATCAAACTTTACCGGGGATTGCCGGCCAAGGTATCGAGCGAGCTCCTCGGCATCCTCAACAAGCTGGACGCCCCAGCCACCGCAACATTCCAGGACGCATTGACCCGGCTGGGCAGCAGCGATGCCGCGGCGCAGAAGGAGGCACTGAGCGGGATACTCAACACCGCCGGCATCACGACGTCACCGATCGGAACGCTTCTGGGCGCGCTGGCGGACAAAGGCCTGCTCAACCTGCTCGACCGGCTACCGGATGTGAGGCAGGTAGCCAACACGGCGCTCTCGATCCTGAACGGCGGGGTGATCGCCAAGCTGCAGGACCTGATCGACAACCAACTCGATCTGAACCAGGTCATCCGTGTCGTGCAGCAAACCGATTTCAATAAGCTGGATTCCTTTCTGGTGGGCCGGCTTTCCGCCTTCTTCGACAAGACGCTGGGCTTCGCCGACCTAAACGACGTGAAGAACACGATCCACATGGTGGTCGGCAAGCGGCAGGAAATCTACGACAAAGCGCGGACGGCGCTCAATTCCCGCTACGGGCTCGACATCGCGGCCAAGTGGCAGCGCAGTTCCTCGAGCACGGCGGTGGTGGATGTGGAGTTCGATCTTTCCGACGCGTCCGCGCAGCAGTTGTTCCAGGACGTAGTAGAGGCCACTGACTCGGCCTTGGACCGGCTGTTCACGAACCGGCTTCCCTCCGTGCATTTGAATGCGGCGGTGATTTCGCACGAACTGACCCGCAAAACCACGCTCGATCTGTCACTTCCCCACTTCGACTTCCGGAGCCAGAGTGTGACCGACGCGCTGGCCAACGTCACCGCCGAAGACGATCAGGGCCGCCTCCTGCTGTACGACGCCAGGGGGAGCAACACCGTCAGCGTGCGCAACAAATTCCGCAGCGGCGTGACCATGACGATTGCGGCGGTGGTGAGCCGCACCGGGGCGGGCGCGCTCCCCGATTTGCGCATTCACTCGACCGACGGGACCACGTGGTCGTACCAGTTGCTCTTCAGCAAGGCGAATCTGAAACGGAAGGAGCTGGACGCGATCACGCGGCCGTTCATCCTGCAATACATGAGCGGCCAGTTCACTCAGGGCACTACCCTCAGCGCGTGGTACGACCAACTGGACAGCACTTCGGAGGGCATTCTGAAGAACGGTCCCGAGGTAATCGGGGACACCTGCGCGGCGCTCGAAGTCACCCTGCCCGGCGATACGCTGGGCGCCTGGGCGCTGCCGGTGACCAACGTTTCCTCGGCCGCCCAGAACATGTCGCTGGCCATCCAGCGGGCGCTGAAGAACTACGTTCCGTGGTTCTACTTGAACGACATCGGCAAGCTGAAGAACCTCGCTTCGAGCGCGCCGCTGCTGGCCTGGGCGTCCATCCCCGACGCGGTCGGCTTCGATGGCTCCAATTTCAGCGCCAGCGGCGGGCATGACGTCTTTTGGGACCATGTGGACGTGACGCTTCGCAAGGCAGCCGCCCTGCACCCGGGTACGGCAGCCAATCTGCGGACCCGCCTGCCCGGATTGCGCGTCCGGCTGGAGGAGGCCGTCCTCGACAGCACGGTGCAGTTCTATCGGGACGACCAGGCCAGGAACATTCTGGTGTCCGCCACCTCGCAGTTCGGCGACACCCTGCTCGAGAGCCTGCTCCGGTTCGAATCGCAGATCCTGGAAAAAGCCGCCAGCGCCCTGAAGGACATCCAGGCGTTCCTGGCGGTGGCGGGAACTTCGCCCACGCAGGCGGTGCACCGGCTTGCGGACTTCGCGGCGGATATCACGACGGCCTTCAACAAGCTGACCGGCAACAACGTGTTCGCCGACCTGGTGTCCTTCCGCGCGGTGGCCCAAATGGTGTTCGCGGAAGCTTCGCGGGCGCTCAACAGCAGCCTGGCAGTCCAGCCGCGAGCGATGCTGACGCTGGATATTCTCAACCCCGCCCCGCCGCGGCAGTTCCAGTTGGCGTCGTTTCTGAACGGCGCGCTACCGGCCAGCGACGATATCGCCGTCGCGCAGCGCCTCGTGAGCGTTTAGTACACCGCTTCAGAAGTTCAGTCGCCTATCTGGATCCGCCTGCTGACGCAGTGCCCCCCTGGGCCCGCTCGCTCCGATCGGAGCCGCAACCGTCGGGTCAGTGTCAGTGTCAGCAGCGCATGCCGTTGCAACTTCGCGATGCGCTTACCGAAATTTAATGTTAAGCCGGGTTCACTGACGGCGTCAGCGAGGGCCTCTTTAGCCGCCGTCCATGTCCACTCAAACCGCCAGCGAATCAGCGAGAAACGCTGCGTGAAAGACTCGCATCTCGTAATGCACCATCGTCTCAGGAAGATGAAACCCGGCAACGGACTTTTCGTCTATAGTTGCGTTCCGCGTCCATAAGGGGAAGTGTGCAAGCATGGCGCAGAGCGAAACCAAGCGGCCTCAGACCAGAATCAGTGGGCAGACCATCATTAATGAGCTGATCCGCAACATGGAGTTGGGACGGCTGGAGATGGGGTACAGCATTCTTCTGCCGTGTATCTTCAGCGTCTATGTTCATCCGGACGACTTCGCGCGTCTGGCCGCCGTCGAGGACCTCATCCGGGAAGATGCCGGCCGTGCGTTGACCGCGCGAATGGCCGAGTGGAACGGCAAGAGCTCGCGGTTCTGGCGCGGGGGTCCGCCCAAGGTGTATCGAATCGCACAGAGCGATTGGTGGATTGAGCTGTTCGCCGATACGGAGATGTCCGTGCCTCCGGGCGACGTGGAGATCCATTCGGAATTGAATGAGGTAGCACAGCCGGGGTACCGCGGCGTCAAGACCACGCTGATAGGGCGCGAACCTTCGGTGACTGCGGCGCGCGTGGCCCGCGACCGGGGAAGCACGCGCCGCCAGCCGGACAAAGTCTTCGCGGTGATTCGCTACCAGGACGATTCGGGGCCACAGACTTACTTCGTGAAACAAAACGAAGTGAGCATTGGCCGGGGCGGGGACGATGTCTGGGTGGATCTGCCCCTCCACACCAACGATGAGGTCTCGCGAGAGCACCTGACGCTACGGCGCAATCCCGCGACCGGCGCATTCACCATTGTGGACAACAGCCGCAACGGGACGTGGCTGAATGGGCGCAAGCTGGCGCGCGGCGCGGAGGAGGCCGTGCCGGGCCGCGCGGAGATCGCCGTCAGCCAGGGGTTGAAGCTTTCTTTCGAGGCGCGCAAATGAGGGAACTGTATAACCTGCATACACCATTTGTAATTGGGTTCCTGGCGCTGGTGGTGGTGTTTGTGATGGCCCACGCGAGGAGCCCGCGATGAACGCGCCAACACGAATCGGGCCTTACGAAATTGTCCGCCGGTTGGGCAAAGGCATGACCGACGTGTACCTGGCCATCGACACGGTGACCAACCGCAAGGCTGCCCTCAAGCTGATCAAAGCCGATGGGGATATGGCGACCCAACTGATCCTGGAGGCCGAGCGCCGCGGCGCCGCCCTCCAGAAAGACCTGCATTTTCTCGATCGGCGCGTGGTGGAGATTTACGATTTCGGCGATCGGGACGGGTACTTCTTCGTAGCCATGGAATATGTGGAAGGCCGGAACCTGGCGGATGTGCTGCGATCGGAGAGGGCCCTCGACCCCGTCCGCGCAGCCACCATTGCGCTCGAGATCTGCGAACAGCTTGCCAAGTTTCACGCCTGCCAGTTGGCGGTGGTTCACGGGGACATCAAGCCGTCGAACATTCACCTGGGGCCAGCCGATACGGTACGGCTGCTGGACTTCGGGATCGCGAAAGCGTTGCGCGCGGATGGCGACGCCACATCCCATCATTTCGGGAGCCCCGGTTACTGCTCGCCCGAAAGGCTGAACCGTTCCGAAGTGGATCAGCAATCGGACCTGTGGGCGGTGGGAGCGACGCTCTACGAAATGCTGTCAGGTGCGCCCCCGTACCAGGCGCCGAGCACGCGCAAGCTGGAGAGCCTGATCCGTTCCAGGCGTGCGCCTCGCGCACTGGGGCCGAACTGCCCGCGGGTCCTACGGGCCGTGGTGACGAAGGCCCTGGCGCCGAATCCGGAGCAGCGGTACGGATCGGCGAGTGGGCTTCAGGCCGACCTGCAGGCTTTCCTGGAGGGGAAGCCGACGATCGCGGAAATGGAGCATCGGCGGGCGTGGACTGCTAACTCTACCATCGAGGCGGCCCGAGCCTGCCTGCGGATGGCCACGCGAACGGTGCGAAAGGCGAGCGCGCGGTTACGGCTGGTGGGCGCGGTGGGGTGGTTCGCGGCCGGCATGGTGCTGTGGATCTCGGGCGCAGTCGGATGGCAGCTCTGGAAGGCGCGCCGGGTGGCGGCGGCATCCACCTCGACTTTCACCGCGCCATCCCGCGCGTCTTTCACTTCATCATCCACGGGGGCATCCACCGCGCCCGCGATCGGCGCGCCGGAGCAAGCGCTGCCGTTGCTGTACACCGCGGTTGCGGAGCGGATCCTGGAGTCGTATCGGAAGAGCGCGGATTCCTCGCTTCACGATTTCGACTGGCAGAAGGCGGAGGTCTGCCTGGAACGCACCGTGGACCTGGGCGGCGCCGACGACCGCGTGTTGGGAGAACTGGCGCTCAGCCGCGGGTATGCCACGCTCGAGCGGCTCAGCGGCAGGCAGTATTCGGATCGGGCCGCGGCGCATCTGCGATTGTACGCGCTCGACCAGTTTCGAACGGCGGCGCAGAAGATGCCGCAGAGCCCCGATCCGCACCTGGCATTGGCGCGGGTGTATGTGTACTCGCTACCGAAAGTGGACCAGGCGCTGGCGGAGTTTGCCGCCGCGGAAAAGTTGGGAGCGGTGTTGGGGCCGCGCGAACTTGACCAGCAGGCGGATGCCTATCGCGCGGCGCGGCCCCGGCCTGCCAGGCAAGCGCGCGTGGTGCGGAGACGTCCATGGCGGTAACCAGAAGTTGGACGGCGGCGGGCGCCACACCGGCCGCGGTGGCGGTGGCCAAGGCTCCGGTGCCCGGTGGCGAGATGGTGTGGCTGTTAGCCGCTTCCTTATTTGTGGCCGCGGGGCTGGCGATGGTTTATGCGGCGAAGGTGCAGAGCTTCACCGGCGCGGCGCAACTGGTGAACATCAACACGGTCGCAGCGCCGGAGCAACTGCTGCCCATCCTGGAATCGTTTCCCAGCAGCGCGGAGCGGGCCTTGGTGGCCGAGAGAACCCTGGACTTTCTGGAGAGCGCGCGGCCACTGCGGAATGTCGGGACCCTCTCCAGGTTGCGAATTTCGGCGGACGAAATCGAAACTGACATGCGGTGGGATACGCTGCGCAAACGCCTTCGGCAAAACCCCGCGCGCCGGCTACAGCTTCTTCCCCTGGCGAAGTTGAAGCCGCTCGTGGTGGTGCGGACACCCAGAGAATTCCAGATGGAGTTTCTGCGCTTCGTGGGGCTGTATTTTGCGGGATTCTACCTGGTGGCGGCGGCGTGGCGCCGAGCCCGCTTCCAGGGCGATCGCGCTTTCCTTCCGCCGCTGCACCTGCTCTCGGGGATCGGGCTGATCCTCATGGTGAGCATGCGCGACCCCTTGCGCGACACGCTGGAGTTTCACAAGTTCGCAGTGGGCGTCTTCCTGGGATGCCTGCTGCTGGTCCTGCCCGCCCTGAAGGCGTTCGACTACCAGCGGCTTTCGGACTGGTGCTACACGCCGCTGTTCCTGGCGCTGGCCCTCTTCGGGCTGTTGCTGGCCTTCGGAAAGGGGCCCGCCGGCAACGATGCCAAGGTGAACCTGGGCCCGTTCCAGCCGGTGGAGCTGATCAAAATCCTGATCGTGCTGTTTCTGGCCGGCTATTTCACGCGGAATTGGGAGCGGCTGCGCGACCTGCGCGAAAGACGACTGCTGCCGCGCGTGTTCCGGCGTTTCGGTGTGCCCCGCCTGGAGCACGTGATGCCGGTATTGTGCGCGGTGGGGATTGCGGTGGTCTTCTTCTTCGTGTTGAAGGATCTGGGACCGGCGCTGGTGATCTTCTTCGTCTTTCTGGCGATGTTCGCGACGGCGAGAGGCCGTCCGGGCCTTGCGGTGGCCGGCCTGGTGCTGATGGTGGCGTCGGTCGCGCTGGGTTACCGCATGGGACAACCGCACACGGTGGTGAACCGCATCGACATGTGGCTGGCGCCTTGGGACAACGACGTCCACGGGGGCGACCAACTGGCGCATGGCCTGTGGGCCTTCTCGACGGGCGGCCCGTGGGGCTCGGGGCCCGGATGGGGCGATCCCGAAATGATCCCGGCAGGCAGTACGGATCTGGTGCTGCCGGCGATCGGGGAAGAATGGGGCTTCGCGGGCGTGGCCGCGGTATTCCTGCTGTTTGGCTTTCTGGTGTCGCGCGCTTTGCGGACGGCGGTCCGCGCGGGAACGCATTTTGGATTTTTCCTGGGGCTGGGGCTGGCGAGCCTGATTGCGTTCGAGATGCTGTTGATCACGTCGGGGGTACTGGGAGCGCTGCCGCTCTCGGGTGTGGTCTCACCGTTCCTGAGCTCGGGGAATACCGCCATGCTGGCCAATTTCCTGGTGTTTGCCCTGCTGCTTTCGATCTCCAGTGGGACAGACGATCGCCTTTCGTCGTCTGTCGACCGGCCTCTGGCCGGCCAAGGGCAAGCCCCACCTCTGCTCCGCGTCTGGCCGTTGAAAACAGTGCTGGCTTCGGCCGCGCTGGTGCTCCTGGCGGTCGCGGCGCGCTACCAGGTCCTGAAGGACACAGACTACCTGGCCCGCGATGCGCACGCCTTCGAGGAGGACGGCGTCAAAAGGCCGCAGCACAATCCACGCATGAACTCGCTCGCCAGGGAAATCCCGCGCGGCGGCGTGTACGACCGCAACGGGATTCCGCTGGCGACCAGCAGTTGGGACGAGTTGGAGCGGCACCGGACCGAATTCGCGGCCCTGGGGATCTCGATCGACGAGGCGTGCTCGCGCTTCGACAGCCGGCACTATCCTTTCGGCGCGGCGACGGCGCACCTGGTAGGGGATCTGCGGACCGGCGAGAATTTTCATGCGACCAACGCATCGCTGGTGGAACACGATTCCGACCCCAAGCTGCAGGGTTATCAGTACGCGGAGTTGGCCGCCCTGGTGCGGTACCGGCATCAACCGGGCAATCCGGAGATCGCGCGCGTGCTGGCGCGGGACCGTAACGTGCGGCTTACGCTGGATATCCGCCTGCAACTGCGCGCCCAGG
This sequence comes from Terriglobia bacterium, assembly GCA_020073365.1. Taxonomy (GTDB): domain Bacteria; phylum Acidobacteriota; class Terriglobia; order Bryobacterales; family Bryobacteraceae; genus JAIQFL01. Next base: position 5,992 of record JAIQFL010000021.1, on the reverse strand, counting down.
TGATTCTGGAGCGCCGCCTGCGGGAGGGGGGAGGTCTCAAGGGCGCGCTGGTGGTGATGGACGCGGCTACCGGCGGCGTGGTGGCGATGGTAAGCGCGCCAGCGCCGGATCCGCCGGGTAGCCGCACCGCCGCGGCATCGCCTGACGAACTGCTGGACCGCGCGCGGTATGGACAGTATCCTCCAGGCTCGACGTTCAAGCTGGTGACGGCCATCGCGGCGTTGCGGATCGATCCTGGTCTTACACATCGCACATTCCTGTGTCGGGGCCTGCCGGACGGCCGCGCGGGCACGGTGATCCCAGGCTGGAACCGGCCGATCAAAGACGATGTGGGGGACCACGCTCACGGATCGCTCGACATGGAACGCGCCATCGCCGTCTCCTGCAATGCGTACTTCGCACAGTTGGGCGTCCACGACGTGGGGTCGAAGGCGCTGGCGGAGACGGCCGCGCAAATGGGGATTTCGACGGGCGAGCCAGCCGAGCTGCGGAAGGCGTTGCCGTTTGCGGCGTACGGGCAGGGGCCGGTGCTGATTACACCGTTCAAGATGGCGCGCGTTTCCGCGGCGATTGCGGCGGGCGGCCGGATGCCCCAGGGACGGTGGATCGAAGATGAGAGCAACCCGCGTACGGACGGTCCTCTGGAGGTGCTGCCCGCGGCACAGGCCGCCTTCCTGGCCAGGGCCATGCGGCGCGCGGTAACGGAAGGCACCGCACGGCGCGCCATGAGTGGCGCCGAAATCAGCTTTGCCGGCAAGACCGGGACCGCGCAACTGGACGAGGGCCTGCCGCATTCGTGGTTCACGGGCTTTGCGCCCTACGAGGGAGACGCTTCCGGGCGGCTGGCTTTCGCGGTGCTGGTGGAGCACGGCGGCTATGGCGCGCGGGTGGCGGCGCCGCTCGCGCGCGAAGTGATGGAGGCGGCGTGTAACACGGGCATTCTTGCCTGTGTGCCTCGGGCAGCCAATCCTGGCTCGGGGTCCCCTCCGCAGGGGCTGCGGTAGAGGTGAGCGATGAACATCAACGATTACCTGGAAAAATGGGGCAGGGCACTGTTTGAGTCGTCGCTGGCGGCGAAGTCCGGTCCGGAGCGCGCCTCGGAAGAGCCGGAGGAGTTGGCGGAGATCCGCCTGGCGGTGCTGGATAAGGTCCGCGAGAAGAGCTACCGGGCGGGCGGCAGGAAGGTGTTTCCGTACGACCTGCTGCGCATCGAATTACGCGGCGTGGAGCAAGGCAGGCAGGCGATCTTTGCGGGCCGCTTCTTCCGGAAGTACCTGGAGCAGGAGGTGCGCAACGCCCTGCGGGCCGCGGGCTGCCGGTTCCCGGACGATCTGCGCCTGGATGTGAAAGCGGCCGCCGGGCTGCCGCAGCCGGGCGAGCCATGGCTGGTGGTGGAACCGGCTGCGCAGGAGCGCGCCAGCGGCTCAGCCCGCGCCGTCGGGAGGTTGGTAGTGCGCGAAGGCTCGGCCAACGTGCCGGAAGTGCGGCTGGATAAGGCCAGAACAAACATCGGGCGGGTAGTCGATGTATACCGCGAAGAAGGGCTGTTCCGCCGCAATGACCTGGCATTCGCCGAGGACACCGAGATCAACCGCTCGGTGTCGCGCGAGCACGCGCACATTCAGTTCGACCGGACGACGGGCGAGTACCGGCTGTACAACGACCGTTGGTATCCGCGGCCGAACGCCGGCGAATGCGGCACGTGGATCGTGCGCGATGGAATGAGCCAGGAAGTGCATCGCACTGCGCGCGGAACGAAACTCGAGCCGGGAGATGAGATTCACTTCGGGCAGGCGGTGGTGGGGTTCGAGGTAGAGTAGGGGAGCGGGTGGGGCAACGCCGCAGACCGCGTAAACACGGTCAGACTGTCGGATTCATCCAGTTGAGCATTCGCGAAACCCGCGCGCCAATGGGCATCCCCTGCTTTTTTTGACAAGTGTTAAGCTACAAGCTACAGTCTGCCGGTGAAAATACGAAACTTCGTCGATAAGGGCCTCAAACGGTTCTACGCGGAAGACAGAGCGAAAGGGGTGCCACCCGATACTGTGGATAAGCTGCGGAAGATGTTCGTCTATCTCGACAACCTGGAAGACCCGGAGGACTTGCGCGCGCTCACAGCGTGGAAGGTTCATATGCTGAGCGGCGACCGCAAAGGCACATGGAGCCTGAGCGTTACCCGGAACCGCCGCCTGACGTTCTGTATCGACACCGCTGAGCGCGAGATCTGCGACGTGAATTTAGAGGACTATCATTAACCATCAGGAGTGACCGCCCATGCCGATTAAGAACCCGCCCCATCCCGGAGACTTCATCCGGACGGAGATTATCGAACCCGCTGGCCTGTCCGTGACGGCTGCGGCCGCAGCGCTTCAGGTTTCCCGCCCTGCTCTGTCCAGTTTGCTTAACAGCAAGGCCGACCTGTCCGGCGATATGGCGCTACGCATCGAGAAGGCCTTCGGCGTGAAGATGGACATACTCATGCGGATGCAAGCCGCCTACAATATCGCGCAGACCCGCAAGCGTGAGAAGGAAATCCATGTGAAACGCATTCCCAAGTTGCGCCGCCAGTATGTCCCGGAAGAGTTGCACATGCAGTGAACCATTCCTGTGACACCCGCTGGCGACCGTGCTCACTGCACTGGAGCCGAGAGATGAGATTCACTTCGGGCAGGCGGTGGTGGGGTTCGAGGTAGAGTAGGGGAGCGGTCGGGGACGGCGGTTCCGCCTGCCTTCGCCCGCTAGCGGGCGATTCTTTCACACCTCCCCTGGTCCGCCGGGGTCCCCTCGGGGGAGCGCCCTCGTCGGCCTCCCATCGCCTTCGATCCGGAAACGGAACAACGCGGAGGGGCGTCACTCTGGATTGAGGGTGGACACACATGAAGCCGCTGCAAAATTGGACTCCTGGTGGTGGCGGGCGCCATGTCAGGCGCACTGGTGATGAAGGTGTGGCAGAGGCCTCTTGCGCACGCGCCCGCCGCGGCGCGGGTCGCAACGCCGGCTCCCGCCGTAGCGGAGGCGCCGGCCCCAACTTCCGCCGAGGCGCAGCCGGTTGAGCCGTCTCCAGTGGCTTTGCCGACCTCGAAGCAACCCGAGTCGCTCGGTGGGTCGGCCGGGGGGCCGGCCGCGCACCAGGTGGTTCGGCCAGAGGCTCGCCCCAGAAGGGATCGCCCGGCCCGCAGAATACAAGCCTATCGTCCACCTCGCCTCTACCGCATTCCAACGACGACAATACTCGAGCGCGCGGTCGTCGCAAATGAACCGCGGCAGACGCCGGCGCAGGCCTCTGCGCGGTCGGCGCAGGCTTCCGTGCCGGCGGCGCCGGTTTCCGTGCCGGTAGCGCAGGTTTCCGTGCCGGTAGCGCAGGCTCCCCTGCCGGCGGCGCAGGTTTCCGTGCCGGCCACACCGCCGCCCATGGCGCAGGCTCCTCGGGAAAGCCCAACGCCGTCCCCAACTCTATGCGCGCGAACAGAACCGGAGCAAGTGACTCCCGCTCCTCCGCCTCCGCCAGAGCCGCCCAAGGTTACGTTGAACGCCGGTATGCTCATTCCGGTGCGCCTTGTGGATGGCCTCTCCACAGAGCGGAACCGGCCCGGCGACATCTTCACCGCTACCCTCGACAAGGAGCTGGGTGCAGATGATTTTGTGATCGCCGAGCGCGGCGCGCGGGTGGAAGGCCGGGTGGTGGCATCCGACCCCGGCGGCAAGGCGAAGCGTGCTGCTGCATTGGCCGTGGAGTTGACCAGGCTGCATACTTCGGACGGCCAAATGGTCGCGATTCGAACCGAGAGCTTCACGCGCCGTGCGGCGCCGTCGCCTCCGGGCGATGGGGGGAAGGTAGTGGCTGGAGCGGCCACCGGCGCAGTAGTCGGCGCCATCGCAGGAGGAGGCAAAGGCGCGGCGATCGGTGCCGGTGTTGGCGCCGGCGCAGGAGCGGCCGATGTCTTTCTGACACGCGGCAGCCCCGTGACTCTGCCCTCGGAGACCGGAATCCGTTTCCGCCTGGCGGAGTCCGTGACGCTGACGGAGCGCATTCCATAGCGCGCCGAAACTGCTCTGGCGCCGGGCTCTCCGGTAACTAGGCCCGCCGGAACCGCCGGCCCATCCGGGCAGGGCGCATGGTTGTGCGACGGCCGGTGCCGGCTTGACACTCGCGCCCCTTCTCTGGCGTCTAATAGAGAAATGAGACTTTTCGTGCTGGGCTTCGTTGTGCCTGCCCTCACCGTCGCCGCCATTCTGCCGGAGACCATCGGCCCCTACCACCGCACCTCCACCTTGCCGGCGGCGCTGGCAGACCGGCCCCTGTGGGACGAATACGGGCTCAAGGATTCCGAGACAGCCGGCTACGAAAGCGGCGGCGTCAAGTTCACCGCCACGGCTTACCGGCTCCTGGACACCACCGCCGCGCTGGCGGCTTTTGACTGGCAGCGGCCGGCGAAGTCCAGCCCTTCGGCGGTGGGCAGGCTGGCGGCGGAAACTCCCGACAGCCTGCTGCTCGTTCATGGCAACTACCTGCTGTCCTTTGCCGGCTACAAGCCCACCACTGCGGAACTGGACGGGGTCGTCGAAGGGCTCCGCAACATCGATACCACAGGATTGCCCACACTTCCCAGCTACCTGCCCTCCCAGGATCTGGTGCCCAACAGCGAGCGGTACATCACAGGCCCTGCCGGATTGCAGAAGTTCGCCTCGAGCATTCCTCCCTCGGTGGCCGCATTTCACTTCGGAGCGGAAGCCCAGCTTGGAATTTTCCACAGTCCCAAGGGCGATATGAGCCTGGCCATCTTCAATTACCCGACACCTCAAATCGCGATGCTGCAGGTGGCCGATTTCGAGAAGTTGCCTGGCGCCGTTGCCAAGCGAAGCGGCCCTTTGGTGGCTCTGGTACTGGCTCCGCCCGACCCCGATTTCGCGGAGCGGCTGCTCGCGGGGATCCGCTATCGGGCTGAAGTGACCCGTGACGAGTACGTTCCCACGCGTCGCGACAACATCGGAAGTCTGCTCTTAAACGCCTTCATTCTCATTGGGATACTGCTGGCATTCTCGCTCGTGTCGGGGCTCGCCCTGGGTGGTTTCCGTGCGTTGATGAGGCGCGGCAAGAAGGGCGAAGAGGCCGACGCGATGATCACCTTGCATTTGCAGTGAATCCGATCCGATTTTGTAAACTTTGTTTTTTGTTCGGCTTAGAGAGAAATCCTCAGGCTGAAAACAGGGTTTTTGGGGTGGCGGTCGAATCTGTGAAGAATTATCCAATCCCGCAAGTCGCCCCGTACGAGCAGGTTACAACCAATATTTTGGGCCCGGATTTTTTCTTGACTTGAGAGCCGATGGGAAATAATATCCAACTACCAAAGTTTTTGACGGTTGCGATTCCGTCGAAAATGATTCTCCCATCGAACATCACCCTGGTAGAACAGGGGAAAGAATGCTCACCCTTCGGGGTGGGCATTTCTATTTGCAAGGAAACATTCCGGTTATACTGGTTCGCCCCACCCCTTTTGGGCGAAAAAGCCTGGTCAGGAGTCCTCCCGCCGGATGCGGGGCATTCTTCGCAGTGGCTGGTCCTTAACTGGGGATAGCGTGGCAGATCAGCCCGGCCCCGGTTCTCAACCGCCGCTCTCGTGCCCTTTCCGCAAGTTCAGGCATGGATGCTCAGTGCCCCATCCTGGAGGGCGTAGTAGGTCTGGAATTCGCGTAGAAGCCCAATCTGGCGAGCCTCTGCAGCTTTGCAGCCTGTCATCCAGAATAGAATGCGGAAGCCAGCGGCGGAATCTTCACCGCCACCTTTGTCCACGGTCGAACCATCCTCGGCCTGGGTCTTATAGCCCGTACTAGACTAGACTAGACTAGGCTCAGAACTCCTATGGTAGGGAGTCTGACGGGGGTGGGAACGTGTTAACGTCAGTGAGCCGGAAGGAGAGGATTGGGCCGTCCGCCAGCATTCTTGCCTGTTGGGTATTCAAGCCGGCTAGAAGGTTTTCCAAAGCGTTTGCCA
>JAIQFL010000413.1 GCA_020073365.1 Terriglobia bacterium | reverse complement strand
GTCGCCGTACTCTTCACCAAGACGTACGGCCGCGTGCTCGCACCGGGCATAAGCGCCCTCGATCCCGGCCTACCTGAAGACGTCGCGGCACGCAGCGGGGTCAGCAGCGCTTGGCGCTGCTTCGAGCGGAACCTTGATGATTTCATTCAGGCCCAATTGACCGCTCCGTGAAACTTGACCGGTTTGTGAACTTTTTGGCCCCCAAGTGGATCTAGACCCCGGCCCCTGCCCTGTGACCCCGGCCCCTGGCCCACGAGCGCAGCGAGCCCCCTAAGTCCCTGATTTTCCGCCAAACCGCCGCTCTGTAGAACATTGCACCACCTCGAAGTGGGACGGTAGAGACGGTTGAATGTATACTGAGCTCGTGGCAGGATGCCAAACCGAGAATCTTGGATGAAGCGCAAGAAGGCAAGTCCATTATCTTTGAATTCAGCCTTGAAATTCAGGAGTGTGATCATAGCTGAGGATTTGGTCACCTAACCGGGTCGTCAGGCTCGTCCAATATCACCACGCCTGAAGCCTCTCTTACGCCGACTTCGACAAGAACCGAACTTGGCAACAAAGGAGGAAGCCGTGCAGCCACAGCTAGGTTTCGCGAAAACTGCGCCGAATGATGTGGCGATTCCCAGCCAGGATCAGGTTGACCCGATTTCCGGTAACGCTGCCGCACAGATCGAGTTCGATCTCACATCCGGGCGATCGGGTTTGGGAAGGCCGGACGTCTCCGGCACCTCGACCACGCCGTCTCCGTCCGTGTCCAGTGAGTTCATGTAATGCGCCACGCGTCGCACCACCGGCATGAGCGAGCGAACAAACTCCCGGTTGCCGTTATGGATTGCCTGATAGTACACGGCCAGGATGAAGTGCGGAATCTGGTCATGCAGGTTGCCCCACGGCACTTTGTAGTAGCCTTGGATCCACCAGCGCGGCATCACATAGCCGTTCTCGTCCACGCCCGTCCGGGCGAAGAAAGCCAGTTCCTGTTCGGCGGCCTGCTGCAACTCGGGGTTGGCTCGCTGGATGCCGTGGATCATGGGAAACCAGCCCATCTCGTGAAGGCAGGGCGTGCTGGCGGGATTGTTTCCGAAGATCCAGCCCATCCACTGGTTGTAAACGCCGGCGAAACTGATGAGTTGTGTATTGAGGAACCGATCCGGCAACTGCACGTCCAGCGGACTGCCGCCGGCAGGGTCGGGCGCGAATGACCACTCCTGCTTCTCCACCGCGCCGCGTTCGTACGCCTTCCACGGCCGCGTGCGGTCCACGCTCTCCGCGCCCAGCGTGACGGCGGAGGCGGTCCCATCGGCCACGGCCTTGGCATAACTGAAGAAACCGGTAGTAAGCCGCACCTTCGCGTGCAGATTCGAGGGCGCAAAGTGAATCCTCTGTTCGCGGCGGGGCGAGACCACTTCATACCACTGCGCGCTCACGTCGACGGGAAAGCCTTTGATTCCATCCAGGCACATTTGCGTATCCAGGAAGCCCGGGATTTCCGAATAACGGCCGCGCCCGGCCTGCGTGGAAAGCACCAGTGCCGGAAAGCGGTCGGCCGTCAGACGGCAGGCTTCGACGAACGTGCGCGTAATCCGCCAGAGTAAACCGGCGGCCCCGAGTTCTAATGACCATTCTTCCCGCGCGACGGGACGCTCACCGGGCCCGAGTTCGATGCCTTCCAAGCGCAGCCAGCCGGGTCCGGCAGTAACCTTGGATGGATCTGGCATGCGGCTGCCATGCCAGCCCGACCCTTCCACCAGAATGGCCGTGCCGCTGCGTAACAGAGTGGTATCCGCCTTGCCCGGCAAGAGGTTGCCGCTGAAGCCCTGGCCCGGCCAGCCGGGTTCACGGTTCAGTGCGAGGCTCGCAAGGTACACTCCCTCCGGTCCGGCATGCAGTTCCAAGCGCATCGCATCGTTCTGCAACGCGTGACCCGGCTCAGCGGGAGCCGCCAGCAGGGTCGATGCGGCGGAATACAGAAACACGCGGCGGGTAAACGCAGAAGGCAACGGGAATTCCGAATGTGCCATATCCTCACATGATCCTAGCAGGCTGCAAGAACGGGAGACGAGCGATTTCCCGGCTCATGTAAGGATGGTCGGCAACCCGGAACCGATCCAGATGACCGTGTAGCCGACTCGTCGAACTGCCGGGCATGCGCAATCGCCCGTGGTAGGCCGATTTGGGAAGCGTCGCTTCTGCCGCCATCCAGTGAACGGTATTGGGCTGGGCTAAAGCCGGTCAGGATTGGCTGCCACGCCTGTATTCAGGCTGCGCTTCCCGAGAGCGTTTGTGCACCCCGGATTGGGGGATTGGGGCCGCCGGATTGGGGAACACACCTTCCCGGCGATAATCAGTGAAGGTGGAACCTGGTGATGAATCGACTCGTGTGGCTGTTGATCTTGCCGGTGGCGCTGGCCCCCCGCGGAATCGCGGCGACAGATGCGCAATGCAATGAACTCCTGGAGCGAGCACTGAAAGCGAGCAATCCTGAAACGCGCAAGCTGGCGGTGGTCGCCTTAAGCCTGGCCTCGAACGAGGAGGCGCTGCTGGGCCGCCTCGAAGCGATGCTGCAGGACAAGGATGTCGAGGTGCGCCTGGCCGTGGTCGCCGGCCTGGCCGAACAAAAGAACAAGCGCGCCACGGAGGCCCTCCACAGGGCACTGGAGGACGCGACTCCGGAAGTGAGTTTTGCCGCCGCGAAGGCGTTGTGGACCTTGCGGGACCCCGCGGGCAAGCAGGCGCTCATGTCGGTTCTCGAAGGGGAGAGCAAGACGTCATCGGGCTTCTTCACCAAGCAGAAACGGGACGCGCTGCGCATGTTGCATACCCCGCGGACAACGTTCCTTTATGCGTTAAGGCAGGGCGTCGGGTTCGCGCCCGTCCCCGGACTGGGCGAGGGGATCTCCTCCATGCAGGCCCTGTTAACCGACCCCGGAATCTCCGGCCGGGCGACCGCGGCGCTCCTGCTCGGGAGAGACAGGGATAAGGACACGCTCGAGGGTCTAAAGGACGCTCTCTACGACAAGGACTGGAGCGTGCGGGCGGCGGCCGTCCACTCGCTTTCCCTGCGCAACGATCCGGCCCTGATAAAAGATCTGGCGACGCTGTTGCAGGACGATAAAGAGGCGGTGCGCCTGCGTGCCGCGGCGGGATACCTGCGGCTGTCGGCGATTCAGCGGGCCCGGCAGCGAAAGGCGGCTCCGCGACCCGCCCAGTGAGCGACGCATAAAGGCCAGGGACCTGTCTACCTGACTTCGATCGCTTTGGGTGGGCGATCCTTTCATCAACACAGGCAAGAATGCCCGTGTCACTGGACGTTGAAGCCTTCCACGACCATGCGCGGGCGTTCGCCGCGGGTGTCGGCGTGCGCCAGTTCGGTGCGGATGGTGCGGCGCTCGCCGGGCATCAGCGAAACGTAGTTGTCGCCGTAGATCGCGGGCAGGATGCGGTCGCCGCCCTTCTCGCGGACGGCTTTGAGGCGGATCATCAGGGCGGGCGTCTGCGAGGGGTTGTGCAGATCCGTGGTCAGGACCCAGAAGTCACCGCGGCGTTCTACTCGCGTGGCGGCTTCCACCTTCACCTTCGGCAGGTCGCGGATGGCGCGATAGTTGCCCTCCTCCACACCGCGCATGTAAAAATTCTCGGAGACCAGATCGGCGCCGACGCTCAACTTCAGGCGGATGAAATGGACCGCGGTCAGGCCCGCGGGGTAGTCCATTTTGATGGGGGATTGAGTGCTGTCTTCGGTGCTGTCCACAGCGGCGGTTTTCTCCCATTTCAAGGCGCCGTCCATATTCAGAATCTCGACGCGCGCGGTGAGGCCCCGGGCATCCCGGCTGCTATAGTTGACCATTTCCACGCTGTCCGTCGCGGGGTTCCACTGGATGTGCAGCGGCTCGGAGGCCTTCTTGGCCCCGAAGTAAGCAGCAGTCGGCTCGAAATAGTAGTCGTAAGTCTGCCACACGAAGGTGGGCCAGGCGGGGTGGCTCATCCAGATCAGCAGGCCCATGCGGTTCTTACTCTGCGCCTCGAACATGGCGCGGTAGCCATCGTAGTTGATGAACTGGGCGAGGCTCACCCATTCGGCGGCGTTGGCGGCGCCGCCGTAGCCCTTATCGATCATGTCGCGGAAGGACGATCCGCCTTGCGCGCCGTTGAGCGAGAAGTCGTGCAGGCCCCACATGACGCCCTGCGGCCACATGGCGGATTCGGGCATCATGAGCTTCAGGCTGTCCGTGGTGACGATGTTGGGCATGCCCATTTCGCTGTGCAGCTTGGGCGTGGCGCGCTGGGTGAAGTACGCCTTCAGCGGCTGGGCGCGGTAAGGGCCGTGACCGCTGACGACGTCGTCGGCCGAGCTAGAAATGTAGTGCAGGCCGGGATGGAGGTCGGCGATGAGCTGACGCAAGCCCGCGTCGATGGGCTTGGGCGGATTGCCTTCGTTGCGACCGCAATAGAGGCCCAGTGACGGATGGGTGCGGATGCGCAGAAGGGTGTCGCGCGCGTTGGTCAGGAAGAGTTCGTTGTCATCGGGGTCGGGGCCGTCCACCGGGTTCGCCAGCCAGAAGTCCTGCCACACGACGATGCCCCAGTGGTCGCAGGCGTCGTAGAAAGCGTCGTCGCCGATCTGGCCCACCCAGTTGCGGATCATGGTGAAGTTCATGTCCTTGTGGTAGCGGACGGCCACATCGTACTCGCGGGCGCGGTAGCGGAGCATGGATTCGGGAAAGCCCCAGTTGCCGCCGCGAGGGATGAAACGGCGGCCATTGATCCATATCTTGAGGGCGCCGCCCTCTTCGCTGTAAGTGAACTGGCGAACGGCGGAGTTAAAGGTGACGGTGTCGGACGTGAGACCGCCCGGCGGCCGGCGGGGCGTGCCCTGGGCCTGGCTCGTCGCGGGGAGTTCGAAGGTCAGCTTCACCGGGTAGAGGCTTGGGTCGCCGTAGCCGGCGGGCCACCAGAGTCTGGGATTGGCGAGGTGCAGCGACTGGGTGACGGTTTTCTCAGATGAGGGATCGAGGGTGACGGGCATCTCGAAAGGAAGGTCGCCGAAGGTGCCGCGCAGAGTGCCCGCGGCGCGTGCGGAGTCGTGGTTCCGTAGAGTGGTTTCCACAGTGACATCGGAGAGCGTGGTGGTGCGGACGAAGGGGTTCTCGATGGTGACGGGGCCGGTGGAGGTAAGAAAGACATCAGCCCAGATGCCGCTGTCGCGGCCGCGGATGGTGGGGATCCAGTCCCAGCCGTTGGTGGCGTGATAGGTCGGGCTGTCGGCGCCCAGTGAACCGCCGTTCAGGCCGGGGCTCTCGAAGGTCTTCTCCTTCATGCTTCCCGGCGTGGCGTTCTTCTCCACGCGCACGGCCAGGGCGTTCTTCGTTCCGGGATGGATGCGGGAGGTCACATCGAAGCGGCCGCGCATGAATCCGCCCTCGATGCGGCCGATCTTCTCGCCGTTCAGGAAGACGTCGGCCTTCCAGTTGATCCCGTCGAAGTTCAGCCAGACGTGCTGCCCTTGGGCGAGCTGCGCCACGAACTCGGTACGGTACCAGAAATCGGCGTAGAAGAAGGAATCCGAAATCATGAGCTGGTTGTCGCCGTAGTTGGGATCGGGGATTGCGCCGGCATTCAGATAGCTGGAGAGGACCGTGGCGGGGACGGTGGCGATGAGCCAATCGACGTCGTGGAAGCCCGGTTGAGAGAGGATTGCGCCGTCCGCTGTGACCAGCGAATCGCGCTGAATGCGCCAGGCGCCGCCGGAGAGGGCCAGGCGTCCGTCAGGTCGCGCGGCGGGCGCCGGCTTCGCATGCGGCACGGGACCGCCGCGGCCATAGACCTCCAGTTCGCTGAGCAGGTAGCCATCGGGAGAGGCGGGCTTCGTGAGGAGCAGGCGCACGTAGCGGGCTTGGGCGGGCTTGGCCAGTTTGAAGTCATCGGCGGCGGGGAGTGGCTGGAGGGTCTTCCAGTTGGCTGCGTCGTCGGAGATCTGGATCGAGCCTTCGGCGGCGCGGCGGATCCAGGAGAGGGCGATGCGGTCGAAAGTCGAGCGCGCGCCCAGATCCACGTAGACCCACTCTTCACCCTTGCCGGCGGGCATCCAGGCGCTGGTGAAGTGGTGGGGCCCAGCGGGTTCCACGCGGTGGTTCTGCCGGAAGAACGATACCTCGCCGACGCGCCAGTTGGCAACGCTGGCGGCCTGGAATTCCACGCGGTAGAAACGTACGCGGGCGGGAGCCGTGAAGGCGATGGACGGTTTGAACTCGCGTGTGGGGCGATCGGCGCCGGTCGAGCGGCCGAGCTCGTGCCAGCTTTGGGCGTCGTCGGAACCCGAGACCGTCGCGATCCATCCGGCGGGCTGCTGGCCGTTGGGCTGGACGCGGGCGTAGACATCCACACGATCGATCTCCAGCGGTGCGTCGCCGCCGGCGAATTCGAACTGCAGCCAGGCGGGGGAGCCGGTCACGTTGACGGTGGTGACGATGTTGTGGTCGAGCGTGAATTCGCGCTCGTTCTTCTTGAATGGGCCGGTGCTCGTGGAGGTGGCGACCCATCGCGGGAGGGTGGTGTCCTTGATACCGTCGGTGACCAGTTGCGCGGTGAGGTTGTAGTCGTAGGCGCTGGAATGCCACGCGGGACGGTGCAGCGCGAGGTTGCGGTAAGCGGTGGTATTATCGACCATCACGGGGCCGAAGTCTTCGCTGGGATTGCCCGGGTACACTCCGACGCCGCGGGTGAAGGTTTGAGCTGGAAGCATGCAGACGGCCATCAAGCTCAGCGGAACGATGCATTTCATTGGCTGGCAACTCAGAGTAACACGGGGATTCTTGCCAGTGTGGCTTTACAGACTCAGAGAGGAAACCATGCGGGCCACGGGCAGCCCCCCACTTTCACGCCTCTGTCAAGTTCGGCGAACGATGCGGCCGGCGAACGCCAGCATCGGGTCGCGGCGTTCGGCAACTTTACGGGCTGCCGCCCATGTCCTGTTGTATGCCATTGGTGATTCCCGGCTGATTTCGAGGCTGTTGTGATGCGGGAGAATATAAAGTGGGACGTGACATGGACAAGTCCACAATCATCGCCAAACTGCGGGAACACGAAAGCGAGCTGAAAGCCGCCGGCATTGAGCATCTTTTCCTGCACGGCTCCTACGCGCGGGGCACGGCTATCCGCGAGGTATCGGACGTGGATGTCATAGCCGAGTTCGCTCCCGGACGGCGTCTATCGCTTCTGGACATGGTGGCTATTGAAAACCGCCTCGCGGACATGCTGGGTGTCCGCGTGGATCTTTCCCCGGCAAAAGGGCTCAAGGAGCCGGTTGCCGCCAAAGCCTCCCGCGAGGCCGTCCTTGCCTTTTAGGGAACCCACACTTTCTCTCCGAGATATCCTCGACGGCATCGACATGATCGTCCAATTCGTGCGTGGCATGGATTTGGACGCGTTCCGGCAAGACCCGAAAACCGTTGCCGCGGTCGAACGCAAACTCCTGCTCATCAGCGAGGCGGCGATCCGGCTCGGAAAGGATGCGGAGCGTCTGTGCCCCGGCTTGCCGTGGCACAACATCCGCGGCATCGGCAATTGGCTCCGGCATCGCTACGACAGGGTAGATGTCGAAACAGTGTGGAACACAGTCGTGGACGATCTTCCGGCGCTCAGGCCTGGGGCTTTGCGCGCGCTGACGCCGCCTCCGGCAGACCCAAAGGGTCCGGCGCCGGGCTGAAGGTACCGTACCCGCCCGATGGGCTCGTTCCGACTTGTGCTTCCCCGACGCGCAGGTGAAGGGCTGCGTTGACAAGCAAGGACTAGGAGCGGAAAAATGGCAGTCGAGGCTTCAGGCAAGCGGAGAGAAAATGCCAATTCAACTAGACTCGGCGAGCAGCGTGGAAGAGTTTGGGAGGAAAGTATCGAACATCCGCCGCGAATGGTTCCCTGACTACCCGCTGTTTCCATGGTGCAGAGGGCAGGAGAGGTCTGAATGGCCGCTTGTGCCCAAACTGTACAGGGGTACGGGCGATCTGCACACGGAATATGAAATCCGCGAGGAGTTCTGCACCCGCGCGCCAGCATTGTCCGACTACACGAAGCCAAGCGATGATAGGGTGCTTAGCAAGTGGGAATGGTACTTCGTGATGCAGCACTACGGGGCGCCGACTCGTCTACTCGATTGGACAGAGGCACCTCTCGTTTCTCTATATTTCGCTGTGAGGTCGAATAGAGGTAACTTCCCGGCAGCAGTTTGGATGGTAGACGCCTGGTGGCTTAACAGAACAGTCATCCACAAAGACGAGGTCATTCCGCCAGCAGATTCGGGTACGTTGCCCGCGGATCGGAAGCGGGTTGCGGCTTGGCTCCCCGACCGATTTAAGAAGGGAGTGAGGCTACCACGCCTTCCGTGCGCCGTGTATCCCACTCATACGATGCGGAGAATTAGTGCCCAGCGGTCGTGCTTCACTATTCATGGCAGTGCGCATGACGGCTTCGACGAACTGAGGCATGGCCGAAAGCGCGCCCGGCTAGTCAAAATCGAGATTCCAGCTTGGGAAGTAAAGCAGGTCAGAAACTCTCTTGAGTCGTACGGCGTCGATGAGACCGCTATCTTTCCTGACCTAGAAGCGCTTGGGAGGGCCGTGACCCTCACTTGGAATAGTGAGTCGAAGAGCGAGGCACGCGACCGCCCGGACGATAACGTCTATACACGGCTGGGTAGATCGAAGCTCCACGGTATTGGCATCTTCGCAATTAGAAGGATCAGAAGCGGAACGAGGCTGTTCAAAGGCGATGACGACGGAATCATTTGGGTCGACACCACATGCACAAGCGGGCTAAGCCAGGAGGTCAAAAGGCTGTACGCGGATTTCGCCATCTTCAAGGGCAAACGATACGGATGTCCAGTGAGCTTTAACCGCTTGACTCCCGCTTGGTACATCAACGATTCACGAACGAATCCGAACGTCCGCTGCGACAAGAACTATGAGTTCTTTGCGCTACGAGATATTAAACGAGGTGAAGAGTTGACTGTTGACTACTCGCAGTACAATGACCCTACGCCCGTACCAATAAAGTGAACTGCGCGAATCCCGCACTGAGTGACGCGTGGCCGACGTCCTGACCAATGCCTTTTGGTAAGCGCCCGAGAACAGGCGATAATACCAAACAGTCTGGCCGCCCAGATACATACTCGGAAGTTGCATGCAAATCTTGGAGTCCAAGACCGGGTCGCGCGCAGCCGCCATCCTGACGAAGCCCTTCTATGCATCGCCGTGCCGGCCGTTCGCGGTCACCGAAGGTTCGCGTTCATCCACTTCACGATTTCGTCCTGCGTCTTAGTGGGCAGGCGGTTATAGTCCCAGGGCTCCTGCAACTCCATCTTGTTGGCGGAGCCACACAGCGCGTAAACCCTTTTCGCCTGCTCGATCGCGGTTTTCACGTCGGCGGGCGTGGCGTCGCGGTCCAATTGCGGCTGGACCACTAGCAGGCTGCGGAAAAAGTAACTTCAGGCCTTGGCATAGCCAGGATAATCACCTAGAATTACCTTATGCGCGGCCTTGACCATCAGCAAGCGGCTATGTTCAGTTATTTGTCGCCTGAGCAGCGGGTCCCCTCTGACCATCCATTAAGGGCGATCCGGCAAATCACTGACACCATATTAAAGCAGTTATCTCAGGTGTTCTCGCAGATGTATTCCAGAATCGGACG
>JAIQFL010000412.1 GCA_020073365.1 Terriglobia bacterium | reverse complement strand
CGTCCTTGATTTCGCCGATGAAGTCGATCTGGGTGCTTTCGGCGCCGCCATGTTTGGCGAATGCCAACTCGCTTCCCGGGATCTTGACGGTGATGGGGACAAAATACCGGTCGCGGGCCAAGCGGAAGTGATTGATCTCCATGGCCACTTGAATGTCCGTGACGGGATCGCCCAGCATGAGCGCCTGCTGGAGCTGCCGCTCCTTGTCGGCCGAGGTGAACTTGGTGAACTCTTTGCCGGCGAAGTAGCCCTGGCGATAGTTCTTGATCTCCCCGTACTTGGCCGATAGCTCGGGCTTCAGCGAAATCTTGATGCGGCGGAACTGGCCGTCCAGCTTATCGTTGGTGGGATAGTATCCGAGGATGTAGTAGCTGGACATATCTTTCTGCGCCTGGACGATTCCCATGCCCAGGTCATTGTTGTCCAACAGCGCCTTACCGCCGGTATCGGCGGCCAGCGTGTAGAGCGTTTCCTGCTGTCCCTGGAAGCTGCTGGTGGCCGCGCGCGCCGAACCTCCGGAATACATGGCGGAGCCGCCCGACGATCCCTTGGTGGCGTCGCCCAGCGGCGCGGAAGCTACCAGGCCGCGGGCGTCGATGGGATAGAAAGAAACGTTGGCGCGAATGGCCGCATTGACGGTGGCCTGCAACTGCGCCTGGTTATCGGCGGACTTGGTCACGCCGCTGGCGAAGTACACCAGAGCTTTCTTCTCATTCAGCGAGCCCAACATCTTGACCGCTGATTCCAGGGCGGAGAGTTGCCGGTCCGTGTTGAAGATATTGAATTCGGTGTCATCCGCGGTGAAGGCCGCGCCGGTGTCCGACGTACTGTCGTCCGCGGTCGAGGCGTCGAAGCCCTGGCCTTCGCCGATGATCAGACCTTTGATGTCCTTGGCCAACTGGTCGCGGTCATCGGTGAAGTCCTCCACCACTTTGATGTCGTTCGAGAACGTCATGATGGCCATCAAGTCCGACTTGGTCATCTGGGTCTTCAGGAACTTCTGCGCCGCGGTCTGAGCGCGCATCTGATCCTGGATCGGCATGGAGGTCATGTCGAAGAACATCACCATCAGGCGCCGGTCTTTGTATTTCAAATCGCCGGGCTTCTCGGTTGCGATCTGGTTCGCGGTGATCGACCTCACCACCAGTTCGGCTGGTTTCTCGGGCGCCTCGGTTCGCACGGTAAGCGCAGGTGCCGGGCCAGGCGGGGGTGGCGGAACTACCTCTTCTTCCAGCTTCTGGAATTCGCAGAATTTGAGGGTCTGCGGCTTGCCATCCTCGGTGACGACGAAATCTTTGGACGTAAGGCCCTCAATTGGATTGCCGCTCTTGTCCTTCAGAATGACGTCTTCCACCACCAGGGTAGCGGTGGCCGAAAATGAGGTGGTCCCCTTGGTAGCGGTGAGAACCCTGGGCTGGTCCTCTTGCAGCCGTGGGGCGGTCTGCGCGGCGCGGGGGGGCGCCTGTTGCGCTACGCCGGCCAGAACGCAAACCAGCAATGTCGCGGTGATAAATCGCATAGTTAGAACCTGAACCTCAGATTGGCGGTGATGGATCGCATCTGGTTGGGAGACTGCAACGCTCCGAACTGAACCGAACCGACCGTGGTATTGTAGCTGCCGAAATTCACGTGATTGAGCGCATTCCTGGCCTCGAACCGGATGTCCACATTGCGCCGCTCGCCCAGCCGGAAGGTGCGGCTTGCCGAGCCGCTCAGGCCGAACGTCATGGGGCCCGTGATGGTGTTCCTGCCGGCATTTCCATACTGACCGGCAGGCGGTGCAATGAAAGCGGCCGGGTTCAGCACGCCATCGAGAAAGACCGGCGCGCCCGTGTATTCCGCCCGCAGCGGTCCGGTGATCGACGATCCGCCCAGCGTTTTGGAAATAATGGTGGGAGTCAGCCAGGCGCCGCTCGAAATATTGACGTTGGTGTTGACCGTCCAGTCCTTCAGCAACACGCCCTTAAAGCCCTTAATCAACGCTCCGCCGCGCGCGCCCATGCCACTGGAGTACTGCGCCGACATGTTCAGCGAGTGGCGGCGAACCAGCGATGAGTTGGCGCGCTCCGCATCCAGGTTCAGCCAGTTTTGCGCGATCACGCTGCCGCCGCCGCCACCGCCGCCACGGCCGCCGCCGCCCGCCGATGCATCGTCGATGGATTTCGCGAAGGTGTAGGTGGCGTTGCCGGAGATTCCGCTGCGGAACCGCCGCATCAGTTGAGCCGAGCCCATCTCCAGGTTGGTGTTTCCGCCCGAGGTTTGGTAGATCAGGTTGTTCGGGCAAGGGTTGGTGGGGTTGCTGATGCACGGATAGGCGATGCCGGATGGGGCCGAATTGGGAACGAATTGCTGCATCTGGTGTGTGCCCTTGTTGCCGGCATAGGTGAAGGTGCTGACGAACGAGGCGGCCAGATTCTGCTGCACCGAAAGCTGCCAGTAATGCAGGTAGCCGAGAGCGAAGTTGGGGTCAACCGCAAAGTTGGTGATGGGCTTCACCACCTGCACGGGGAATCCGTTCGCCAGTGTGAGCGGGCCCCTGAGGTTGGAGTCGTTCAGGGTGGTGGAGAGCGGCGATTGCTGTGCCATCTGCTGCGCAAGTCCCTGGTATACCGAGGTGTTGTAGTACACGCCGTATCCACCGCGCACGGTGGTGGAATGCTTGGGGAACGGCCGCCACGCAAACCCGACGCGCGGCTGGAATTCGTGGGGATTAGTGTGAACCAGGGAATTGGGAAAGCCCACTGCGCTCGCCGGCGTGCAGCCGTTGATGCTGGCCCCGCACACTGTCGAATAGCTGGAGAAGTTCTGACCCACGCTCAGGTTTACCAGCCGGCCATACAACTCCGTCACCGGCAGTTGGTATTCCCAGCGCACGCCCAGGTTGAGGCTCAACTTGGTTGAGAGGCGCCAATCGTCGGTGACATACGCGTCCACCCAGGAATTGCGGAAGTACTTGTCGGCATTGCCGAACGCGATGGAACTCGTGTCGGGGACGCCTAGGAGAAAGTCCGCGAAATCGGAGCCTACCGTGCATCCGGGCGTATTGCAGCCTGCGGACCCCGCCGTGTAGGTACCGTTGAACTGGAAGCCGCCGCGGGGGTTGGTTTCCGATATGGGATTGCTCTGGATGCGACGGAAGTCTCCGCCGAAGTGGAAATTGTGCGTGCCGCGGGTCCACAGCAGGTTGTCGCTCAGGGCTTTGGTCTGGAGACGATCCAGGTTCTTGTTGCCATCGGAGAGTCCGAAGAAACCGCTGTTGGCAAACGACAGGCTGGGCGGTCCCCAGAAGTTCGGATCCTGGTCGTTTCCGGTGATACCAAGTTGCGCCGAGAGGTTGATCCTGTTGGCAAAGAACGGAGTGCGGGTCTGGGTGTTGCGGCTGAAGTTAAAGCCCAGTGTATTGATGAGGCGTGTCGTGAAGTGATAGATGTAGTTCGTATTCGCCGTGATGGCGCTTTGGTGGTTACTGCTGTTGAACCCGAAAATGCTCTGATTTTGGCCGTCGGCGCGCTGGTAGCCCATGCCTCCGTTGATCTGGTGCTTGGCATTGACCGTCTCGCTGATGCGTCCGTTGATGTTGTCCTGGTTGGTGACGCCCACCAGCGCGACCTGATAGTTGTACTGGGGATTTCCGAACACGTTGGGTAGGGGATAGTAGTTCACCAGGCCCAGGGCTTGAGAACTGAACCGGTTTTGCGGAATCACGTTGCCAGGGAACGGGATCGGATTTCCGGTCAGAGGGTCTAGGTTCGTCGGATCGTATACGGTCACGGGCGTTTGCGTCAGCCGGTTCAAGACTTGCGAGAAATCGCCGCCTCGTTCGGCCGCCGTGGGCACCAGGCCGGATTGTGTGCTCCCGTTGCGGGCCCGCATCAACTGATAGTTGAGGAAAAATGTGGTGTGTTCGCCGCTGATCAGGTGCGGAATCTTGAGAGGACCTCCGCCGGATGCGGTCACACGAAAATTAGCCGTTGCCGGCTTGGGCGTGTCGGCGCCGGCCAGCGAAAAGGGCCGTGCGTCCAAAGCCGAGTTGTCCAAAATGAATCCCAGGTTGGCGTTGTAGCGTGGGCGTTGAGTCCGGCGCGCGTTGCCGAAGGAATTCTGTCCGGCGCGTCCACCCGGACCGCGGCCGCCACGCCCGCCCGGACCACCGGGACCGCCGCGTCCGCCGAAGCCACCGCCAAATCCGCCGGGCCCGCCGCCACCGCCGCGCATGCCAGGCATGCCGCCGGGTCCACCGCCACCGGGTCCGCCGCCGCGTCCGCCCCGTCCGCCGCCATCGCCAGCAGCCATGGCCATGTCGCCGCCGGGCCCACCCATTCCGCCAAATCCACCGGGTCCGCCAAATCCGTCCATGCCGCCGCGGCCCATGCCCCAGTCGTTCTGTTGCGGCATGTCAATGCCGCTGCTCACGCTGCCATTCACCATCATCGCGTCGCCGGAGCTCTGCGCCAGGTCCGCGGATGAGAGGTTCAAACCGGGGTCAGCTTCCACTGCTGCTGCGTCGCCTGTGGTGTTGACATTCGCGCGCTGGAAACCGTTGCCTTGCTGCAAGGACTGGCGGATGGAGGGCCGTCCGTTCGCATTCTGCGTGCCTCTGCCGCCGACGGCGGAAGGCGTTGGCCGGGCTGGCGTCGTCGCGCCGGCTACGGTAGCGGGGGGCTTAGCCGCCGAGGGGGCCGGCGTTGCAGGGGTAGTAGGAGTGGCAGCGGGAACTGCTGCCGGAGTTTGGGCCGTGGTCACCGGCGCAGGCGCCGAGGGTGGCGCTAGAGCAGCGGCTACGGCCGCCTTCATGGCATCTGCCGAAAGCAGCTTCAGGTCCCACTCGGCGCTGGGAGCTCCGGCGTCGACTCCCACTTCCTTGGTCAGCGTGGCGAAGCCCAGCATTTCGATCGAGAGCGTCCAAACGCCATCCTCCAGGTTGAGGAACGCATAGGCGCCATTGTCATCGGTTGTGGTGGCGATCTTCTTATCGCCCATGGTGGCGGTTACGGTTGCTCCGGGTACGGGTAATCCGCCGGATTTGACGATCCCGTGATGTTCCGAGGCGAGAAGCCCGGTCACGGCAATATAGGCAACCAAGAGGCGCCCGAAGTAGGTGTAAATGCGGTTTGCAGCCATGGGGTGACACCATCCAAGGCGCAAGTGAAGGTAGGAATGTTACGGCCCGGCGGTGGCTGCGCGGGCTGAAGCATCCCAAAACAAAATTGGAACTCTTTGAAAAAAAGGAGGGAACGAGCCAGGCTCGGGCCCCATGCCCCTTCCAACCGGCGGCCTGGTGGTGGGTGCGATCGATCCCCGCGGCCCATGGTCCCTACCCCCCGACCCCGCGCCGACGCCCCCGGCCCCCCGGTGGGCCCCCCGCCTCCTGCTCCCGGCCCCCGGACCCTGTCCCCCGGCCCCTGACAGTGGTGGCTGAATTCGGCCAGTCTGGTGACCTTCGGCCAACGAGGTATCTCGTAAACCGATTGACCACAAATGGTTTACCTTGTGGCAAGGCGATTGCACCTAAGCGTGGGCGGAGGTGGAGAAAAATGAGAAGGAGCTTGTTGATTCTGGCGGCTTCATTGATGACGCTGGTACCGGTGAGCGCTCCGGCCGCGGTCCGCGGGTTCGTGGTAGTGGGCCGCCCGTATTATGGTGGTTTTTATGGCGGTTGGTACCGCCCGTTTTGGGGACCGTATTGGGGTCCGGCTTGGGGTGGGTACTACTACGGCAATCCCTACGCCGGTGAAGTCAAGCTGGATACCAAGGTGAAGGACGCCCAGGTGTTCATCAATGGCGCGTTCGCGGGCACCACGCACCAGAATAAGTCGATGTACCTGCGCCCCGGCAGCTACAACATCGAGATCAGGGAAGCGGGTCGCACGCCCTTCGCCCAGAAGGTCTACGTCTTAGCCGGCAAGACCCTGCACCTGCACCCCGAGTTGTGACCGCGCCGGATCGGAGTCCGCCTTCGAGTGCGCCTCCACAAAAGTGAAAAGCCGCAGCCATTACCTGCGGCGGCTTTTGCAGTTGGGACTGAGCACTAAACTAATCGCCGAAGCTGCCGACTTCTTCGCGCTCTTCGACGGGCTTGGCGGAGGGCGCCGGGATGACCTTGGAAGAAGCGGGCTGAATGGCACCGATCTGCACCAGGGCAGGGCCGGGCGCCTCTTTGAGCACGTGCTCGCGGTACAGCTTCATCATGCGCTCCTGCTCCTGCTGCTCCTTGAGCTTGGCGTCGCGCGCGCGGATCTTCTCTTCGCGGGCGTTCTTGGCGATGCCCAGACGGTCCAGATCGTGCTGCTCTCCCTTGGCAACGACGTCCGCGCGCAGCACCAGGGAATGATCCTTATTCTGCATTGGTACGGTCTTGCCGCCGGCGAAGATCTCATGCCGCCCGTGTTCTTCGTACCACTTGGTGAGCGTGGCGGTCATGTGCATCTTCTCGATGATATTCCGCCACCCGACTCCCGTGTTGTACGCGCAGAACGAGATTTCGCCCTCCTGCGTGGCGTACGGAATGATGCATTGCTCGGTGCGGCGGAAGTCGTAATTGAACAGGTCCTGGAACCACATGCCGGCGATGAACTGGAAGTTCCAGCGGTCGCTGCGCCGCTTCTCGATATCCTCCATGGTACGATCCTTGCCCACCTTACCGTAGCTCTTGCCGGTAGCGCCGAAGGTCTTGTCGAGCTTCTTCAGCATGTCGGTGAGCTTGAAATGCGTGGGTGACTGGAAGGGATCGTAGTTGCGCGCCAGCGCCAAAGCCATCCCGACAATGGAAAGCCACTTGCCGCGCGCGGCGTCATTCACGCGCGCCAAGTCGCGGGCCCACCGGTCTGCATTCAGGAACGCCGTTACCGGCGCGGATTCCTTGGTTTCCTTATCCACCATCACGGCCATACCCACACCGCAATTGGGGTGGCATCCGCAGCTCAACTGGCCCCAGCCGGCTTGGGGGCCATGTACCAGGTCGCTCCAGTCGGAGAAGGTGGACATGAAGGAGATGGGGAACCAGTCGCGCGCGGGTTCTCCGAGGCCGGTCTGGTTCTTCACGTCATGCGCCAGGTGCGAGAGGGTGTAGCGCTGGGCGGCGCGGCGCTCGTCGGTGACGGCTTCGTCGCGGCCCGTGAAGGACACGGGCTGGAAGGAAAGGAACGGGATCTTCTTGGGGTTGTCCAAGGCGAACTGGACGATGTGCCCCACCTGCTCGTTATTGATGCCGTTGATGATGGTGATCACCGGGATGATATCGACGCCGTTGGAGTGCAGGTTCTCGATGGCCCGGAGCTTCACGTCGAACAGGTTGCCGACTTTGCGGTGCGCGTTGGCGGCGTTGCCGATGCCGTCGAACTGGAGGTAGGCATAGCGCAGGCCGGCCTCAGCGGCCTTGCGGCAGAACTCGGGGCTCTTGGCGAACTCGATCCCGTTGGTGGCCGCCTGCACCGAGGTGTAGCCCACCTCGCGCGCGTATCGCACGGCATCCAGGAAATAAGGCGAGATGGTGGGCTCGCCGCCCGAGAACTGCACCGACATCTGGCGCTTGGGCTTGATGGTGATGGCGTTATTGAGCAGCGTCTGGATGTCTTCCCAGCTCAATTCATGCACGAAGCCGACCTGGTTGGCGTCCATGAAGCAGGGATCGCACATCATGTTGCAGCGGTTGGTGAGGTCAACCGTGAGGACCGAACCGCGCCCATGGGTAATGGTGCTGGAGCCGTGCTTGTGAAGCTTCTCGTCGTTGTGCGCGCGGATATCGCGGCCCGGAAAAACGTCTTCCAGGTGCTTGAAGAATGCCGTATCGATGGCCATCACGTCTTCGAAGTGGCCGTGAATGGGGCAGTCCTTGACCATCAGGATCTTGCCGTCGCGCTCGATGACTCTTGCTTTGATCTCGCCCGGCTTGTCGGTGTAAAGGACCTCCAGGGGTGTGTTGCCGTCCAGAATCTGCTGGCGGATTTCGGGAATGCAGCGAGGGCAGAGCGAATCGGTCTCGCGCGGCCAACCCAGAGTCGGCTTCATCTTCTCCCACGACTTGAGGAGGGGCTTGTCCGACCATGTCGGCACGAAGCCCGGGTTCTGGTGGATCTGATTGAGCTTGTCAAAGACGAACCAAGCCGCGCCAGCGGCGTATGTGAAGGCTTTCTCTACGTATTTAATAGGCTTGTGCATTTTCGTTGACTCCCTCCCGGTTCCCAGATTCCCCAGCAAGTGCTCGGGTTTTCACAATCAAGAACAGTGCGCTTGACCAAAGTATAGGGAAGGATATCGAACACACCTATCGATTGCCATCAAAACGTTGAAATTATTGGTTGTACGGCACAAGACGGGGTTAAATGGGGCAATAGCGAGGTCGAGCGACAATTCGTCGTACCCGCATGAAAGCGAACGGCTTAGGGCAAAACGGAAGCCCTAAAGTCGTGCGTCGCCAGGACGTTGTAGCCTATTGGAGGAGGCGTCTGCTGGTGCAGCAACTCCAGCCGGCGCAAGGGTAATCAATCGTCCCGTTTAGACGTGCAACGAAAGCGCGGTTCGGCGCACTACCGGGTTAGGATAATCGATGGGGGACTCAGGGACGGGGGAGGTTTTCCGTAGAACGCGCACCACACCTTGACAGGCGGAACCGCCTGTCCCACCTTCTTCCCAAGCTGGCGGCTTGGCTGTTAGCCTTCGGGGTGGCCGCGCCGGCCCAGACTACCCTTAACTACTACTTTGCTCATATTGCCGCCGCCGATGTCTGGCGGACCACCTTCACCTACGTGAATGCCTCCACGCAGACGGTCACGTGCGGCACGTCCTTCTTTTCGGACTCGGGAAGCCCCTTGTCTCTCACGTTCAACGGCATCTCGCTTTCCTCCACCAGCGACGTCATCCCCGCGGGAGGCACCGCGCGGCGGCAGACCGATGCGCAACCCAATTTGCCGGTGGTCACCGGCTGGGCGTCGGC
Source organism: Terriglobia bacterium (assembly GCA_020073365.1). Lineage (GTDB taxonomy): Bacteria > Acidobacteriota > Terriglobia > Bryobacterales > Bryobacteraceae > JAIQFL01. The sequence continues at coordinate 762 of JAIQFL010000412.1, read as the reverse complement.
CGCCTGTACTGGCCCGGTGAAGGCTAGTTCCCTGTTCCGCCGTTACAACGGGAACACGCCCCAAGCGGAGGCGTCGGTGATCGCGATGACTGCTCCGGCGACGCAGTTCGTTACCTATGCGGACCAGCTCACCGGCGTAGCGTATGCCAACCCTTCCTCAACCGCCGCGACCGTCACGTTTACGGCGAAGGATGTGACCGGAGCGGTGATTGCGAGCAAGAGCATCGCGCTGCCCGCGGGGGCGCATGGCGCGCAGAACCTCGGCCCGCTGCTCGGTCTGGGAAGCTTTCAAGGCTCGATCGCCATCGCTTCCACCACGCCCATCGTCAGCCTGTCTTTAAACGCCGAGGCTTCACCCGTTATTTCGTCTCTTCCGCCGGGACAGCCGGACAACAGTGCCGCGGGCAGCCCAGCGACCTACTACTTCGCCCACATTGCTGCAGCCGACGTTTGGCGAACCACCTTTACTTATGTGAATGCCGGGACCGGAGCGGTTACCTGCACGACCTCCTTTTATTCGGATTCCGGGAGCCCGCTGCCGCTGTCCTTCAACGGAGCGGCAGTTTCCTCGACGACCGACGCGATTCCGGCAGGCGGAACGGCGCGCCGGCAAACGGATTCGCAGCCCGGCTCACCGGTCCAGACCGGTTGGGCGATGGCCAACTGCACCGGCCCGGTGAAGGCCAGTTCACTGTTCCGCCGTTATACCGGGAGTGTGGCGATAGCGGAGGCCTCGGTGATCGCGATGAACGCGACCGCCTC
>JAIQFL010000411.1 GCA_020073365.1 Terriglobia bacterium | reverse complement strand
CAACGCGGGGGAAAGCCGCAACATCCCACTCAATATCGCGAGCCTCCCCAACGGGGACTACACGCTCCAGTTCCGTCTCACCATCGGAGGGAAAGAGGTCGACCGGATCGATAGCCCCGTCCGCGTGCTGGACCCACTCCTGACGCGCCAGCCCGATCAGAAGATCCGCATCGTCAACGGCGCCTTTTCCGCCGGTGGCCGCCACGTATTCCTGAGAGGAGTCAATTACTGGCCTCGCTTCATTGCCGGCATCGATCCCGGCGCTTTCAACGGACAGAGTTGGCTCGAGGCCGGCCAGTACGATCCGGACCTGGTAGAGGCGGATCTCACCGAAATCGCCGCCCTCCATTTCAGCCTGGTCAACATTCAATTCAGCGACTTTGAAGGATTCTGGGTGCAGGAGGGGCGGGCGCTCATCGACTTTCTGGAGCGGTGCCGGAGTCATGGCATCTGGGTGCAGGTTTCGCTCCGCACCACCCTCACGAATGCGGCTTATGCCGGACAGATCTCGCCCACTCTGGAATCGTACCTCCAGGCCGCTTACCTTCCGGGTAACGATCGCGTCTTCGCCTACGAGTTGCTGTGGGAACCGATGATTGGCACTCATAGCACGGGAGGGCAGGGGCGCCTTGTCAACGGAGCGCTCGTCTACAACACCGGCCGCCTGGTCCTCGACCCGGACTGGCGCGCCTGGGTCAACGATCAGTACGGGTCGCTGGCCGCCGCCCAAGAGATTTGGGGCTTCACCGCGCCGATCGATGGCAACGGCCAACTCACCAATCCGCTCGACGATCAGATGGGGAACGACGGACCATGGAGGATCATGGTGGCGGCGTACCGCCGTTTTCTGGACGACTACCTGGGCCGGAATCTGGGTGTGATCGCGCCGGGGGCTAAGGGGTGGGCTAGGGGCGGCGAGACGATTCTCCTGGTCGAGGATCAAGAGGCTGTGCGGAAGTTCGCTAAGGCCGTATTGAACGGGTACGGCTACAAAGTGATCGAAGCGTCTCAAGGCGCTGAAGCCTTGATTCTTGGCGAAGAACATCGGGGTGAAATTCATCTATTGCTGACAGATGTGGTCTTACCGGAAATCAGTGGTAAGGATCTATCCGAACGGATGAAAGAGTTACGCCCGAGTCTCAAAGTGCTCTTCACATCGGGTTATACGACGGATGTGATTAATCCGACAGGCGTACTGGAACCGGGCGTAGACTACCTTCCGAAGCCCTTCAGCCGCGATGGTTTGGCGGCGAAGGTTCGAGAGGTGCTGGCCCGTTCTAGCTGAGGCCGTGGCCGTGATATCAAGGCACCCGCTGACGCGATCTGATCGGAGCCGGAGGCCGGATTTCGACTTCTGCTGCGTCGGTGCCTATTTAACAGACAGAGACACGATTGCCAATCTTCGCTCGGCCTTACAGCACCTCAACAAGGCGATTGCCTCACTGGAGCGGCCGAGTTGTGGGGCTTCCTGGTAGCCGTCTGATCTTTCTTCTTCTTCGCCGTCGGAAAACAGCCGAACCACCGCAATTTCGGTAAGCCGGTCAGAGGTGCTGCCGGGGACGATTGAAGGAATCCCGAGTTTGGATTCCAGGCTGTTGGCGTGGTTCCCAAGAGCCGGGGTTCGTGGACCGGACTGCTTTTTGCGACCCCGATTTGTGGTCAATTCCACCACCATGCTCAGAATCGCAACAGATTGACATCCACGAGGAAACTGCTCCTTCGAATCCGCCCCGCCCGAAACCGCCGAACGAACCCACGGCAGCGCGAATTGTGCCCTGGACAACGGTAGTGTCCTAAAGTTGCGTTGATTGCAGATTGCGATATTTTGTTTCTGGCGGCGGCCCTTGTCGATTTGATAGCGGGCGATCCCAATGCCGACGGCAGCAAAAACCGCGCCGATGGAAACGACGATTCGATGCCCTGGCCAGAGTGTCGAGACGGCGTAGATGACCATATCGCGACCCTGTGGACATAACCAATCGGATTCTCCTTATTCCTCCAGCGTCCTTGGCGAATGGCTTCCTGCGCGGCCGGAAAATAGCCCAAAGGAAGCCGTATAAGTTTCATTAGATTGAGAGCGTCGCCGTCAGCTTCTGTGGATTGAAGAGGAGCACGGGGCAGGCCGCCGGATTATAGTTCGGGATGTCACCTTTCCCTGGGTGCATCACGAAAGCGCGGAATTGGCTTTGGATTACGCCATCGCGTTTCTGGAGGCGAAGCTGAAGTCGGGGATAGGCCTGGAAGCGAAGGCTAAATCATCCTGAAGGCCTCCCGAGCGGCTGCTCGGAGAATCGCTCAGCAGGTTACGTGCAGGATCGCGTTAGCTCCGTCCGGGTTCTCCTGCAGTACCTGGATTGCCTGAGCCGTCGGCAGCACGAGCAGTTGGATGCGGCGGCGCTTGGCTTCCTGTTTGACTTCTTCCATGACCGGCAGGGCGCCGGTTCCGGTGCCGATCACCAACTTCCGGCATTTCCAGGGGATCTCTTCTTCGATCGAGAGCGGTGTGTGGCCGAAGGCGTCGCCAAACTTCTTGGATGCCTTCTTCTTGCGCTTGCGGACTTGGCCGCGGTCGATGAGCACGTCATGTTCGTAGATGACGCCATCGATGCAGATCGAACCGAAGGAGAACGCCTCGAAGCGCATGGAATCCTCCGTCCGTATTATACCTTTCGCAAACGACGGAAAGCCTCGTGACGATGGGGGTGTATACTCGAATCACAAAAGAGGTTCCGTGCGTCAGGTGCGCAGATTCTCTCACAAAGCGGTTACGGAGGTCATCCTCAATCCGGTCTTTTGTGGGGATAACGGCGATGACGAGGCACAAAGAGCACTTTCAGCCCACCGTCGCGGCCACAATCTCTTGGCCGGGCTCCAGCCGAAAACGCGGGGATGAGTTATGCGCCTGTATTTGATCAACCCCTCCAACCCGCTAGTCAGCATCGTCAGAGTCAAGGAGAACCGTTGGAACCGTTACCGCGTATGGAAACCGCTCAGTCTCATGGTTCTCGCCGGCCTGACCCCACCGGAGTGGGAAATCACAATTGTGGACGAGAATCTTGGCGTCCCTGACTATCCGGCCATGCCGCGACCAGACTTGGTGGGCATTACTGCTTTCACCTCGCAGGCGAACCGCGCCTATGAAGTGGCCGCTCACTTCCGACGCCTGGGCGTGCCCGTCGTCATGGGCGGCATTCATGCAACCATGCGCCTGGACGAGGCCAGGGAGCGTGTGGACTCGGTCGTCACGGGGGAAGCCGAGCGCGTCTGGGCGCAGGTTCTGGCGGATACCCGGCATGCCGGCCTGAAGTGCAGGTATGATGGCGGGTTCGCCGAGATAGACAAGGTACCGCCCGCCCGGCATGATTTGCTGGCCGGAGGATATGCCTTTGGAGCCATTCAGACCACGCGCGGTTGTCCTATGAACTGCACTTTTTGCAGCGTGCCGGCGTTCAATGGGGCCCACTACCGGCAGCGACCCATTCCGGATGTCGTGCGGGAATTCCAGTTGATCCGTGAGAAGCATGTTCTGGTGGTGGACGACAACCTCATAGGCACGCGCCCTGAACACATCGCCCGTGCCAAGGACCTGTTCCGAGCCATGGCACAGGCGAACCTGCGAAAGGAGTGGGTCGCCCAAGCCACCGTTAACTTCGGCGATGACGAAGAACTCCTGGCGTTAGCCGCGAAGGCCGGCTGCGGAGGCGTCTTCATCGGCTTTGAGTCCCCCACGCGGGAAGGGCTTCTGGAACTCGGCAAGAAATTCAACCTTCTGAAGGGCCGTGACTTCCGCGCCTCCGTGCGGCGAATACAGCGGCACGACATCCTAGTTGTGGGTTCCTTTATCATCGGTTTGGACACCGACAAACCGGGCATCGGCAAACGTATAGCCGACGTGGCCAGTCAGTACGGCCTGGATAATCTCAACACGATGTTTCTGACGCCTTTACCCGGCACGCGTCTGTGGGAGCAGATGAAATCGGAGGGCCGCATCGCCCTCGATACTTTCCCGGAGGACTGGAAATACTACACGCTAACCTTCCCCGTGGCTCGGTATAAACACTTGTCTCTGGACGGTATTCTCGAAGAAATGCTCTCCTGCGACCGGGACTTCTATTCCATGCGGCGCATTCTGCGCAGGGTATGGGGCAACTTCTGGCGACAACGCGAGCCGCTGATCGCTTTGGTGGGCAATCTCTCCTACAGGAGGAATCTCCGGCTGAACTGTAGGGCATACGCGGACTTCAAGCGTCAACAGGGCACTATGGGGTAGCTGAAGTGCAGGCGCGGACAGGAGCGGTATTGACCGGGAATTCCCTTTCGGAATCCTGACCGTCAAAGCCCGAGATAGGCGTTGTGGGAAATCGCTCCTGCCTTGTCGCTAATGCTGGCTGGCCACACCGCCGTCGTGCGAGAACTGGGGGCGCAAGCAAAGTCAAATCACATTCGCGGTCGATCCGGCGCGCACGCTTGCCGAACAATAAAAAGCTCTGCACTCCGGGATTTGCAGCCATCGCAGTAAGGTCTTTGTCCCAATACCAGCGGCGCGTGCCGCTTCCTCCTTTCATCGAACTTTGCGCCATGTCCGGTCATCTGGGATCACCTGAGAGCATCTGCGGCCGTCACTCACCTGCGCAAACGCCATTGCCTCACGGCCAATCAGCGGTCCCCTATGTCCAGTCTCGACCCTCAGCGATTGAATTTGAGATGGCATATCAGGCCGCATCGCGATTGACCGAATCAAGTTCGCAATCAAGCACGCGGAACAGTTCGCCAGGCCCTGCGACACGATGCGCGAGGCTGGCATGCAACTGCTCGACGCACTTGAACGCCTTGAAGGGCTGGACCGCCGCTTTCAGGACCGGTCTCGATTGAGCAGCGCGGACCGAAACGGCGGGGAGATCTCAAACGGCAATGGGGTAGCGAGGTGAAGATGTTTGCGCTTTTGACTGAAGAGGAAGTTGCCAAGCAATTGCATGTCAGCATCGCGTCTTTGCGAAGATGGAGGCTTGAACGACGAGGACCACAGTTCCTCAAGGTGGGGTCCCTGGTCCGTTATCGCCCTGAAGAGATTGAGTCCTGGCTCGCGGCCCTACCAACGGGCGGAGCAGGCAGAGCCGAAACGCACTCTCAGCTCAGGGCTGTGAAATGACGGTGGATCGGCCCGGAATAGAGCAATGTCGCTGTTAAAAAGGGGAAAGGTTTGGTGGTACGAATTCTGGTTCACGGGACGGCGCGTTCGGGAATCGAGCAAGACCGGCTCAAAAACGCTCGCCAAAGCGGCTGAACAAAAGCGCCGCCGTGAACTTGAAGAGGGTTTCAACAATCTCGAGGATGTTCGCCAAGAGCGCGTGCGGACCATCCAGGATTTGGCTGACGAATACCTTGTCAGCTATAAACTTCGCCACCCGCGCTCCGCGACATTCGCGGAATATGCCCTGGGCCACGTCAAGCGGCTGCTCGGCGACCGACGACTTTCGTTGTGAATCACACGGTAGTACTCATGCAGTTTCGAAGGGTCGGTCACGCGGCCCAGCTCCAACGTCTCGGAGAATACGCGGATCAGTGAAAGCGGCGTTTTCATCTCGTGCGATACGTTCGAGACGAAGGCCGACTTCAGTTCGGCAAGCTTCGCCTCGCGGGCGACGGCACGCAAGGACAGGGCGATCGCCAAAATGAGACCGGCAAGGACCAGCCCCGAAAGAGCCAGACTCCGTCGGAATTGCTCCTGGGCGAGACTGTCAATGGTAGAGCCCTGGTGGCGGCCGGCAAGCGTCCACAGAGGAACCATAGGTCCACCATGAATCACCGCTTCGAAACCAGTGAGGCCCGCCGCGGTGGAGAAGACGGGGCCACGGCCGTCTTCGCTGACTGATACAGCCAAATCCCCCATTGCTTCATTGCCACGCCGCTTCAATTCCGCAAGAACCTTGGGCACCAGGTCGCGCAGCAACGCGTCGGACTGTATCTCCACGCCCGCCCACCGCCCGCTATCCTTCGGATTCCGGATGCCGAGATTGCTCCAGCTTCCCTTGTCGGTTGGACCGGGAAGATAACGGAAGGCGTACAGCACTGGCCGCAAGCCGCTTTGGAAGTACATCACATCCGCGAATTCGCCTTCCTTCGGCAGACTCCGGGCCCCGCGGTGTGCGCGAAGCGCGTCGGCGACCACTGGTTCGGTAAAACGCGAACACTTGACCCATTCCGCATCGGTGTTGGCTGAAAGAATGGCATACGGCTCGCCCGCGCAGGCGCATTCCGAGACCACGAATACGTGCCCGATGACCGGGTACTTCTCCAGAACCGCTCGGAACTTGACGCCGGTCGCGCTGAGATTCGCGCCGGCAAGGTCACCGCCGTCAATCCGGTTAAGCGATTCCGCGGCGATAGCTGCGACCTTCTCTTCCAAGCGTGTTTGCAGAAGTTCAAGGCCCTGTCGCACCTGGTCCTGAGCAACCAGCCTTGTCTTGGCGCGCAGTTGCTCAAGAGAGCGATACTGCAGCCAGAAAAGAATGGCCGTTGGAATGAGGACGGCGATCGCGGAGACCGCGATCAGATTCCCGCTCATCGTGAATCGACGAACCAACACCATGGTCTACCTTATTTTAGGCCTCCGCCAAGCTCCGAACCAGGGACTGCGGGGAGCTTGGAGACAACTTTTTACAACTCCGTTGCAGACGAAGGATACACCGAGCCCCGTGTTCTCGTACCCTGCGGCTATGAAAGGCTCGTACGTTCTCTCTGGCGCGGCAATGTTGGTCGCGGCCCTCGCGGCGACGGTGGCCGGTCAGCAGGCCAAAGATGCAGGCCCCCCATCTCCCGTCGATGCCATTCACAAACTGGTTCACGCCGGTAGCTACGAAGATATGGCGGCCAAGGCGGATTCGCTCCCTCTCGACGATCCCTCTTGGAAGAATCTGTTTGACGTTCTGGTCGAGGCAGCGGAGCAGCGAAAAGACTACAGCTACCTTAAGCGCAAAGCCCAGGAGGTCCTGCTCCGGGGCCGTGATTCCGAGACGCGCGCAATCGCTGCATTTGCCTTGGGGATTGGCGATTGGAGGTCCGGCCAGGTCAGCGAAGCCGTAGCAGCCTTCTCCGAGGCGATTCGGATCAGACCCGGTTCGGAGCTCGCTTTCAATGCCGAAGGCAATATTCACGAGATCAAGGATCTGGGAGTCGGCCAGCCGACGCCGCATTTCGTCGCTCAGACTACTAGCAGGCTGCGGAAAAAGTAACTTCAGGCCTTGGCATAGCCAGGATAATCACCTAGAATTACCTTATGCGCGGCCTTGACCATCAGCAAGCGGCTATGTTCAGTTATTTGTCGCCTGAGCAGCGGGTCCCCTCTGACCATCCATTAAGGGCGATCCGGCAAATCACTGACACCATATTAAAGCAGTTATCTCAGGTGTTCTCGCAGATGTATTCCAGAATCGGACGGCCGTCGATTCCTCCCGAGAAACTCCTGCGCGCGCTGGTTTTGCAGGTACTGTACACCGTGCGTAGTGAGCGCATGCTGATGGAGCAACTGGAGTACAACCTACTGTTCCGGTGGTTCGTGGGATTAAGTTTGGACGAACCTGTGTGGGACGTGACGGTGTTTACCAAGAATCGGGACCGGTTGCTGAAGGCCGATGTAGCCAAGCAGTTCTTTGGGTTAGTCATCGAGCAGGCCCAGAATCTGAACCTGATGTCGGATGAACACTTTACGGTGGATGGGACGCTGTTGGAGGCCTGTGCGAGTCTGAAGAGTTTCAAGAAGGTGGACGCGGGGCCAGAGCCACCGCCCGACGATCCAGGCAATCCCACGGTAGACTTTCACGGAGAGAAGCGCAGCAATGAGACGCATGCCTCGACCACGGATGAAGATGCGCTGCTGGCCCGGAAGGGTGCAGGCAAAGAGGCCAAGTTGAGTTACAGCGGGCATGTGCTGATGGAGAACCGCAACGGCCTGGTGGCGGATGTGGAAGTCCTGCAAGCCAATGGCACAGCGGAGCGGGTTGCGGCGCTGCTCATGATCGAAAGAATCCCTGGCGATCAGTCAGTTACGGTGGGAGCAGACAAGAATTACGATACCAAGGACTTTGTGGCGGAAGCGCGGCATATGAACGCGACCCCGCACGTGTCGCAGAATAACAAGGGTCGCAAGAGTGCGATTGATGGCAGGACGACACGGCACGCGGGATACGCGATCAGTCAACAGAAGCGCAAGCGGATCGAAGAGATCTTCGGTTGGATGAAGACCGTGGGCGGAATGAGGAAACTGCGGCACAGGGGACTGGAGTTAGTAGGGTGGATGTTCACCCTGGGTGCCGCCGCTTACAACATGGTCCGCATCCGGAACCTGGCAATGGCGGTTGAAGGAGGGAAGGCATGAGGAGTAGTGTGTCTAAGTGCGCCAAGCGGGCACAAAATGCCCCTCAAACCTTCGATTACGTGACTAAACTCGACCTCCACCCTTCAGTGGGGCTCTCGCCAATCGCGTCCTAACATCAGGAAATCTTGTGGAAAAGCTCAGCCACTAATTCACACCCATTTTTCCGCAGCCTGCTAGGTTTCACCACTGCTGTACAACTTAGCAGGCTAACTGCGGACCAACGCCGATGATGCCGCTGCCGATGAGAGGCTGAGTTCCTGTTACGCTGTATTGGGTTCCACCAAGAACCAATTCAACGTCAGGAGACACAACCTATGTACAAAGTATGCAGCATTTTCGCGCAGGTGTTGAAGCTGTTTTCGCGCGGGGATTTCGAGCAGGCGGTCAAGAAGCACAAAGCCGAGCGGCATGCACGGGGTTTCACCAGTTGGGGCCAGTTCATGGCCATGCTGTTTTGCCAGTTGGGACGCGCACATTCCTTGCGCGAGATTTGTGGCGGTCTGGCTGGTCGTTGTCGACCTTGGCCGCCTTGTTGCGGCAGCAACTGTTCTTCTATCGAGATCTGTGGGTGTGGCTGGACGATCCTTTTCAGGCCCCGCCGGCTCTGGCCGGAGTGCACGACGATGTGCAACAGCTTCAAATCACGTGGTAGGTGGCAGTTGGACAGCAGAAAACCGGTAAAAACAACACCATTGATTCCAAGGGGGATGTGACTCAGTAATCCGGACAGCAGCGTGACAAAACCACGGGAAGCACTTACTTCTGCCTGGGGCGAAGCGCAGATGCGCGTCCAGGCTCAGAATAGGGTTATGCCCAACGTTTTCAATGTGGGGAAAGCGGTCAAACAGCTAATTTGGACGCGAGTGACTCTCTATACAGGTAAAGGCGGTGGTCCTTTTCGTCAATGCCACCACTTCTCGATCTGCCGATTATCGAATAAGCCTGGCACGGCGGTCCCCCGCACAGGATCCACTGGGTGGCGCCTCCTACTGCAGACTTGATTCTCTCGTCAATACAGCCCGTAGCAACGGGTGCGCGACACAAAAGTGATGGATTGCGAGTTTTTCCTTTTTTGGTGCTCATTTCTTAAAGTATGTAATACTTTAGGACAAGGGAGGCCCCATGCCTGACCCGCTTTCGGCCATTGTGGACGACAGATCCGCTTTGCTCCGGCAGATCTCCGAACTCGGCGATTTCCAGCCGGGTTCCATCACCAGTGCTTCCCGCCGTTGTGGCAGTCCCAGTTGCCACTGCGCCAAACCCAACGACCCCGGCCATGGCCCCCATTTCCAGCTCACCCAGAAAATCGATGGCAAGACAGTTACACAA
>JAIQFL010000410.1 GCA_020073365.1 Terriglobia bacterium | reverse complement strand
CCTTGAGGACGTGCTGGCTGACCAACCGCAGGACAAGGAGATCCACGTCGTCCTTGATAACTACTCTCCTCACAAAGGAAACGAGGATTGGCTAGCGAAGTTCGAGGGGCGGGTCCAGTTTCATTTCACGCCGACTTCGGCCAGTTGGCTGAACCAGATTGAAATCGTGTTCAGCCTCCTGCAACGTAAGACCCTCAACGGATCAAGCTCAAAACCAAAGATCAGCTGCGCGAGGCCATTGAAGCCTTCATCCGAAAACACAACGAGCACGCCAAACCGTTCCGCTGGCGAAAACGCGAGGTCAAGGGCAGTCAACTTCAAAATACAATTATTAATTTACGCAATTAAGTACTAGTAACTAGCATTACGTCCTGAAATTCGATCCCTCAATTTTTCTGGAATTTACGTGCTCCAAAAATCCTTGCTCGACTTGTCACACTACTCAGTGTGGCCCGGCCCAGCCGTCGTAGTCAAGTACATAATCACCCCTTTCTCCCGCGCCCAGAATCGGGACCACCATTACCGCGAAGCGATCGGGACCGGCATCGCGGAGGAAGCCGATGTGCCGGCCATCTGGCAGCCATACGGGACTGCGTTCCCGCTCCGGAGATGTGGTTAGCCTGCGCGGGGCGTCGGCATCCAGCGGCTGCACACAGATGTCCACGTTGTCGCCGTCGGGACCGCCCCAGGAGAACGCCAGCGTGAGTCCGTCGGGCGAAAAAGCGGACTGGTCTGGTAGCCGGGATAGGCCGTGAAGAGCCGCGATCCGGGAGCCGCCGGTTTGGTCTTAGGCATCGTCAGGATCACTGCGGCTGTCCCTAGAAGCAATAACCCGGCTATCGGCGCCAGAGTCCAGGCGGCGCGCCGCGCCTGGGGGACTGGGACAACGCTCACCGGTTCCGGTTCCGGGCTGGGGGCGAACCGAATTCCGGCGTGTAGCCGCCTTTCGGAAGCGCTATTCGAACGGCACTGGCCTGTCCGCCCGTCTCATACCAAGTCTCCAGCTTGGCTCGCAATCGGCGCGCCTGGACGCGCACGATTGGGTCGGTTTTCGGGTCGTACCCCGGGATTCCGTCCGAAGACTTCCACGCCGATAACGGATTCCTTTAAAAGGGTGGCCGTGTCCCGCCAGCGTCTCTTCCACCACGAAAGTCCAGAACCGGACCAGGCGTTCGGCATCCTCGAACACTGTGCTCGTGACGATCCGTTGCAACTCTTCCCGAGCCGCCTGCGAGCCGGCATCCGCATCTGGCGCCCTTTGCGGAACAGAGCTGTAACTCATTGCAACTCTACGATCACTCGGGGTATCGATTCCCCATTTTACGCCCACGGACATTTAAGGCGCGACGGCCAAGTGGTTTCATCGGGCAGGATCGAGGGAAACATGGAAGGAACGTTCCATGGGCACACTTGCTGCTGGGGTAAGAGGCGCAGGTATCCGATCTTTTCCGGCCCTGTATAATTGCAGAGTCGAAACGGAGGAAGGCATGCTGAACCGTGAACTATGGGGCAAGTTGGGCGAGCGCTATCAGAACCTACGCCCGCGCAAGTTGTTGGCTTTGGATGGAGGAGGAATTCGGGGCGTGCTGAGCCTGCAGATCCTGGAGCGGATCGAGCAACTGCTGGCGGGACGGGCCATCTGGTTGAACTGGCGCGGCAGCAGGGCGTGAGCACTCACATCCTGGATACGAAGAGGCTGTTCGGCTTGTAGAGGGGCTGACAGACGACAAAAGGCGCTCCGTCTGTCCCACCCACCGGGCAGGAGCCCCCTTCCCCACTTTGCTAAGCTGAAATCAAATGAGAATCCTGGTCGTCGAGGACGAAAAACGCATCGCCGACTTCTTGTGCCGTGGCTTGGAGGGCGCCGGCTACGCCGTGGACGCCGCGCCAACCGGCGCCATCGCCATCGAGCATATTCACTCCACCGATTACGACCTGGTCGTGCTGGACCTGGGACTCCCCGACGTGGACGGTCTTCAGGTGCTGGAAAAGATTCGCAACCGCAAGGCCGGCCCACCGGTCCTGATCCTCAGCGCCCGCAGCGGGTTATATTACCGCGTCAAAGGCCTGGAACAGGGCGCCGACGATTACCTGGTGAAGCCTTTCGCTTTCGTCGAATTGCTGGCTCGCGTGCGGGCACTGCTGCGCCGCGGGCAGCCGACACCGGAGCGGCTGCAGGTCGCCGACCTTTCGCTGGATTGCATCCGGCGCAAGGTGCTGCGCGGCGCGGAAACCATCGATCTGGCGCCGAAGGAGTTCGGCATCCTGGAATACATGATGCGCAACCGGGGCCGCCCATTGAGCCGGACCATGATCGTGGAGCATGTCTGGGACATGGACTACGACGGGCTCACCAACATCGTGGACGTCTACATCCGCCATCTGCGCAGCAAGATCGACGACCGCTTCCAGCAGAAGCTCATCCAGACCGTGCGCGGCATCGGCTACATGATCGAAGCGCCTGAGAAGGCCGCCGAGAGGACCGCGGAGCCTACCTCCGAACGGCAGGTGTGATGTGTACCGCAGAATCCATCTCCGCCGCGTCACCCGTGGGCTGCGTTTCCGCCTGACGGCCAGTTACGCGCTGTTCTTCACCGTGATTCTGATTGGCGTTGCGGGACTGTTCCGCGAGAGCCTCAAGTCCAAACTGGATGCCCGGGTGGAAGAGGAGCTCAACGGGGATTGGGCGGCCGCCAAAGGAGGCTATCTACGCATCGACTGGAGCGCGGAGGTCGGGAAGGGCGCGGCCAGTTGGTATTACGACGCGGAAGATCCCGATGAAACCACGATCGTCCTGGAGATCAAGAAGGTCTACCTGATCGCGGACCAGTTCGGCAATGTCATCCCCAACGCCAAGACCAAGGAAAACGAAGTCTCCACGACCTACGACGACCTTGGCGCCGATCCTCCCCCAGAAATCGCCAAGCGCGTAATCGCCATGGTGAACGCCAGGCCCAACACTCCCGGAAAGACATTCTGGACGATTCGGCGGAACGCGCAAGGGGAGCCTTTCAAGATCCGTGCGGGCATTGCGTACGACGAGCACCACGTAGCTCCTTATTATGTTGCGATCGGGGCCTCCCTCGCGGACAACGAGAAGATCCTGCGCCGGTTTACCTGGACTTATATCGGCGTCATTCCCGGCGCGGTGATCCTGGGCTCCTTTCTCGGCTGGATCATGGCCGGACGCGCTCTGACGCCGGTTCTCGCCGTGGCCCAAACTGCGCAACGAATCTCCGGCTCGAACCTCAGCCTCCGCATTCCCACTCGCCAGGCGGGCGACGAACTGGACTACCTGGTCCTTACCTTCAACCGGATGATCGAGCGCCTGGAAGCCTCTTTTCAACAGATGAAGCAGTTCTCCGCGGACGTGTCGCACGAGCTGCGCACGCCCATCACGGCGATTCGCGGTCAGCTCGAAGTGGCGTTGTTTACGGCCAAGACTACGGACCAATACCGGGAAGCGATGTTCAACGCGTTGCAGGATGTCGACCGGCTTTCGCAGATCGTACGGGCGCTGCTTCTGCTCTCGCAGGCCGAATCGGGCCAACTGGTGTTGCAGAAATCCCGCCTGAACCTTTGTGAAGTGGTGGAAGACCTGGTGGAGCAGTTCCAGATTCTCGCCGAAGAAGCCGGAGTCACTCTGACGGCCGACCTGCCCCCGGAGTGCGCGGCGGAAGTCGACCGTGTGCAAATCGAGCGGATGATCACCAACCTGCTCTCCAATGCCATCAAATTCACGGCCAAGGGGGGCGAGGTGCGGGTGGCCCTCAACCCGCTGCCTGACCGCATCGAGATAGTGGTGGAGGATACGGGGCGGGGCATTGCCACGGAACATCTGCCACACATCTTCGATCGCTTCTATCGTGTACCGGGTTCGGGGGCGGCGCCGAGCCCCGAACAGGGGCTGGGACTCGGATTGAGCTTCGTGGCGTGGATCGTGAAGGCGCACGACGCCAAGATCGAGGTGGACAGCACCCCCGGCAAGGGAACACGATTCACCATCAAACTGCCCTCGGGCGGTGTTGGCTCCGACACTATGGAAATCGCCGCGCAGCCGGCCACCTTGGTATAGGTCGGGGAGACGCGACGATGTCACTGACCTGCCTAGACAGGCCGAACGGCATGTCCCACCTCAGGGGACTTCAACGCAGATCGACCTTCCCCTTCGAGTGGCCATTCCCGCCCGCGCGCATGCTGTCGATGAACGCCTTAAGGCTGGCTTCAGTGCGCTTTTGCGCGGTCGCCAGCGTGCGGATGTCCTTCCGGGTTTCCACACAAAGGCGCATACCCTGCAGAACCAGATCGCGGATGGCCGCAATCTGGCGGTCGTGCTTTTCCAGATGTTCTTCGGTCGCCATCTTATAGAAAGATTGTACTGCCTTACTCCGGGAACGGCCAGACCCGCTCGATGGTCTTGCTGAGAATCCATTCGAGGTCGCCCGCGTTCAGAAACTTCATGTCGTCCCGAACCACGCTGAGCGCTTTGGCGTATGTCGAATGGCCCTCCACAATCGGCCAGTCGGTGGCCCACATGAGCCGCTCGGGTCCATACGCTTGGTGGAGGCGCTTCACGTATTCCTGCGCGTCCAGCCAAGGGTACGGCTGTTTGGAGATCGACCAGGTGTGCGAGATCTTGACGAACACGTTGGGGTAGCGTTTGAGCGCGATCAGTTTCTCCAACTCGACCGGCTGATCGGCCGGGCAGTCGGCCATATGATCGATCACCACCGTCAGGTCCGGCAGCTTATCCAGCAGCGCGGCTACCTCGGGCATGCGCGTAATCGGCGCCAGCACAGTCATGGGAACCTTCAGGTCGTGGCACCGCTGGAACAACGGCGGCATCAGCGGGCCGCGGAACCAATCGCCCGAAGCGTTTCCGGCGGGGCTCAGCCGTACACCGCGGAATCCCTGCGCGGTGAGTTGCGACAGGTGATCGGGCGCTGCCGCGTCCAGCGGATCCACCCGGCATACGCCCTGGAACGTCTTGGGGTAGCGCTTCAGCACGTCCGCCAGGTAGGTGTTGTCGTAGCGGTAGTGGATGACCTGGATGATCACCGTCCTGGCCACGCCATTGGCCTTCATCAATTCCAGAAGCATTTCCGGCGTGGCATCCCGCTCGGGCGGGCGCGCGCCCTCGGCGAATGGGTATTGCGAATCGTGCTTCCACACGTGTACATGCGGGTCGATGATGCGGTAGTTCGACATCAAAGGGCTCATCGCGGCCACGGCCAGCAGCGACCGCCGGGAAATCTCATGCATAGATCGACTCTAGCTTGTCCACCACGTAAGCGCCCGAACGCTCGTAACTGGCGCGCGGTCCCTGGCGCGCGATATCCAGATCCACAATCAGCCAGCCTTTGAACGCCATGGATTTCAGCACGCGGTGGCAGCCTGGAAAATCGATCTCGCCGTCGCCCAGATCGAAGATGCTCTTCAGGTCGAACGAGTCGGGCCTGGTTCCTTCCAACTTCTTCGCGTCCTTGTAATCGGCCAGCATCAGGCGGCTCTTAAACTTCTCCAGGGTCTTCACCACGTCGCATCCGGCCAGGTGGAGGTGCGCCGTATCCGGCGAAAAGTAGAACAGCTTGGGATCCGTCATGGCCATGCAACGGTCCAGCTCATCGGGGTTCTGCACCATCTCGCCCATATGGTTGTGCAGACCCGCATAGAACCCCATTTCACGTGCCGCGGATCCGATGGCGTTGAAGCTCTCGCACATGGCCTGGAACGCTCCGGGCGCCTCCCCGTTCCGGCGGTTGGGGGGAAAGACCACCAGGTGGTTGGCGCCGAACTCCTTCAGGAAGGTCATGGCGGTCTTGGCGTTGGCCACCACCTCAGCGCGGCGGGCCGGGTCGTGGGTCGCGCCATTGAAGGAGATCGTGACGATCGAGCACCCGCGCCGGTCAGCCTCCTTCTGCATCTGGGCGGCCGTGATGTTGTACTTCTGCAGAATCTGCGGAAACTGCGTGAGCCGGAGGCCGATGAACCCGGTATCCTTCATCACGTCGAGAATATCGGTGAACGGCACCGGTGGGAAGGAGTTCCACAAGTTGGAGCCCAGTCCCCATTTCACGTTGCGGTTCGCGGGCAGACGCCCCGCTGCGCGCGCAAGCGTCGCGGTCATCAGGGCCAGTATTTGGCGGCGAGTCATAGAAGTAGTCTTGTACCGCGCGCCGCTGGTGTCAAGGGCCGCACACGTCTCCCGCGTTGCGTTCCAGGACCGGCGCCCGCAGTCTCCATAGTGACAGGCCGACCGGCCTGTATCACCTGCCTGTTCAGTTACTTCGAGAACACTCCTCCGGCCTAGGTTTTGGGGATGGGCGACTTCCTGGCAACCAGGAGAGGGCTCAGGCGTTCGTAGTGGGAAATTGTGCCGACCAAGGGAACCACATAGTCCCGAAAGGGCGGCAGCACGTCATTCGCCGACGGGTTTCTCCATGCCGCCGGGAATAGCCGCTCGATAAAGGCCACGCGTTCGAGACGCGCCAGGCCCGTGGATATCGCATAGTCCGGCCCTTCCTCGCGAAGCAAAGTGACCATCGCGCCGGAAACGCCCTGGCACGCCGCGCGGACGGCGGCTTGCCCGCACAGGCGGCTTTCGGCACGATCCAGTTGCGGATGCTCGCCCCACCAGGCACGGCCGAGCAGGCCCGGCTTTTCGCTGCGGGTCTTCACCTTCAGACGCTGTGACACCAGCACAGCCAGCCGGTGGCCCAGATTCATCGCCAGCCTCCCGCGCGATCCTTCTCTCACGTCCGCCCCGAAGGGTTCACCGCGCTCGTCCAGTTGGCCCTCGCAGACCGCCACCACGCAGCGGCCCAGGCGCCGGTACACGCGGTCCACATCGTCCAGGAGCTGTTCCAGAGGGAGCGGAACCTCGGGGAAGTAGATCAGGTGCGGCGCATCATCGGGGTGGTAGCGGGCCAGGGACGTGGCCGCTACCAGCCAGCCCGCATTGCGGCCCAGTACTTCGACGAATTCCACCTGGCCGGGCAGCGCGCGATTGTCGGCTCCGATGTCCCGGACGGCGCAGGCAAAGAATCGCGCCGTGGTTGCGTAACCGGGAGTGTGATCGGTTTCGGCCAGATCGTTGTCGATGGTCTTGGGAATTCCGATCACGCGCAGTTCGTATGCGGAATTCCTGGCAGCCTCCGCAATCTGGGAGGCCGTGCCCATCGATCCGTTTCCGCCGGTATAAAACAGGAAGCGGATGTCGTGCGCGCGGAATACTCGCAAGACCTGTTCGATCCCGCCAGGGCCGACCTCCAGGCGCGAGGTGCCCAAGGCGGATGAAGGCATGGCTGCGACCGCTTGAAGTGTATCGGCGCGCTGCGCGAAGAGGTCGATGAAATCCTCCCGCAGAACGCCGTCGAGGCCAAAAGCGACGCCGTAGAGCTTCGCGATTTCGCGATGCTGGCGCGCTTCTTCCACCACTCCCAAGAGGCTGGCATTGATCACGGGCGTAGGACCGCCGCTGTGTGCCACCAGTGCGATGCCGCCGCCCGGCCCGCTCACCGGCGCCCGGGCCTCGGAAAAAGTCCCTGTTGAGTCACAAACCCATTGTGAGCCTGTTTTTGGGATTTGGCTCGTGAGCTCGTGAAAGGATCTCCTCCACGCTCCGCCAGTACCCGCCAGGCCCGGCCCTGTTGACAGACTACAGAGAGCCGTTATACACTCCTGTAGGCTACCAAAAGGTACGTCTCCAGCACGGAGAGAACCGGCGTCCTCCACGGCTCGTTGGCCTTCATGGCGCTGCGGACCTTGGACACCAGGAGGGAACCATCGTGACAAGACTGCGCGTGCTGTTGTGCCGGGTGTCCGGCCTGCTTCGCAAGGGAAACCTGGAACGGGATATGGATGACGAGATCCGTTTTCATCTGCAAATGGAAATCTCGGAAAACCTCCGTAGGGGTATGACTCAGCAGGAGGCGCGGTCGGCGGCTCTCGGACGCTTCGGCGGCGTGTCCCAAATCAAGGAGGCCTATCGGGAAACCCACGCGCTGCCCGCGATCCAGGTGCTGTGGCAGGATGTGCGATATGGATTCCGCATGTTGCGCCGCAATCCGGGCTTTTCCGCCTTGGTGGTGCTTTGCCTGACTCTGGGGATCGGCGCCAATGCTTCGGTGTTCAGTTGGATCGAAGGAATTCTGCTGCGGCCGTTCCCGCTGGTAGTCCACCAGGAGAGAATGATGGCCGTGACCGGCACGAATCGCGAGTCCGGCCGTGACGATGTCTCATGGCCCGACTTCGTGGATTTTCAGCGGAGTTGCACGCTGTTCGACGCGTTCATTGTGGACCGGATCACGGGGACCACACTCAGCAACGGCGACCGGGCAGAGCGCTCTCCGGCCAGCGTGGTATCGGCAAACTATTTCGACGTCCTGGGAGTCCATCCGATCCTGGGGCGCGGGTTCGAACCGGCGGAAGACTTCGGACGCAACGCTCATCCGGTGACGGTGATCAGCTATTCGATGTGGAAAGAGCGCTTCCACAACGATCCGGGAATTATCGGCAAGACGCAGATGCTCAACGGCATGCCGCACACGATTATTGGGGTGGCGCCGGAGGGGTTTTATGGGACCTTCGTAGGCTGGGCGATGCGTTTCTGGGTGCCCGCATCGATGCAGGAGAGGTTCGACCCGGGCGGATACAAGCTGGAGGATCGCGGCGCGCGCTGGATTGAGGGCTTCGTGCGACTCAAGCTGGGTGTGACCGCGGAGCAGGCGCAGGCGGAGATTTCGGCGGTGGCCAGCCGCTTGGAACACGATTATCCGGCGACGAACCGCGGCCGCGGCGTCAAGCTGTTCCCGTTGTGGCAAACCCCATTCAACAACGCGGGCGCTCTGCTCCCGACACTGGGAATTGCGCTGGCGGTGGTGGTTTTTGTGCTGCTGATCGCGTGCGCCAACGTCAGCAATTTGCTGCTGGTGAAAGCTTTTGGACGGCGGCATGAGATGACGGTCCGGCTCTCGGTGGGCGCGGGGCGCGGCCGGCTGTTGATGCAGCTTCTCACCGAGGGGCTGATCCTATCGACTCTGGCCGCGGCGGGCGGGCTGGTGATGGCGAACTGGTGCCGCAACCTGCTGGTGCTGCTACTGCCGGCGCGAGGCGGCGTGGCGATGACCCTGCCGGGCGAAATCGATTGGCGCGTGCTCGTGCTGGCCGCCGGCGTTTGCCTGGTCTCGACTCTGCTGTTCGGGCTGGTTCCCGCCATTCAGACCAGCAAGATCGATCTGGCTTCGGCGCTGAAGGCCGAATCAGGCGGCGTAGTGGGCGGGAGGCGGCGGGCGCTGGTGCGGTCGGGGCTGGTCCTTGTGCAGGTCGCGCTGAGTTTCGTTTTGTTGGTCGGAGCGGGCCTGCTGCTCCAGAGCCTGCGGCGGGTTCAGAATACGAGCCCCGGCTTTTCGACGCACGGCGTGCTGACCACATCGGTCGACCTAGTGGCGGCAGGATACGATGCCCAGCGAACCAGGAACTTTCAAGACGACCTGATCGATCGGGTCCAGGCGATCGGCGGCGTGGAATCGGCTGCGTTCGCGCGCATGACCCCGTTCAGCTATCGCAGCTATTCGTCCGCTCCCATCGCAGTGGACGGTTATCTGCCGGCGCCCGACGAGCAGCCCACGGCCGACTACAACGAGATTGGTCCCGCCTATCTCTCGACGATGGGCATCCCTCTGGTTTCCGGCCGCGAGTTTACGCGTG
>JAIQFL010000020.1 GCA_020073365.1 Terriglobia bacterium | reverse complement strand
GAAGTTGCGATCAGTGGGAAGGGTTACGTTTTTCGCGGCCAGACTTCCGGAGTGGTGGGCAAGGTTTTTCAAGCCTGCGGCGTCGCCATGCCACCCGCGCTACGCCCATGCTGAACTTATCTCCAGATGGGCGCAGGCGGAGAGAAAGCGTGTCACTAGGCCGTTTTCAAAGTTGCAAACCCTTGGAAATGCGTAACTTCCGCGGACATGGTGTAGAAGATGAGTCTGGCATGACTGGAGAATTCTTTAATGGCGGAATACCAGAGGTATTCCTACGACGTGCTGGTAGTTGGCGCGGGCGGAGCCGGCCTGCGCGCCGCCATTGAGGCGGCCAGTCTCGGGCTCAAAGTCGGAGTCGTGTGCAAATCGCTGCTGGGCAAGGCCCACACCGTGATGGCCGAAGGCGGTGTGGCGGCCGCGCTCGCCAATGTCGACGACCGCGACAACTGGCGGGTCCATTTTGCCGACACCATGCGGGGCGGTCAGTACCTCAACAATTGCCGTATGTCCGAGTTGCACGCCAAAGAAGCGCCCGATCGCGTCCGCGAACTGGAGGCCTGGGGCGCGCTGTTCGACCGCACGGCGGATGGCCGGATTCTGCAGCGGAATTTCGGCGGCCATCGCTATCCGCGCCTGGCCCACGTGGGCGACCGCACCGGTCTCGAAATGATTCGCACCCTGCAGGACCACGGCATCCACCAAGGCATGGAGGTCCATATGGAATGCACCATCCTCAGCCTCCTGACGGATTCCGGCCGTGTCGCGGGCGCCTTCGGCTACGATCGCGAGAAGGGCCACTTCATCCTGTGGACCGCCAGGTCCGTGGTGGTCGCGACCGGTGGTATCGGGCGCGCGTTCAAGGTCACCAGCAACAGTTGGGAATATACGGGCGACGGTCTGGCGCTGGCCTACCGCGCCGGGGCCGAGCTTCTCGACATGGAGTTCGTCCAGTTTCACCCCACCGGCATGGTTTGGCCGATCAGCGTCCGCGGCATCCTGGTTACCGAAGCCGTCCGCGGCGATGGAGGCGTTCTGCGCAACAGCGAAGGCCGCCGCTTCATGTTCGACGACATCCCCGATCTGTACAAGGAACAGACCGCCGACAGCGAAGACGAAGGCTGGCGATACACGCAGGGAGACAAGAACGCGCGCCGCCCGCCCGAGCTTCTCACGCGCGACCACGTGGCCCGCTGCATCAATCGCGAAGTCAAAGCCGGCCGCGGCAGCCCGCATGGCGGCGTCTTCCTGGACATCGCCTGGATTAAGCGGCACATTCCCAAAGCCGCGGAGCATATCAGGCGCAAGCTGCCCAGTATGTACCATCAGTTCAAACAGCTCGCGGATATCGATATCACCACCACGCCCATGGAAGTGGGCCCCACCACGCACTACATGATGGGCGGGATCCGCGTGGATGGCGACACGCAGATGTCCACCGTTCCGGGACTCTTCGCCGCGGGAGAAGCCGCCGCCGGCCTCCACGGCGCCAACCGTTTGGGCGGCAATTCGCTTTCCGACCTCCTGGTCTTCGGCCAGCGCGCCGGCCAGTTCGCCGCCGAATTCGCCAGGCAGAACGGCGTCGCGGCCGTCGACGAGGCCCAGGTTCAGGCCGGCGCGGAAGCCGCGCTGGAGCCCTTCGAGCGCGGCCCCGCGGGCGAAAACCCCTATCAGATCCAGTACGCCCTGCAGGAATCCATGCAAGACCTGGTGGGCATCGTGCGCACCGAGGGCGAAATGCAGCAGGCCCTTGGCGTGATCGCTCAACTGCGGGTGAGGGCCGGTAGGGCGGGCATCGCGGGCAACCGCCAGTACAACAACGGCTGGCACACCTCCATGGACCTGGCGAACATGCTGGAGGTTTCGGAGGCCATTACCCGTGCCGCCCTGTTGAGAAAAGAGAGCCGGGGCGCTCAATTTCGCGAAGACTTCCCGAACAAAGACTCCGAATGGGGCAAGCACAACATCGTCGTGCGGTGCGGCGGCTCGGGCGAGATGCTGGTGGAGAAGCGGCCCGTCCAAACCCTTCCCGCCGAGCTGAAGAAGATTATCGAGGAGATGAAATAGATGGCTAAGCAGGCCATGTTTCGCATCTGGCGCGGCGATTCGAGCGGCGGCAAGTTTCAGGATTTCGTCACGCCGGTGGATGAGGGGATGGTGGTGCTGGACGCCGTTCACCGCATACAGGCCCAGCAGGCGCCCGACCTCGCCGTGCGCTGGAACTGCAAAGCCGGCAAGTGCGGCTCGTGCTCCGCCGAGATCAACGGCACGCCGCGGCTCATGTGCATGACGCGGCTGAGCGAGTTGAACCTGGACATGCCCGTGATCCTGGAGCCCATGCACGCGTTTCCCTCCATCCGCGACCTGGTCACCGACGTCTCCTGGAACTTTCGCGTCAAGAAAACCATCAAGCCGTTCCGCCCGCGATCCCCGGACGCCGAGGATGGCACGTGGCGCATGCGGCAGGCCGACGTCGACCGCGTGCAGGAGTTTCGCAAGTGCATCGAGTGTTTCCTTTGCCAGGACGTTTGCCACGTCCTGCGCGAGCACCACAAGCACGACCAGTTCATCGGTCCGCGCTACTTTGTCCACGTAGCCGCTCTAGAGATGCATCCGCTGGACACCGAAGACCGGGTCAAGGACCTGAAAGACAAGTACAGTATCGGCTATTGCAATATCACTACCTGCTGCCGCCAGGTCTGCCCCGAATTCATAACCATCACCGAGAATGCGATCATCCCACTCAAAGAAAGGGTGGTGGACGATTTCTTCGACCCTCTGAAGAAACTGCTTCACATCCTTTGACAGCCCCGAAGAAGGAGAACCAATGTTCACGCTAAAGCTAATCTCACCCGACAGCGTGTCCGGCGCGCTGGCCAAAGCGGAGCGCTACCGGTTACTCAACGAGCCTGGCGAAGCCGAAAGTATCTGCCGTGACATCCTGGCGATTGAACCCGATCATCAGCAGGCTCTCGTCAGTCTGATTCTGTCGTTGACCGACGAGATCACCCATGATGCGCACGCTTTTGCCAGCGCCCTGTCGACGGTTGACCGCCTGCAGACGCCCTATGACCGCGCGTATTATGCGGGCATTGCGTGGGAACGCCGGGCCAAGGCGCGCCACCATGGAGGCGGCCAGGGGGCGCATCTCTACGTCTATGAATGGATCGTGAGGGCTCTGGAACTGTTCGAAGAGGCGGAACGTCTTCGGGCTCCGGGAAACGACGATGCGGTCCTCCGCTGGAACGCCTGCGTTCGCTATCTCAGCCGCCATAAAGAACTGGCTCAGCGCACCGAAGAAATCCCCGAACCCATCGTTTCGGAATGACCAGGAACTGAAGCCGCACCGCGCTTGACACCTCCCCCGCCCCACGGGTACACTTCATTTAGAATGTCTAAGCAAGGCCCGGCCGGTCCCCGCGGCTCTCTCTTCCAGGGCACGCTCGACCTGCTGGTCCTGCGCATCCTTACCAGCGGCCCCCAACACGGCTATGCCATCAGCCGCCGCCTGGGCGAACTGTCCGGGGAGTGGCTGCAAATCGACGAGGGCTCGCTTTATCCATGCCTGTACCGCATGGAAGAGCGCGGCTGGGTCCGGTCCGAGACGGCCCTCTCGGAGAACAAGCGCAAGGCCCGCTACTATTCGCTCACCGGCACGGGCAAGCGCCACTTGCAACTGGAATTGGATAACTGGCTGCAATTCCGGAATGTGGTGGAGAACGTGATCGAGAAGGCCTGACATGCGCGATTGCTTCGAGAGCTTGGCCGCCTGGTGGAATCGCCGCAGCAGATTCGCGGAAGAGTGGCGCTTCCACCGGGACCGTGCCATCTCCGAGTTCGAGTCGCTCGGGCTAACCCGGCGGGAGGCGCGCCGCATCGCCCGGTGCCGGCTTGGCCGGCGGTCTCGCTACCGCCGCGAGGCGCTGCGCGAAATCGGCGGCGACCTTCCCGGACTGATCGATCTGCTGCCGGTCGCCCGCCTGAAGCGCAGCCCCTTGCTGGTACTCTGCTGCCTGGTCCTCGGCACCGCTCTGCTCCTGGTCCTTAACCCCCAGCGCGGCCAACTGATCGAGAGTCTCCGGGCCGCTCTCCCCTTCGGCCGCGGCTTACGGAACCAACGCTTGATCCCCTTGACCCCCGCCGGTATCGTTCCGGCCTGGTTCGCCCTGCTGGTGTGGCGTGTGGCGATGGCCGTGGGCGCCGTGCGCCTGCTGCGCGATCCGTTCCTGCGGAATTGCGGGAAGCTCCGTTGGTATGGAGCGCTCGGCCTGATCCTGTCCGCCCTTTTCGGAGTCGTGGCCTGGATCTCGATAATGCAGTTCCTCCTGGCCTCGGCGTGGTCGTGGCAGCGGGTGCAAAGCCTCGCGCTCATCCTGGCGACGTTGGCCTACGTGTTGGCCGCTGCGGCTTCTCAACGCCTTTGGTGGCGCGACGTGATCCGCCGATGTCCAAGCTGCGTGGAGATTCTCCGCATGCCGATCGTCCGTGGCAGCGAAGCCAACGTTCTGCTCCGTTCCGCCGAAGTGGAATCGATCTGCTTACAGGGTCACGGCACGGCCACGCACGACCGGTGGGGCCGGACTTTTCAACGCGGCCGCGGACTGTTTCCCGCGGCATAGCATCTTCTCGCTGGTTCCGCGCTACACTTCCCACATGGACAAACTCGACCAGATCTACGAGCAGTTCAAAGTTCACAGCCAGGATCTCGCCGACAAGGTGCGCGACCTGATTCACGAAGGCAACGTCCGCCGCATCATCATTAAGGACGAGCGCGGCCACACCTTCATGGAAATCCCCCTGACGGTGGCGGCCGTCGGCGTCATCCTCGCCCCCATCCTGGCCGCCGTTGGCGCCATTGCCACCGTAGTTTCGAAGTTCGACGTCGTCGTGGAACGTACCCCGCCCGCCGCTCCTCCCGACGGCGGCACGGGACAGAAGAGAGAATGATTGGGCCACCAATGTGCCCTCGCGATCCCGGCTATTTTCCCTCGCCCCACTAAGTGCTTCCCCCGATTCCCCGCCGGCCCCGTTGCGGCTACTGTAAAAACGGAGAATTCCCACGGGAACCATGAGTCCGGCCGCGCCCAAAATCCGGCACTGTCCCACCCAACGCGGTTTCGTGCTCATCACCATGCTGCTCTCGACGGTGCTCTTGCTGGCTTTCCTGGGACTCGCCGTGGATGTCGGATACATCGAGCTGGTCAAGGTCAGGATGCAGACCGCCGCGGATGCCGCGGCGCTCGGTGGCGTGCAGGATCTCAGGATGAATGGCTCCGCCAATATTTCGACCGCCGCCAAAGCCGATTCCGCGCTTAACGGATTCACTGACGGCGTGGGCTCCGTTACCGTCACGGTCAACCATCCGCCCCTGAGCGGCAGTTACACCACCGACCCGACGGCCATTGAGGTGATCGTTTCCAAAAGCGTTGCGAGCTTCTTCATGCAGGCCCTGGGCGTCTCCACCGCGACAGTTCGTGCCCGCAGTGTGGCGCGCCAGGGGAGTGGCACCAGTTGCCTGTACACCCTCGACCCCAGTATGTCCGGTGCGTTCTCCGCCAGCGGAGGGGCCTCGGTCAATTCCCATTGCGGGATAGAAGTTGCCTCCAACAATGCCAGAGCCCTGACCGCGAGCGGAGGCGCAAGCATCACCGCTACCAGCGTGGACATTGCCGGGAGCTACCAGGTCAGCGGAGGCGCATCCGTGTCGCCCGCGCCCGTGACGGGAATCTCTCCTCCATCCGACCCCCTCTCCTACCTGTCCCCTCCCTCGATCGCCGGGTGCACTTACGGCACCAACCAATACAATGTTTCGGGAGGAGCCACCAGGACTCTCAACCCAGGGGTCTACTGCCGGGGGATCTCGATCAGCGGCGGTTCCCATGTCACCTTCAACGCGGGCATGTACGTGCTCAATGGAGGTGGATTATCGATTAGCGGCGGTTCCAGCGTTTCGGGAACCGGCGTCACCTTCTTCAACACGGCATCCGGGTACAGCTATGGGGCCATCAGTTTCAGCGGCGGGACGTCCGTGAACCTGACGGCGCCCACCACTGGATCGTTCGCCGGCATCCTGTTCTATCAGGACCGCAGCGTCGGTTCGGGCCCTCCCAGCACGTTTTCGGGAGGCACCAGTACCGTTCTGACCGGCACTCTCTACTTCCCCACCACGAACCTGAATTACTCCGGCGGTTCGGTGGGAACCGCTTACACCATCATCGTGGCGAATTCCATCAGCTTCTCAGGAGGTACCACGCTGAACAACGATTACTCGTCGCTACCCGGCGGATCGCCGGTGAAGGGGAGCGGGATCGTCAGCGAGTGACCATGCGAGCGAACCAGCCATCCCCAAGAGACAGCCGGATCCTGGGAGCGCGCCATCGCGGCCCATTGTCGCCCTCCACCCGGCCAACGATCTGCCGGCGCGCCCGGCGCGGAATGGTAGCCGTCGAATTCGCCCTGGTGGCGCCGTTGATCCTTCTCCTGCTGGCGGGAGTTCTGGACTTCGGCGCGCTCGTTCGTACCGCCATCTGCGTCGCCGATGCCGCCCGCGCGGGCGCGCAGTACGGCAGCCTCAGCCTGGCCAACTCCTCGAATACCACGGGAATCCAGACGGCGGCCGTCAATGCCGCGCCGGATATCGCCGGCATGACGGCCACCGCCGTCAAATCCTGCCAGTGCCCCGGCGGCGCATCGGTGAGTTGCAGCGGTACCTGTACCGGCGGCAAGATGCTGGTCTACGTGCAGGTGACCGCACGGGCGACTTGCAACCCGATGTTCAGCTATTCGGGCCTTCCGTTCTCCGGCGCGGTATCCTCCAAAGCCAGCATGAGGGTGCAATGAGGCGTCCGAAGCGCGGCAGCACGCTCGTCGAATCCGCGATTGTCACCACCGTTTTCCTTACCCTGCTGGCCGGCATCCTGCAGTTCGGATTGATCGGTTTCGCGTACAATTCCGTGTGCTTCGCCGCCCACCGGGCGGCCCGGTTCGCGGCGATCCGCGGAAACGCCAGCGGTCATCCTGCCTTGACGGCGGACGTGCAGGCCGAAGCTCTGTCCTACATCACCTGCCTGGACACCACCGCACTCACCGTAACCACCACCTGGACCCCCGACAAGAATCCCGGCAGCACCGTGCAGGTAAACGTGGCGTACCGGCTCACGCCCTTCCTGGTTACCGTGTCCTCCAGCGCCATGACACTACAAAGCACTTCCAGGCAGATCATCGTTCAGTAGCCCGCGTGACACGGGAACAAACCACAGGGCGTTTACGTATCCCCTTAATCGAGGTACAGTAATGCGCCCGAAGCTCCTTCTTCCGGCCCTTGCGGCCGGTCTGCTCTGCCTCACGGCCTGCGATGTCATGGACCTGGGCGATATGGAACGGTTCAGCCGGGATTTCCATTACAGCTATCCCTTGAGCTCCACCGGGCGGTTGTCCGTTGAGACCTTCAACGGCTCTGTGGAAATCTCCGGCTGGGACCAGAATACGGTGGACATCAGCGGCACCAAGTACGGTCCCTCCCAACGAGCCGCGGAGGATCTGAAGGTGAACATCGACAACGGCCCGGATTCGGTTTCCATCCGCGTGCTGCGGCCCTCCGAACGGCGCAACAATCAGGGTGCGCGCTTTGTCATCAAGATTCCGCGTGCGGCCCTCCTGGACCGCATCACCAGCTCCAACGGCGCGATCCGCACCACCGATGGCAGTGGTCCGGCGCGGCTCAGGACCTCCAACGGGCAGATTCACGTTACCGGACTGCGCGGCAACCTGGATGCCCAAACCTCCAACAGCGCCATAGAAGTGCTGGACGTGAATGGCGACATGGTGGCTCACACCTCCAACGGCCCCATCCACGCACAACGGTTGAACGGCACCCTGGAAGCCACCACTTCCAATAGCGGAGTCCATGCGGACCTCCTGCGCGCGGACCGGTCGATCCGCGTGGAGACCTCCAATGGCCCGGTGGAACTGACCTTGCCGGACGGCTTCAGCCGCGAAATTCGGGTAAACACCAACAACAGCGGCATCACCCTACACCTCCCCCGGGACTTGAACGCCCACGTGGTGGCCCGGACAAGCAACTCCTCCATCTCCACCGACTTCGACGTCAGAATGCAGGGCGAGTTCAGCAAGAATCACCTGGACGCCACCATTGGCAGCGGAGGCGCGCTGCTGGACCTGAGCACGTCCAACGGCAGCATCCGGCTGCTGAAGATGTAAGGCGATGCCCGCTCATGGCGCGGCATCTACTTCCAACTCCGCACGCAGGCGTTCCGCCAGCCCCCCGATCGAGAAGCGGGAGCGGGAGCGGACACTGTCGGGAATCAGAACGATCAGGGACTCCGCCGGCTCGCAATCGATCTGGGGAGCCGGCTTGAAGCCCAGAGCCTCCGCGAAGAGGCAGGCCAGACGAACCAGGTCGGTTCTTTCATCGAGTGCTCCCATGACCGGCTCATGGTGCAGGGACGCCGCCTCGCGGAATTCCTCGGGAAGTCCCCAGATGCGGGTCAGCCACATGCCGGCTTCACAGTGATTCACGGAGAAGGACGTCCGCTCCGCCTCCAGGAGATCCTGGACGCTTCCCACGGCGGCCGCCAGCAGTACCGGGTAGTCCGGGTACGCCGACAGCATCCCCAGCCTTCCAATGTCATGCATCAGAGCCGCTGTATAGGCCTGATCCGGATGGACTCGGTAGAACGGGGCGAGCCACTCCCCGGCGATGGCTGCTGCGCGGCTGTGTTGCCAGCAATCCTGTACGGCGGCCTTGCTCTTGATTCCGCTCACCATTCCGTGTAGAGCGACGGTCGCCGCCAATGCCCGGGTTCGTTCGAGGCCCAGAGCCATAATCGCGCGCTGGACGGTGTCGATCCGCTTCTGGCGAGCATACAGAGCGGAGTTCGCAACTGTGAGGATTTCCGCGCTGAATGCGGGATCGGAGTTCAGCAGGTCCGTGACGTGACTCACGTCGACCTCCTCATTCGCCAACTCCGATAACAGACGGACCGCCACCGGCCGAAACACCGGGAGTTTACAGAGCCGCTCGGGAGGGGCCGTCTTCGTTGCCGGGTCTTTTGCCTGTATCACGCCCATACAAGACGTTTATCGGCCAAATGGCGGCCGACCTTTATACAGGGGCGTGCTAAATATGCGGCGATGTGCAATCAGGGAGGCTCTGCCTGTTGACCGGCAAGAACGTTTCCCCGCGGAGACGCCTCAACTTGCCGCCCCCCGGCCGGCTGCTAAGGGTGGATCCGACCAGCGATCAGCGCGCTCTTGTCTTGTGCCGCCGTTCACTTCCACGAGTAGGGCGTCTTCGTCCTGGGGCTTGCAGATTGCCGACCGAGCTTCTGATGCTAGAATCCAGATGGTCCTCCCCGCGTCCAGCCTTGGAGGGAAGTTGTGCGTGTTCTCATTGGTTTGCTCTTCACGTTCTCCTGTCTTGGTGCAAGTTTTGACGCTACCAGCAGACCTCGCGTGCTGGCGTTCGAAGCACGCAACGGGCAATACGTGTCTCACGGTCCCGGTTATGCGTTGTCGGTGACTTCCGGCGGGGCAGTCCTGAGTATAGGCGGCCATGCCGTGCATATGTCGGTTGCCGGCGCGAGTCCAAAATCGTCACTGGAAGCTCTGGACCTTATGCCGGGTAGGGCGAACTACCTCCTCGGTAGCGATGTCCGGGCTTGCTACGACCTCTACGGCCGCGTCCGCTGGCGCGGCGTCTATTCGGGCATCGATCTGGTATTTCGAGGAGACCAGGAGCACCTCGAATACGATTTCGAAGTTGGCTCCGGACGCGATCCGGGAAGAATCGAGCTGGATTTCGATGGCGTTGACGAGATTCGGATCGATCGGAACGGGGATCTCGTTCTGCAAGTGGGCGCGATCCGGATCCATCAGCCCAAGCCAGTGGCCTATCAGATTGTTGCGGGCCAAAAGCAGCCGGTCGAAGTGGCGTATCGGATCGACGCCTCCAGCCACATTCGATTCCGAACCGGCGCCTACGATCACCAACGCTCCCTGGTGATCGATCCTCAAATCGTCTTCGATCAGTCATTCGGCGGGAGTGGCGTGAGCACCGCCGCGGGATTGGCGCGGGACAAGCAAGGCGGTCTCTATGTCGCCGGCACGACGAATTCAACAGATTTTACGACTGTGAATCCGGTCCGGAGCCATCTGGGCACGGCGCCTCTCCTGGTCACTGCCGACGCGGGCAACACATGGAGCTTCCCATCGCTTGGACCGGCCAATTCAGTCAGCGCGATCGCGGCCGCTCCATCCGCGCCGTTGGTGGTCTACGCCGCAACGCCGGTTGGTGTTCTTAAGAGCGCCGACGGCGGGACAACTTGGACCGCTACAACCGGCACCGGTCTTGCGGGTCTACCGACGGTTCTGGCGGTGGATGCGAGTTCCGCCACTACCCTCTACACCGCGACTGCGCAAGGCGTCTTCGTCAGTACCGACGGCGCAGAAAGCTGGCGGGCCTCGACCGGCGGTCTCCCGGCCGTTGCGGTCGTGACGATTGTCGCCGACCCCACACAGGCCGGAACTCTATTTGCGAGCGTCGTTATACCTGCCTTGTTCCGCAGTACGGACTTCGGCCAGACCTGGACCAAGCTCACGCTTGCGCCGCCTACACAGCCGGCCGGCCCGGTGAATGCAATCGTCTTTGGCTCGAATGGAGAGATTGTTGCCGCGACCTCGCAGGGCCTGCTGATCTCCACCGACGGCGGAAATAGCTGGACCGCCGGGGCGAGTCAAGGCGTCTATAACAATCAAGAGCTCGCTATCTCACCCGATAATCCATCTATTCTCTACCTGATCGGTTCGTCAGGACTGCAACGTAGTTCGGACGGCGGCCAGACCTTCATCGTTGTGTTGTCCTCTGTCACTTCTTCGTACCTTGCCGCTGTTGTGGTCGATCCGCGGAATCCAGCCAACGTATATGCGGCGGCCAGTAAATATCCGGCGAACATCAATAATGTCTTATATCGGAGCACGGATGCGGGACAAACCTGGTCGCCACTTTCGTTGCCTTATCCCGTCAACCCGCAGTCACTCTTCATCTCCCCGGCCGACTCGCGAGCCTTCCTGGGCGCCGGGACCCAAAACACTGTGTTCGTCACTAAGTGGAGTGCAGATGGCAGCCAGGTTCTGTACTCTACCTATCTCGGCGGAAGTCAAAAAGACGGAGCCAGCGGAATCGCCGTGGATGGAAACGGCAGCGCGTACGTTACCGGATTGACATCCTCGCCGGATTTCCCCACCACTAAGGGCGCTTTCCAGACCAAACTGACCACCACTCAAGACGTGTTTGTCGCGAAGCTCAGCCCGGACGGTTCGCAATTGACCTACTCGACGCTGCTCGGAGGCGATTTCGTAGAGCACCAGTGCTGCCAGCCGACAACGTCCACGGGCATTGCCGTCGATAGCACGGGGAATGCGGTGATCACCGGCTTCACGGAAGGTACTTTCCCGGTGACGGCGAACGCGTTCCAGACTGCGCCGGTCGCAGGTTGCTACCTGTCTCAAGCCCCCAGTATGCCTACTTCTGGTGACGCGTTCGTGACGAAGATCGCAGCCGGCGGCAACGCGCTTGTTTATTCGACCTTGCTCGGCGGGAGCTGTGCGACGAACGGCATCGGCGTAGCGGTGGATGCGAGCGGAAACGCCTGGGTCACTGGATCGACTGAGTCTCCGGATTTTCCCGTCACTGCGGACGCCTTGCAGCCGAAATTCGGCGGTGGAATGTACGACGGTTTCCTCGCGCGCTTCAATCCCTCCGGCGGTCTCGACTATGCGACCTATCTCGGCGGTTCGGGTTACGACGCGCTGGACGCGATCGCCTTGGATCAGTCCGGCAACATTTACCTCACGGGCGAAAGCGGCGGTTTGTCTCAGCCTGCCTCGCCGGGCGCATTCCAACCACAGGCACGCGCGAGTTGTCTCGTCTTCTTTATTGGGCCTTCCGAATTTTACCCGCAAGGCAATGCGCTCGTCGTGAAGCTCGATCCTAAGGCGCATTCCATCCAGCGTCTGACTTATCTTGGGTCTCCACGTTGTCTTTCCGGTTCGTCGATCGCCGTCGATTCTTCGGGTGAGGCCTGGATTT
The DNA here is from genome assembly GCA_020073365.1 of Terriglobia bacterium. GTDB lineage: Bacteria > Acidobacteriota > Terriglobia > Bryobacterales > Bryobacteraceae > JAIQFL01. The sequence goes on along the minus strand of JAIQFL010000020.1, from coordinate 41,741 downwards.
CGGGCACGTTGGACGCGTACGGCAGCGCACCGCAGACCGCGAGTCCTTTTGAGATCGGAATTGGGCGTGGATTTATCAGCAAGTTCAGCGCGGACTTCACTCAGTTGCTGTTTTCAACGTATTTCGACTCGGTCGCCGGCCTGGCTCTCGACTCCTCCGGCTCGGCCTATGTGGCGGGCGCGACGCTGAACACCACCACCGTGACGCCAGTCTTCATCGCCAAAATCGATTCCACGCCGCCGCCTGAGATTTCGCTGGATTCTGTTCTGAGTGTCGTCCCTTCTGCGAATCCATCCAATTCTCAGGGGATTGCCGCGGGAGAGGTGATCCGACTCCTCGGCAAGAAGATGGGCCCGGCTGCGGCCACGCCAGGTGCGATCCAGTCGGGAGTTTTGGCAAGCACCGTGGCTGGCGTCGAAGTCACATTCGATGGAGCTGTTGTGCCGCTACTTTCGGTGAGCGCTCAAGAAATCGATCTGGTGGCGCCCTTCGAACTGGCCACAAAGTCGAGCACCACGATTCAGGTTCAATACCACGGTGCCCAATCGAACCCGGTTCAGGTCGCCGTAAGTGGCACAGCTTTGCAGATTCTCGGGGTATTCAACGAGGATTTCTCTCCGAACGCCGCGTCGAATCCGGCGAAGGCAGGCTCGGTAATGAGCCTCTATCTGGCCGGTGCGGGGCAAACCAATCCGCCGAGCCAGGATGGCCAGGTCAACGCTGCTCCGCTCGCGGCCCCAGCGATGCCTATCCGGCTGGAGTGGTTCGGTAACAACCCCATCACACTGCCGATCACCTTTGCCGGCGCAGCTTCGGGCCTGGCGGCCGGCATTTTTCAGGTCAACTTCATCGCGCCGCAGCAAAGCTTGATGAACGTGAATCTCATCATGGGGAATGCCGGCACACAGTTCAACGTTTGGGTCCAGCAATAAGGGCGCGGGGTCGCGGCCGGTCTGGATATCGGAATGTCGTAAGAATTCGGCGGCTTCCTAAGACTGATACAATCTCTTTCCATGCGGAGATCGGTTCTCATTGCGGCTGTTGCCTGCGCGGCGATTCTGGCTGACGCGCCCGTGGACCGGAAAGACGTCGAATACGGCCGTCCGGGCGGGAGGCCGGTGCTGCTCGACCTGCACGTTCCGGACGGGCCTGGGCCGTTTCCCGCGGCCATCCTGGTCCACGGCGGAGGGTTCGACGAGGGTAGTAAGAGCACCAATGTCCGGCCGTTGTTCGATGTGCTTGCGGGCGCCGGATTCGCGTGGTTCAGCATCGATTACCGGATGGCACCCGAGTTCCGCTTTCCGCAGGCGATCGAGGATCTGAACGGCGCCATCCGGTGGGTGAAGGCCAACGCCGCGACGTACCACGTGGATGTTTCGAGGATCGCGATCATCGGCGAGTCGGCCGGCGGGTTCCTCGTAAACTACGCCGGGACGCACGAGACGGCGGAGACCAAAGTCCGCGCGGTGGTGGATATCTATGGGCCGGTCGACTATGGAAAGCTGGCGGAACTGCGGCGCGACCATCCGGAACGCTTCAACATGACCAGCATCAACCGGCACGCCGCGAATGGCGGCGGTATTCACTTCTTCGGCGCGGAGCAACTGGACGAGGCCGGCCTCGCGAAGCTGCACGCCATCTCGCCGATTTTCGCGGTGCACAAGGGAATGGCCCCGTTCCTGTGCATACACGGCACGAAAGACGACCAGGTGGTGTACGAGCAATCGCCCGCGATGTGCGATGCGATGCACAAGGTGGGGGCGGGCTGCGAGCTGATCACGGTAGAGGGCGGCGGGCACGGCATGGGAGGCTGGCGCGCACTGGAGATGCAGCACTGGAAGCCGGAGATGGTCACCTGGCTCAAGAAGACGCTGAACGTGAAGTAGGCGCAGTTGAAACCAATGGAGCCGAAGCGAACGCCCGAGATCGACGGAGAGCCCATACGGAGGGTGCGGCGAATCTGTTCCGCGATGCCCGAGAGTACGGAAAAGCTCTCGCACGGCGAACCGACTTTCTTCGTCCGCAAAAAGGTGTTTGCGATGTTCGCCAACAACCACCACGACGACGGGCGCATTGCGGTGTGGATACCCGCGCCGCCCGGTCTCCAGGCCATGTTGATTGCGGATGCGCCGGAGACATTCTTCAAACCGCCCTACGTGGGCGTGCGTGGCTGGGTTGGAATCGAGCTCGATCGCATCGGCGATGAAGAGCTGGCCTCGTTGATTCGCGATGCGTGGCGGCTGGTGGCACCGAAAAAACTGAGGACGGCTGGACAGGGCGCGCTGCGGCGGCCCTGAAACCGCTTGCTGGTGTGGCGCGGTCAATCCTGCCGGGTAAAAGTGGCTCAGCAGTTCAGTTTGCGGCGAAGCCGCGCTGTGCCACGAAGACCTACCTTGCGCGCCGCCCGCCGCCAGCCACCGCCGTAAGCCTGCCAGGCATATCGGCCAGCGCGTACCCCATCACCGCCAGGGCCGCGACATTCTTGCGGAAGTCCTCGGGATTCACCTTGTCCAGGGTGTCCGTCTCGGTGTGGTGCCAATCGAAGTAGTGCGTGCCCACGGTGCGCTCAGCCAGTCCCGGCACGCCGTCACGCATGAGCGGCGAGATGTCGGAGCCCCCTCCGCCGCCCGTGATCTCGCCCGCGCCCACGCGCTCCAACAGCTTGGCAATCTGCTGCAACATCTGTTGAGACGCCTGGTCTACCCCTGCGCCGAAGCCGACTGGAGCCTCGGCTCCGCCGTCCATCTCGATGGCCGCCACCTGGTTCCTGATCTGGCCGCCCACAAATTCCCGGTACGCCTCGCCGCCCCGGCCGCCGTTCTCCTCATTGACCCAGAACGCCACGCGAATGGTGCGGCGGGGCTCCAGCCCCAGCTTCTTCATGAGGGCCAGCGCCTGCAAACACGCCATGATCGACGCGCCATCGTCCTGCGCGCCCTGCCCCACGTCCCAGGAATCGATGTGCCCGCCCATCACCACCACTTCATCGGGAAGCTCCTTGCCGCGGATTTCGCCGATCACATCGCCACTATCGGCATCCGGTTCCATGCGAGCGCTCATCTCCAGGTGGACCTTCACGGGAACGCCATCGGCCACCAGCCGCGCCATCATCATGGCCTCTTCCGGCGATACTGCCGCCGTGGGGATCTTGGGTTGACTCTCGTCGTAGTACATCGCCCCTGTATGCGGCGTCTGCATGGCCAGCGGTGTCACCGAACGCACCAGCGCCGCCACCGCGCCGAGAGCGGCCGCGCGCGACGCCCCGTTGGTCCGGTACGTCACCGTGGTCCCGTAACCGCGATACTCCTGGTTGTAGAGAACGATCTTGCCCTGCACCCTGTCGCGCCCCAGCTTGTCCAGCTCGCTGAAGTCCGACACCGCCACCACATCGGCGGTGATCCCGCCCGGAGGCGTGGCGATGCTTCCTCCCAGCCCCAGCATGTGCAGCGGTTTGTCGAGCGGCGACAGCATGCGCGCCGACTCCGCCCCTCTCACCCAGTGCGGGACCTTGGTGGGAATCACCCGGACGTTGGTCAGGCCGGCGCTCTTCATCTGTTCGGCCGACCACGCGATGGCCTTTTCGAGCGACGCCGAACCGCTCAAACGGTTACCGATCCGGTAGCACAGGTAGGTAAGGCGCTGGTAGCCCTCGGTATCGGCCAGAGCCGCATCGATAAGCTTGCCGGACACGGGCCGGTACCGCTCCGTGAGGTTAGGCGAATCGGCCGCGAGGCCGGGGCCCGCTGACACCAATAGAGTGAGTGCAAGTATTCGAACTCGCCGCATATTTTCATTAATGTGTTGGCTTCAGATTACGCATCTTGCGCCGGAACATCTCTTCCGGACTCGACCCGTAGGCGATCTTGTCCAGAACAACCTCGAGGACCTTTACTTTCGTGCCGGCGATCCAGGCTATGTCCCGATCATCCAGTTCAATCTGAGTAGCGAAGGTGGCGGTCACGCGATGTCTCCGTTTCAGTATACGCCAGCGATCTCGCCACAGTCCCTGTCGCATCAGATTCCTCCGGCCACATCGGCGAATCGTTGGTGGATCAATAGCTTGGCAGGAAAACTGTAGCCCCGCAAAAAGGCGGCGAAATCGCTGAATGGAGAGATCGGAAGTGATTGAAGGGAATGGCGGGGACGACGGGGTGCGAACCCGCGACCTCAGGCGTAGCAGGCCGGAGGCCCGCTCCACGGAACACCCCGCCTACCGCACGAACGGCACGTACGCCCGCACCGCCTTCTGATACTGCCTGGCCCCTTCCCCAAACCGCGATTCCAGGAGCTTGTCTTCGGTGCGCACGCGGATCTCCGTCCCCAGCACAAACAACGCCAGCGCGGCGGCCGCCCAGGGCCACGGCGTCATCACCAGCAGCGAACACACCAGCATCGCCAGCAGAGACGCATAGATGGGATGCCGCACAATGGCATATGGACCCGTCCGCACGAGCTCATGATCCAGGTACAATCCCGCGTGGATCCGAAACTGCCTTCCCAGGTGTGCCACCGCGGTCCATGCCATAACCACCGCGGCAGGTCCCAGAATCAGCGACGGCAGTACGCGCGCCACGCCCGGCGGAGACTCGGGCGGCAGCCGAAATACAAAGGCCATGCAGATGGCGCTGCTTTCCAACAACAGCCCCACGCGGGTCGGCCCTATCACCGTGATGGATGCGCGCTTCTGAACGTGAGGCGCACGGAAGAGGAAGGGGTACCACCAGGCAAGCCAGCATATCGCCAGTCCGATCCGTCCCAGGATTTGCATCAGACTTCAGTGTAGTCCGATCTTATCTCTAAGAACCCCTCAGAGTACTGCGCCGGCCGCCAACGCCGGCACGACCTGCGACGCTACAGGAAGAAGACCGCTTGAGCAACTTCCGCGAGCCGGCTTTGATTTCACTCGACTGCGGAAAGTTTCCGGCGTGTTGCTGCCGCTGCTACAGTACCTGCTACAGTTCGTGGGCTGAGACCTGTGCCACTTCTGGCATCGGTGGGCACCTCTTACGGCGAACCGGGCCGCGGAGAGCCAACGCGGCGCGTGAGGTCACGGAAGCGCGGGTCGTGGCGAAAATGATCCAGCAGATCCCTTCGCTTATGCCTCGTCGGGCGGGAGGTAAATCCTTCCACGCGACGACGCCGTCGCGCATCCGCTGTCCGTAATAGCGAACGTCGCCGGCTATTCTTCATATAATGGGGGCACGTTCCTGGAAGGGCTCAAGGAGGTCTATGTACCGTCGATACCTGTGCGTATTTGCGCTCGGTCTGCTGTGGTCCGCCGGTCCTCAGGCGCCCGCGGCCCGTGCTGCCGATGCCGGCATCTGGAAGGTGGCGCCGCCACCACCGGCTTCCTGGGAGCGCGACCGCGTGGCCGACCTCACCGCCCGCAGGCACGCCGCCATGGAGCAGATCGGCGACAAGAGCATCCTGATCCTCTACGCCGCCGAACCGCGAAATTATGCGGGTGACGTGGACTGGCCGTTCCGCCAGGAAAACGATTTCTTCTACCTGACGGCCATTCCGCAACCAGGCAGCGCACTGGTGCTCATCCCCGGCGCGGAAAAAATACGCGAGATTCTGTTCCTGCCGCCGTCCAATCCGGCACAGGAGAATTGGACCGGCCATATCCTCACGCGCGATGAGGGCCGCAAGATCTCGGGCATTCAGGAAGTCTGGGACGCCCGGTTGCTGAACTCATTCCTGTCCACATTGATCCCGCCCGCGCGGGACATCCTGGCCGAAGAAGCCGCGCAGGCCAGCCGTGGTGGACGAGGCGGGAGGGAAGGCAGGGGCGGCGCGGCTGCACCACCTCCCACAGCGCCGTTGGACGTGAACGCGGAGTTTTCGAAGATCATCGAGAGTGTCACCAAAGGCGAAACACTCATTCACATGATGCGCGGGCGGCCCGCCGAGTACCGCCGCGAGATCGAATTCGCCGGTAAGCTCACTGGTGCCGGACTCACGGTGAAAGATGCCAGCGGCATGTTCAACACCCTCCGCAGGGTCAAGTCGCAACGGGAAACCGAGATCCTGCAGCACGCCGTCGAAATCACCGCGGAGGCGTTCCAGCGCGTGTATGCCCTGGGCGTTCCCGGAACTTGGGAGTACGAATTGCAGGCGCAATTCGAATTCACGTTTCTGCGGCGCAATGCGCATTGGGGCTACCCGTGCATCGTCGCTTCCGGAGTCAACGCCACCACCCTGCACTACGAGACCAACAAGGATCGCATGAAGGCCGGCGACCTGCTGCTGATGGACGATGCCGCCGAGTTCGACGGGTACAGCGTGGATGTCACGCGCACCATCCCGGTTACCGGCAAGTATACGAAGGAACAGGTGGAGATCTACCGGCTGGTTTGGGAGGCGCAGCAGGCCGGCTTCCGGATGGCCTTGCCCGGCCACACGCCGGCGGGAAACCCTACCTCCGTACAGGGCGCGGCCAACGAGGTCTTCAAGCAAGGCCTGTTCAAACTGGGGCTCATCACCGACGTCACCAGCGACCAGCAACTCCGCATCTGGTTCAACCACGGCATCAGCCATGGCATCGGACTCAACGTCCACGATTCCCCCGGCGGCAAGGAGCTACAGCCCGGCATGGTGATCACGGTCGAGCCGGGCATCTACATTCGGCCCGACGCGCTCGACAATCTGCCCAAGACGCCGGAAAACGAAAAGTTCATCGAAGCCGTCCGCCCGGCGTTTGAGAAATATAAGGGTATCGGCGTTCGCATCGAAGACGACGTTCTCATCACCGCGGGTGTGCCCAAGGTTCTCTCCTCGGGAATCCCGTCGAAGTTGGAAGATGTCGAGGCTACCATCGCGCAGCTCCGCAAGGCGCAGAAATCGACGCCGCTTCCCTGATGCGGCAGCAATGACGGCATCGGCCGGTCCGGCTTCGCGGGACTGACCGCGCCCTTGGGCTCTCGCGAAGACTACAATCGAATCATGGAAAAAATGCCGCTGAGATTCGCACGGAGGCTCTGTCTTTCCCACCCGTTGAGCAGGCTACTGGTTTCGACTGTATTGGCACTGGCCATGTTCGCTCCGGCGTTCGGGGCCGAGGTTGCGGGCAAATGGACCGCTGCGATCGACACGCAGATCGGGGTTCAGAATTACACCTACGACTTCAAGGTGGACAACGGCAAGCTGACCGGCAAGGCCAAATCTCAGTACGGCGAAACCGAGATTTCCGAGGGCACGGTGAAGGGCGATGAGATCGCGTTCATCGAGAACCTCAACTTCCAGGGCCAGGCGCTCCGCATCGAGTACAAGGGCAAGATCTCGGGCGACGAAATCAAGTTCACCCGCCAGGTGGGCGAAGTCGCCACCGAGGAGTTCGTGGCCAAGCGCGCCAAGTAGACCGGACCTACCGCGCCCCCCGTTCAGACCTTCTTGCCTTTGGCCTGCTCCAGCAGGTGATCGCAGCCGCGGGCGCTCAGCGCCATCATGGTGAGGGTGGGGTGCTTGTCGCCTGACGACGGGAAGGCGTTGCCGCCGAACACATACAGATTCGGGATGTCGTGCGACTGGCAGAAGGAATTCAGCACGCCATCTTTCGGATTGGCGCTCATGCGAGCGGTACCGACTTCGTGGATGGACCCGCCCAACGCGCCTCCGCGGCCGCCTCGCCCGCCTCCTCCGCGCGCTGCGCCCGGGCTTTCGGCGTTTGCGCCACGGCCGGGAGTCGCGTCAGCGGCTGGCGGACCGCCGCGGCCTGGGCCGCCGTCGGGAGAGCCAGGCGCTCCGGGGAAGCCGGCCGGACCGCCCCGTCCCATCCCCGCCATCGCTTCGCCGCCCGCCTTCCGGAACAGTTCCTCGGCCTTCTGCTGGAAGTCCGCGATGATCTTGCGGTCGTTATCGCAGTGCGTGAAGTGGATTTTCAGCACCGGAATCCCCCAGTGGTCCTTCACTTCGGGATCCAGTTCGACGAAGTTTTCCTTCTGCGACAGCATTTCGCCGCCCGCAATCCAGACGCGCGCCTGGGCCACGTAGCGGCTCTTGATCTCCTTCTTCCACTCCGAGCCAAATCCCGGAATCGAGGCCGCGAATTGCGGATACTCGGTCTGTCCACCAGTGGCATTGATGACGTAGCCGCGGATGAAGTCCTTGCGCTCGCTCTTCTTGTCGAAGTTCTGGAAATTCGGAATCGTGATGCCCGCCGACTTGCCGTCATCCAGCCGGCTGGGGCCGCCCTTGAGCTTGGGGAGGATTCCGCTGACGCCGCCGCCGCCCACCTGGTCCATCATGTATTGGCCCAGCGTGCCGCTGGAATTCGCCAGCCCGCCCTTGGCGGAGAGCAGCAGCAGCCGCGTGTTCTCCAGCGTGGAGGCCGCCAGCACCACGTACCTGGCATCCACATCCACGGGCTTCATGGTATGGCGCTCGATGTACGTCACGCCCTGCGCGCGGTTCTCGCTGTTCATGCGGACGCTGGCCACGACCGTGTCGGTACGGACCTCCAGGTTGCCGGTCTTGAGCGCCGGGGGCAGGGTTACGGCGACGGTGTTGAACATCGCGCCCACATCGCAGCCGTTCCCGCAATTGCCGCAGTAGTGGCACGGCGGCCGGTTGTTGTGCATGCGCGTCAACTGGGCCAGCCGCCGGTGCGTGGAGCGCCATCCCAGACTCTTCGAGGCGGCCGTGAAAATCGATTCGGCGCAATTGAGCGGCATCGCGGGGAGGAAGACGCCATCGGGAAACTGGGGCAGCCCCTCCATGGCCGCGCTGACGCCGATGAAGCGTTCCACGCGATCGTAATACGGCTTCATGTCGGCGTAGGTCACCGCCCAGTCCAAGCCATAGCCATCGCGCGAGGCGGCTTTGAACTCGTAGTCCGCCATGCGATCGCTGCAGCGCGACCAGTGCAGGGTGCGTCCGCCGAGAACCCGCGAGCGGCCCCAGTTATACACCGTGCCGGGCGAGGTGGTGTAGGGATTCTCGGAGTTGTCGAGCATGATGCGGTAGTTGCGCTCGCTCCCGCTGTAGCGGCGGAGGGCGCCCGGTTTGGCCTGCCCGCGGTACTCCATCTGATAGAGGAAGGTGTGGTGGAAATCCTTCGCCGGGTCGACGTGCGCTCCCGCTTCGAGCATCAGGACCTTCATCCCGGCCTTGGACAGCTCCATGGCAGCCCAGCCGCCGCAGGCCCCGGAACCGACTACGATCGCATCATAAGTATTGGGCACGACGTCCTTTTTGTGGCACGGACATTCTTGCCTGTGTGGTCTCCTGGGAGAAGAGCACAGGCAAGAATGCCCGTGTCACACCACATGGTGCTCCGGATGATTGCATGCCGGGAAGCTGGTGTTGTACGAGTTGCCTTTGTAGTCGAGGGCCTCGATCATACCGGCGCGCGAGGTGTAGAATGCGAACGCGTTCTGCTGCTTGATCAGGCGGTAGGCGGAATAGGCCGGGTGCGTGGCGGAGCGGTCCCGCTCGGGCCGGGACATGGCTTCCACCAGCGCCGCGCGCCCCTGGGCATCGGCGGAGTGGAATCCAGCCCCCTTCAGCGCGGCCATGGCATCGCGCCACTGCTTTTGCATCGCGGGTGTATTTTCGTGGAGCAGGAAATCGATGAAATGCGCGCAGTGCGCTTCCCTGGCGCCGGGCGTGTCGTCGGTGGGAATCAGGATTTCAGTGAAGGCCTGGAGCGCCGCGAAGTCTTCGGGCTCGAAAAACTTGGGCTGGTAGTCGCGCAACAGCGGCGGTTCCGGCGGAGCGGTGGAGCCGGGCGGGTGTTGGTGATCGTCGGCGGCCTGGAGCCACGCGGAGAAGAATTCCGCGGCGCCAGGCAGAACGGCGGCGCGGAGGGCGGCGGCACGCAGGGCGCCATCCAGCAGATCGCGGCGGGTTGGCATGCGATCTACTATATCCCTGAGTTACTCGTTGCGCAACGCGATCAGGGGGTCCACGCGGGTGGCTCGCAGGGCGGGAATCAGGCACGCGGCCAGGCCGGTCGCCAGTAGCACTCCTGCGACGGTCCCGAGAGTCACCGGGTCTGCCGGGGTTACTTCAAAAAGCTGTGTGGTCAGCAGCCGGCCCGTGCCCAGCGATGCCACCACTCCGATCGCCAGGCCCATGGCCATGAGGACGCCGCCGTATCCCATCACCATGCGAAGGACATCGCCGCGGCGCGCGCCCAGTGCGACGCGGATCCCGATCTCCTGGGTCGCCTGGGTCACCGAATAGGCCAGCACGCCGTAAATCCCCACCATCGCCAGCGCCAGCGCCAGGCCCGCGAACACCGACATCAACAGCATGGCGAAGCGCCGCTGCGAAAGCGAAGTGGACACCAGCGCATCCACGGTCCCCACGGCATCAAGAGGCAGTTCGGCATCCAGCTCGCGGATGGCGGCGCGCACTCCCGAAATCAGCGCCGCCGGATCGCGTTCCGCGCGAACTCCAAAGTACATCGAGCCGAAGGCCACCTGGGCGGACGGCTCGTAAACGGCGGGACGGCCCTTCGCTTCCAACCCCTGGTCGCGGACGTCCCCCACGATTCCGACAATCTGGGCGGGCTTGGAGCCGTTCCCCATCTGCAACTGTTGGCCCAACGGGTTCTCGTTGCGATAGAACTGCCGGGCCATGCTATCGCTGATGATCGCCACCGGCGGACCCGCGGCATTGTCGCGCTCCGTGAAATCGCGGCCGGCTTTAATGGGAATTCGCAGCGCCGAGAAGTATCCGGGCGTCACCGCGTAATACGCAGCGCTGGGCTGATTGCCGGGGGGCAGGGGCGGTTTGCCGACCTGCACGAACGAGAGGATGTAGTCGTCGCCCGCCAGCGGGAAGATCTGGCCGGCTCCGGCTACCGAAACCCCCGGCAGCGCGCGAATACGCTCGAGCGCGCGATCGTAGAATGTCACCTGTTGTTCGTCGGTCTTGTACCGGGCGCCCGGAAGATTGGTTCGGAACGTCAGCACATCGCGCGGGTCGAACCCCATATCGATACTCTGCAGATGGTAGAAGCTGCGCATCAGCAGCCCCGCGCCCGACAACAGAACCAGCGCCAGGGCCACCTCCCCCACCACCAGGACACTGCGCAGGCTGTTCCGCCGGAAGCCCATGGAGTTTCCGCGGCCGCCTTCGCGAAGGGCGGAATTCAGATCGGTGCGCGCCATGTGAATCGCCGGGGCCAGCCCGAACAGAATGCCGGTCAGGACCCCGACCGCCGCCGTGAATGCCAGCGCCCGCAGATCCAGCCCGATTTCGGAGGCGCGGGGAAGAATCGTGGGGCTCATGTGGGTTAGCAGCCGCGCTCCGGCCCAAGCCAGCGCGAGTCCCACAACCGACCCCAGCGCCGCCAGCAGGACGCTCTCCGTCAGCAGTTGCCGGATCAAGCGGCCACGCCCGGCGCCCATCGCGCTGCGGATTCCAATCTCACGCCGCCGCGCGGCCGAGCGCGAAAGCAGCAGGTTGGCCAAATTCACACAGGCGATCAGCAGCACGAAGCCAACGGCCGCGGAAAGCGTCAGGATCGCCGGCCGGATCTTCCCCACGACGGATTCCTGGAGACCGGCCAGGGTGGTGTCCCATCCCGAATTGGAATCCGGGTATTCCTTTTCGGCCCGCGCCGCGATGGTATTCAAGTCCATTTGCGCGGCCTCCAGCGACGACCCTGGCTTCAGCCTTCCGATCCCGCCCAGGTAGTGGCCTCCGCGCTGCTGCCAATTCTGGAGATTCATGGCCAGCGGACACCAGATCTCGATGCGGCCGGGAAAGTCGAAGCTGGCGGGCATGACCCCCACCACCGTGTACATTTCGTCGTTCAGCTTGAGCGTCTGCCCGAGGACCTCGCGCTGGCCGCCGAACCGCCGCTGCCAGAGGCCGTTGCCGATGATGGCCACGTGGTGCGAACCCAACTCGCCCTCCTGCGCGCTGAAAGGCCGTCCCAGCAGCGGTTTCACGCCGAGCACGTCGAAGAATTCGCGGGTCACGGCCACACCGCGCAACCTTTCGGGCTCGGCGCCGCCGGCCAGGTTCATGCCCCGGCGGCCAAACGCCGCGATGCCGCTGAAGGTATGATTCTGGTCCCGAAAGCCGGCATAGTTGCCGGGCGAAAGCGAGAACGTCGGAAACCCCGCCTTCAGATTGCGTTCGCGCACCACTACCAGTTGCTGCGGCTCATAGAAATGGAGCGGCGCGAGCAGCACGGAGTTGACCACCGTGAAGATCGCGGTGTTGGCCCCGATGCCGAGCGCCAGAGCCAGTACGGAGACGCACGCGAACCCCGGATTGCGAGCCAGCGTGCGCAAGGCATAGCGGAAATCCCGCCAGAAGGAGGCAAGCATTTCAGCGTTTAGACGGGGCGAAGCCCGATGAGTTAGGGAACGACAGGCCAAAGGGCCTGTCCCACCTCGGGTTAGTGAAACTCAGTCGCGGAGGCGTTCGCCGACCTTCGTGAGACGGCGGACGGCACCTTCGGCGATGCTTGAGCAAGGTGGCTTTTTCTTCCCGGTCGAGGGACATCTCGCTGGTGCGCGAGAGCCGAGAGACGCCCTCCTCGACCGGCCGGTTCACGCTGCCGACGCGGCGCCGGCCTGGGCATCGTTGGACGGACCTGGGGCTAAGAATCTCTAAAATCAGGGGAAGAGAAATTTGCTGAGGCGGCAACTGTAAGCGGGATATGTAACTTCAAACACAACCGAACACTGCCTTTCGCTTGCATTTCCTTAAGGGTTGCCCCACAATAGAACGATTTCAGCACGGTACTGGTAGATATAAGACTGCGCTTTCAGGCAGGTGATTTCCGCAGTCTGCCAAGTTGAGGTTTGACAGGAGCGGCCCCCGCTGGGGGCGAGGGCCGCACACTCGGATAGCCACGTTAATGGTATCCAAGCGCTGACACCACCATTCTAACCGGCACTCCGGGTTCTTACAAGGTCCCCCGTTGTAAATAAAGCAGGTTTCTCGCGCCTATAGGGCGCGACGAGCAGAAGGAGTAGTGTGTCTATGCGATTCCGATACGTTTGTGAGAGCCTGGCGGGCATCCTCATTCTGTCCGCAGCGTGCCTGGCGCAAAGCGCCCCTAGTGCTGCTGTGCGTGATCCTGGTGTGCGTGGGGGCCCAGCCGGCGCGGGCGGTGCATTCTCGGGGCTGAGCAAGGCAGAACAGAATTTCTTCAGCAACTCGCGGGCAACGTTCACTGAAGTGGATTCCGTTTCCGCAACCATCCAGGAAGGTTCCGGGCTGGGGCCAACCTTTAACGGCAATAGTTGTGCGATGTGCCACGCACAGCCGGCCGTTGGCGGTACCAGCCCGGCAGTGAATCCGCAGGTCGCCCTGGCCACACTGCATGGCGCGAATAATACCGTTCCAGCGTTCATTAAAAGCAACGGACCGGTCCGCGAAGCCCGATTCGTCTCCACCGACCCAACCAACATTTTCGCGGCGCTGGATGGTGGCGTGCATGGTCTGTTCACGATTGCCGGCCGCACGGATGCACCAGGTTGTAAACTGGCGCAGCCGGACTTTGTTACGGCCATGGCCCAGGGCAACGTGATTTTCCGCATCCCGACCCCGGTGTTCGGCCTGGGTCTGGTGGAGAACACTCCGGACGCCACGCTACAGGCCAACCTGGCAGCCACGGCGTCCAAGAGGGCGGCGCTGGGCATCGCAGGCCGGTTCAACACGAGCGGCAATGACGGCACCATCACCCGCTTCGGTTGGAAGGCCCAGAACAAGTCGCTAGCTAGAGATCTTCGCTTCGGAAGCCTATAACGTGGAGCAGGGGGTATCCAACGAAGGCTTTCCCAATGAGCGGGCGGCCGTCCCCGGATGCGTGTTCAATGCGACGCCGGAGGACCACACGAACATCGACGGCGCCGGAAATGCCAGCCCCGCCGACAACGTGACCTTTGCCAACTTCATGCGCCTGACGGCGCCACCGACTCCCATGACACCAACTTCGTCGCTGAACCAGAGCTCGCTCAACAATGGCCAGAGCCAATTCAACATCGTCGGCTGCAATCTGTGCCACTCGACCTCTCTGACCACGGCGAGGTCCCCCTTCACCGGAATGTCCAACGTGATCTATCAGCCGTATTCCGACATTGCGATCCACCACATGGGCTCGACCCTGACCGATGGCATCAATCAAGGCGACGCCGGTCCAGACGAGTTCCGCACCGCACCGCTTTGGGGCATCGGCCAGCGGATCTTCTTCCTGCATGACGGCCGCACTTCGGATCTGCTGGTAGCCATCCAGGCCCACTTCAGCCCGGGAAATGTCTGCGCGACCACACAGGATTTCCAGCAGTTCAGCATCATCAGCATCATCAATCCCGGCGTTCAATCCTTCTTCAATCCCTTCTCGGTGAGCCGAAACTGCGGATCGGAAGCCAACGGAGTGATCAACAACTTCAATGCCCTTAGTCCTTCGCAGAAGCAGGATATTCTGAACTTCCTGCGCTCGCTCTAATGCGTAACTCCGCTCGCGCACACTTCTCGCGCCGGGACGCGTTCCTTGCGCTGAGGGGCAAGTGTGCGCGGACGGGGTTCCGAGCACTTCTCCCGCTGGCAGTCTCCCTCTGTTCGGTGTGTCACGCTCAGTCAGGTGTTTGCCGGGCGGCCCCCCAACTCGCCGCCGAATTACAAAAGGCCGCCGCCACTCCGGTCACGAATCCGGTCGCAACCGAACAAAACGTCGCGCCGTTTCTGGAACTGCGCGAGCGCTATCCCGAGAGTCTCTTCGTCCACGAAGCGTATCAGGATGCCATCCACCGCCACGGGATCGAAGGGCACCTGCGCGAACTGGAGGATCAATATCTGGCACTCGAGGCGCAGCATCCGGGCGATTCGATGTACCGCTACCTGCACCTGCGCGCACTGGTAGGCCGCGGCACGCCGGCAGCGATCCAGGGCTTGCGCGAGATGCTGCAGGAGTTTCCCGAGTTTGCGCCCGCGCATCGCATTCTCGCGGAAGTCTACGGTGGCGCCTCGCCCTATCGCAACGCGGACGCGGAAAAGGCCGAGCGCGCGAAGTTTCTGGCGTTCTGCCCCGGAGAGGCTCTGGCGGCG
Source organism: Terriglobia bacterium (assembly GCA_020073365.1). GTDB lineage: Bacteria > Acidobacteriota > Terriglobia > Bryobacterales > Bryobacteraceae > JAIQFL01. The sequence continues at coordinate 26,726 of JAIQFL010000020.1, read as the reverse complement.
CGCCCCGCTCCGCCGCCGGAGCGAAGTCCATTATTCGAGCAGGCCGAGAAGCTGCTTGCGGCCAACGGCGATCCCGACCGGATTATCCGGATGACGGGCCAGGCCCTCGAGGACGAAGAGTGGCGCAGCCAGCGGATCCGCCCATTCGACTGGTACACGGCGGAGTACAAACGCGAAGTGCTGCAGGAAATGCGTGCGCGCTATTGGCAGACATGGAGCATTCAGGTTCGCTGCCACCGCAAGGCAGGCAGCCCGGAGAAGGCTGCGGAGCTGCTGGAGCTCATGGAGCAGAGCGCGCCGGCTCTGCGCAAACAACCCGGGCCGGCGTATTGGAACGCGCTGGACATGCTGGCTCGCTTGTACGCCGAGGGAAACCAGATCGGGCAGGCGGTTCAGAAGTTGAACCAGATGCGGCAGTATCTCGAGGACCATCCAGACCCCCAACGTGCGCAGGCGTTGCAGCAATTGCGCAATGCCATTCTTGGCGAGCGCATCTAACTACTTTCTGGCGCAAAATTCGGTTTTCCAGGGGTGCAACCGCTCGCTGACGCTCGCGGCTCCGCCACGGGCCCTGTGCATGCAACGGTGGCTTCAGAGCCACGAGCGTTAGCGAGAGGTGTTCTCGCGGTGGAATCATTTTTGCGCCCGAGTGGATACACCCCCCTCCTACTGGATCACCAACTGCACCGGGTTGGCCGTCTGGCCGTCGGCGGTCAAGATGAGATTCACCCGCCCTCTTCCGCCCAGGGAACGCGGCAATGGGCCGACGTTGGTCTGATCCACACCAGTCAACGAAGCGTGTGACCCCCAGTACCACACCGGTACATCCTGCCCTCCCACGGTCACCGCCACGGCTTTGGCTTTCTGAATTCCGGTTCCATGCAACGAAAGGTAGACCTGTTCGGCGGCGGGGCCCAGATCGATCGGCCGCGCGCGTACCTCGTTGGCGGGGCCCAGTTGGTAAACCCCTTCAATCGCCTGCGTCAGGTCGGCTTTCACGCGAACTACGTTGGCGGCGGCCAGGCTGCCCGCGGTCAGTTGGAAGATTCCGGGCGAGACTGCGGCAAGCTCGGTATCCGCGCTGGTCTGGGTCCCGTCGTCGGGGACGGTCCAAAACGGAAGAAGATCGCCGGTAAGGTGCGCGATCCAGCGGTCTCCCGAGGGCAGCCGGCTGAGATAGGATGGATCGCCGCTCTGTGCGAAGCCCGCCGAAAGGACAACGCCCGTGGCGAGCAGGAACAGATGGCGCGTGGTGAACCTGTATATCGACACCCGTTCACCCCCTTGAGTCTATCGTAGTTCAATCGGATGGCTCGGGCCGTTTCTGGTTCGCCGTGCCAGGGCACGACGTTTCGCTACCGAAAGGCAGCGGCCTCCACTTTCACCAAAAAGTTAATATTTCGCGGTTTCGGACTACCAGTCCTGGTAGCGCCGGGGTACGCCAAGGACTGGCCCCGGCGCCGAGGATGGTGCACGATGGTTCCAGAAGGCGAGGGCAACATGACCATCAAATATCGAGACGGACGGACGGTAGAAGCTGTCATCCTTTCACGGGATAGCGACAGCATGCGGGTTGCGGTAAAAGACGCCGAGGATGCGGTAAAGCTGGTCTCGGTGCATGGCACCTGGGTGTCGGAAGACTGTGAACCTGTCCGGATTGAGTTTGCATGGGAGCGAGCACTCCGGGAAAGAGTCTGTATGAGAGGCCGCATGCGACTCGTCCCAGACAATGGCGTCCCGTTTTATTCCTGTTCGGAACTGCAGTGTTGAAGGCGAGTTTGCTGATGTCTGTCACGCGCCACAAGGTTATTGTCACAGCCGATGGGCCGCTCTGTGAAGCAGTCAATCGTCTCGAAGGGTATCGTGCGAGACTCTTGGAAGATCCCCTCGCCGAACATACCGAACTGCGTGAGACTGCTGTTTAGGGCCGTGCTCGCCTGCCCATTTGGCGCACTACACGTGTGAGGGGCTCTGAAGAGGAGCGGATGTTGCGCGATGTGCCTGGAGGTTCCCACGCCCGGTGCTCCGCCGTGTAATACCATGGCGGGATCACCATGCCAAGAGCGGCCTTCCAGTGGTTCTATCTCCTGTTCTTCGTGTCCGGATTCCCCGCGCTGATCTATCAGATCGTATGGCAGCGCACGCTGTTCGCCATCTACGGTGTCAACATCGAGTCCGTCACCGTGGTGGTCAGCGCGTTCATGCTGGGGTTGGGCCTGGGCAGTCTCGCGGGCGGCAGGATCTCCCGGAACCCCTCCGCTCCTCTGCTGCTGCTCTTCGGCGGAATCGAATTGGGAATCGCGGCCTACGGCGCGGCATCGTTGCCATTGTTCCATGCGGTGGCGCGGTTCACCGCCGGTGCGCCGCCGCTCGAAACCGGGCTGCTGTCCTTCGCCCTCGTTCTGGTCCCCACGGTTCTGATGGGCGCCACGTTACCACTGCTGGTGGCACAACTGGTGAAGTTCTCCGGCAATGTGGGGCGTTCGGTCGGCGCGCTGTATTTCGTAAACACGCTAGGTTCGGCGGTGGCGTGCTTCGTGGCGGCGCTGGTAACCATGCGGTACCTGGGGATGTCCGGGTCAGTCGCCGTTGCCGCGGCGCTCAACATCCTGGTGGGCTCGACCGTTCTCCTGCTGCACTTCCGCTGGCCCGCGAATCCGGCGGGAGACGAGCCGCGGGAAATGGGTACGCCGGACTGCGCGCCCATGCTGCCATTCCCTGTGGCGGTCGCCCTGGCGGCCTTGGCAGGTTTCCTCTCGCTGTGCTATGAGATCGTCTGGTATCGCCTGTACTCGTTTGCCACCAGCGGACTCGCGCAGTGTTTCGCGTATGTGCTGGGCGCCTTTCTGGCGGGCATCGCCTTTGGCTCTTGGCTGAGCCGCCGCATTTGCAGACAGGCAACCTCCGACGTAGTTCGGTTGGCGCGTTCCATCTCTGTCCTGGTACTGCTGGCGAGCCTGCTGGGATTCTCCATCGTGCCCCTCGTGGCGCTGGCGGTGCGCCACGTGAACTATGTGTGGACTCTGCCGCTGGTGGCCGTCACCGCGGGCATGCTGGGCGCTACGTTCCCACTGCTGTGTCACATCTCCGTCCGGCCCGATGCAGGCGCCGGGGCCGGCCTGAGCTACCTGTACCTCGGCAACATCATCGGATCGGCGGCCGGAAGTTGGGTGGTGGGGTTCGTCTTGATGGATTGGTTCTCGCTGCGCTGGATCTCCGTGATTCTGGCCTTGCTGGGTACCGCCATGGCGATGGCGCTCGCGGTCCTTGCCGGGCTGCGGGGCCGGGAGAGGGCTATCGCGTCCGCCATCGTCTCGTGCGCCGCCGTGGCCATAGTGTTGGCTTCAGGACCGCTGTTCGCCACGGCCTACGGCCAGATGCAATACAAGCAGGAATGGGGACAGCCGGGCACGCGACTGGCCGACGTGGTGGAGACCCGCAGCGGCGTCGTCACCGTAGACGAAGACGGCGCCATCTTCGGAGGCGGCGCCTTCGACGGCTGGATGACTACCGACGTGCATGAGACCGACCTGCTCCTGCGTCCCCTGGCCCTCAGCTTCTTCCACCCCAGCCCCAAGGAAGTGCTGGAAGTGGGGCTGTCCGGCGGCGCGTGGTCGGAGATCATGGCCAACCATCCGCGGATCGAGAAGCAGGTGGTGATCGAGATCAACCCCGGATATGTTGAGGTAGTCCGGCGCTATCCCATGGTGTCCCCGCTGTTGCACAATCCCAAGGTGGAGATCGTGATCGACGACGGACGCCGCTGGATGCTGCGCAATCGCCACCGCAGGTTCGACGTCATCGTGATGGACACCATTTACTACTGGCGCGCCCATGCTACCAACCTGCTGTCGGTGGAGTTTCTGGATCTCGCGCGCCAACTGCTCAAGCCGGGCGGAATCCTCTACTACAACACCACGTTCTCATGGGACGCGCAGCGGACCGGGGCCGAGCACTTCCCCTACGCGTTCCGTTTCGGCCCGTTTATGGTGGTGAGCGACAGTCCGATTCAGATCGACCGGGAGCGCTGGCGGACTACTTTGCTGAGTTATCGGCTGGAGGGAATCCCGATCCTCGATCCATCCACACAGGTGGATCGCGATCGGTTGAACGAGATCCTGGCCCGCGCCGACACGCTGCCGGGAAACACGTATGTTTCCGAGGGCATGGAAACCAGGGAAAACATTCTCCGCCGCACGCGCGGCAGGCGGATCGTCACCGATGACAACATGGCGACGGAGTGGAGGCAGTAGAGGTTATGCGTCGCCGCGACGGCGCCGGATGAGCCAAGGCTCGAAAGCGCCGGGATTCTCCAGGATCTCGGATTCGAGCTCCTGAAACTGGGTGTCCAGAACCGCGCGTTCGATGCTCGCACCCAGGAGCTCGTCACCGGTTTCAATGCGCTTCTGCTCGATGAGGGCCAGAACAGCCTCGCCGAGCTTGATTCGATCTACCGCGTTACTCATAGCCCCTTCCTCCTGCCCTAGTAGACGCAGAAAGCTGCCGAGAGTTTCAAAACGCGTAGGCCGATCGGTACTAGTGGCACAGGTGCGGTGTGGTGCTATGTTGCGAATCGTTACGCCAATAAATCCAGCACCTGCCGCTGCAGCTCATTTCCCACCTTGAGTGACGCAATATTTGCCGCAAATTCATTCTTTGGGGAAAGAAGAGCCACTGCGGCCTGACTGAGGTCTGTGGTGTCGACCGGCATGCCCTCCGTGGAATCTGCTCCGATGGAGGCCAACCTTCCGCCGGCTTGTTCCAGTTGCGCCTGCGCCTGGTTCAGTCCTTGTAACGCAATCGCGGAGATATCCATAGCCTACATATCGGTCGGCCGCGGTGCTTCTTGAGAGAAATCTCGCGAAACAGCCCAGTGGGGCGGACGACTGGTCGAACCAGTGGCTTGCTCCTTGAGTCATATCGCCGGATCTCCAGTGGGCCCATCTTGTCGGCGACTCGCGAAAGTAGCTGGCGCTCATTCGTGACGCAAGGCGACCGTGGGCTCAATCTTCACGGCGCGCAGCGCCGGGATGCAACTGGCGAGCAGCGCCACGAATGCGATAGCAACGGCAACGGCCAGGAAAGTGAGAGGATCGGTGGCCTCCACACCGTAGAGCATGTTGGCCATAAGGCGCGTCAGCCCGGCGGAGGCGGCCAACCCGATTACCACGCCTGCCAGGACGGGCATCATCGCTTGCGAGACCACCACGCGCAGCACGTCCCGCGGCCTGGCGCCGAGAGCCATGCGGATGCCGATCTCGTTGGTGCGCTGCGCGATGGAGTAAGAGACCACGCCATAGATCCCCACGGCGGCCAGCAGTAGCGCGAGGCCCGCGAAGATGCTCAGCAGCAGCGTGGAAAAGCGCCGGCCCTCCATGGAGGCCGCAACGATCTGGTCCATCGTTCGCATGTCGAAGACCGGTTGGTCGGCGCCGGCCTCGAGAACCGAATGGCGCACGGCCGCCACCAAGGAAAAGGGATCCTTGCCGGTGCGCACCACGAAGTGGTTGGAGCCGGCCATACCCTTGAGGAACGGATCGGGAATCTGGACGAAGGGCAAGTAGAGTTCGCTCCGGACCTTGGCGGTCAAATCGTTGTCCAATCCCCAGTGCTTCACGTGTCCCACCACGCCGACGATTTCCATGGGCTTGGTGAGTTCGGGGCCGAGGTTGCCGCCAAGGTCGGCCACGATGATGCTCTTGCCCAGTGGGTCTTCATGCGGGAAGACGCTGTGCGCCATCACCTCGTCGATCACCACCACACGCGCGCCGTTCCGCGTATCGCCGGGTGCCAGGAAGCGTCCGCGGAGGAGGGGAATATCCATGGCCTCGCGGTAGCCGGGGCCGGTCGCGTACAGGAGGGCCCACAACATGTCGCCCTGCGAGGAGGGACGGGGCCGTCCGCTGACGTAGAAGGGGATCTCGTCGTCGTTGCCGACCAGTGGGAGGAGGGTGGTCAGGGAGGCGCTCTTCACGCCGGGGACGCCGCGGATACACTCGCCGGTGCGATCCAGGGCCTGGAGGATGCGTTCGGAACTCGCGGTATCCGTTGGCGGGAGGCCCACGGAAAAAGTGAGAACGCTGTGTGAATCGAATCCCGGGTTGACGGCGTTGAGGCGCCACATGGTGCGCAGCATCAGGCCGGCGCCAACCAGCAGCAGCAAGGCGGCAGCCACTTCGGAAACCACCAGCAGGTTTCGCAGGCGATGCGGGCCGGCCGTGGAGCCGCGGCTGCCTTCCTTGAGAGTCTCATTGAGATCGCAGGCGGAAACCTGCAGGGCGGGCGCCAGGCCGAACACAATGCCAGTGAGCAGCGATACGGTCAGCGTGAAGGCGAGGACCCAGCCGTCCACACCGATGTTTTCCATTCGCGGCAGTCCGCCCGGCACGGCGGCGAGCACGGCCCGGACGCCATATTTGGCAACGGCCAGCCCGGCCGCGCCGCCGAAGAATGCCAGCACCACGCTCTCGGTCAGCAACTGCCGCGCTACCCGGCCGCGGCCGGCACCCATGGCCGAGCGGATGGCCATCTCCTTGCGGCGGCCGGCGGCGCGAGCCAGCAGGAGATTGGCCACGTTGGCGCAGGCAATTAGCAGCACGAAACCCACCGCGCCCAGCAGGACCAGCAAGGTGTGGCGGACGTTGCCGACAATCACCTGAGTAAGCGGCACCAGGTTGACCCCGTGTTTGGCGTTGGCTTTGGGATGGGCTTCGGCGAGGTGAGCCGCGATCGCCTCCATCTCCGACCGGGCCTGGGAGTGGGTAACTCCCGGCTGAAGGCTGGCCACCACCTGGATGCCGGGATGCATTTCGCGATTCCTGGCCAGGATGCTGTCCCACTGTCCCAAGAGCGTATAGGCGTCGGCTTTGCCTTCCAGCCGAAACTCCGCGGGAGCGACGCCGACGACGGTGTAGTCGCGCGCGCTGAGCGTGATCTGCTTGCCGATTACTCCCGGGCTGGAGCCGAATCGCCGCGCCCAGAGGCCGCCGCCGATCACCACCACCGGGGTAGTGCCAGGAATGTCCTCTTTGGGGTCGAAATCGCGGCCCAATACGGGGTGGATGCCAAGGACGCGGAAGAAATCAGCCGATACCATTTTGGCGCTGAGGTGCTCCGCCTGCCCCGCACCCGTGAGGTCATAGTCCTCCCACCGGTACGCCGCCATGCCGGCAAAACTGCGACTGGCGGCTTGCCAGTCGAGGAAGTTGAGATAGGCGACAGACATACTTCCGAAGTCCGGCGATCTCTCCCTTAGCTGCACCAGCCGTCCGGGGTTGCGATAGGGCAGCGGCTGAAGCAGCACGCCGTTGACGACGCTGAAGATGGCCGTGTTAGCGCCGATGCCGAGCGCCAGAACAATCACCCCTACCGCAGTGAACGCAGGGTTGGTTCCTAGAGCGCGAAAGCCGTACCGGACATCCTGAAATAATGACATCCTGCCTTTCTCCTGAAACTGCTGATTACCATCGCGGCGTGGCGGGCCGCGGTCGTTTCCACAACCATGAAATACGCAGATGGCGTAGGAATGGTTCCCGCGGGAAGCGCGATTTCAGCATCCCTTACTACCGGATACGTAGAGAATCGCAACGGGCCAGTTCGTCGGGCCATTCTGGGTGCCATCACTGTAGCTCATGGCGAACACCGCCGTGAACATCCGCGCAAACAGGAACGCGCCTCCAAGGCGGATCGTTGCCTCAGGAGTCCGCAACGCGGAGGGTGGTTTAGGCTTTGGGGCCAACGAGTGAGAAGTGTGAACAAGATCAGTGGAGGATCAACGGCATCCGGTTCATCATGCTTCCTGGAGCCTCGGTATCGACCAGCGGAATCCGACAACCCGATTCCTACTATGTTTTGGTCGCCGCGAATTTGCGCGGGCTTGGCCAGGGGAGGCGTTCTCTCGCGGGGATAGACGAATAAGGCGTCATTCCAAAGACTGAGGGCCACGTGAGGCGTCGGCATGAAAGGCAATTATAAGGGGGAAATTAGGAATCGCTATAAAACCCGGATCGAAGGGACCCGGATTCGGCAAAGCATCGGATGGTCCCGCCAATCGCGCCAGGATCGCAATTACATTTTTCCCCGAGCTTCCTCACCATCCAGCAGAAGGTCGCCATCCAGATCGCCAATATCGATGGCCCGGTACCGGAACGACTATCCCTGCACCCGTTCCCGCACGTTGAACTCCAGTTTCCAGCGGCGGCCGTCGCGGGCCACGCACCAAAGCTGGAGCATACCGGTCTCAGTGACTACGGTCTCGAACGACACGGGCACTACTTCCGATGAATTCTCGGCCGTGCTGAAGCTCACTTCCATGGGGGAGAGCTCCTGGAGTTCCTCGCCGAAGTCTTCGATCAGGTCGCCGGGCTCATCGTTCTTGCGGACGGCCGAGGTGAAGAAGCGGAACTCGGCGGCCTGGCCGACAATCAGTCCGAATTCCCGGCCCGGAATGCGGATCTCGGTACCTTCCTCCATGCCGAACGGCACCACCGCCACGGCCTTCAACGGCGCGGGGAAGCCGGGGATCGACGGCATGGCGCTTTCCACGGCCACGTAATATGTGCGGGGCACGCCGCCGCGGATGCGGACACCACGGCCGTGGCGTGCCAGGCCATAGTAGGCGGCGCCCCTGGAAACGGCGTGCATCAGGTCTTCACCGCTCAGCGGCTTCACCTCGGGCATGCCTTCTTCGCCGAGCCAGGAATTCAATGTGGCCAGGATGCGCTCCCGAACCAGGGCCGCATTGAGCACGCCTCCGTTGAACAGAACGTGGGTGGGGCACGCGATACCGCTGGGGCCGCGGCGCACCACGCCCTGCTCGGAGGTGGCGGCCTGCTGCCGCAAAAAGCGAGCCATGTGCCGCGTGATGGCCGGGTCGGCGGCATAGGGCAGACCCAATTCCTGCAAACCGACACGGCGCTGGTGCGCGGGCATTTCATTGCTGGAGACGGCCGGCAGAAAGCCCTCGCCCAGCAGTTGCGCGATATCGCTGCGCAGCAGCGTGGCCTTGATGGTGCCACCCACCAGGCCCGTGCCCTTGCCCAGGATCGTCACCGGGTGCTCCTTGGCCTTGGACTCCGGATCGAGCAGCTTCTCCTTGGCCACCCGGCAATTGGCCCACAGTTGCTGGTGCTGGCGGCTGTCGATGCGAGTGCCCTTCTCGGCCAGGCGCTGCGCCACCACTCCCGCCAGGCCCAGATCGATGTTATCGCCGCCCAGCAGGATGTGCTCGCCCACGGCCACGCGGTTCAGCGCCAGTTCGCCGTTCTGCTCGGTGACCGCGATGAGCGTGAAATCCGTGGTGCCGCCGCCGATATCCACCACCAGGATGAGATCGCCCAACTGCACGCGCTCACGCCAGTCGGGATGCCGTTCAATCCAGGCGTAGAAGGCGGCCTGCGGCTCTTCGAGCAGCGTGATGTTCTGATAACCTGCCTGTTTGGCGCCCTCCAGTGTGAGCTCGCGCGCCACCGCGTCGAAAGATGCCGGGACGGTGACCAGCACTTGCTGCCCCGTGAACAGCGCGTCCGGCATTTTGGCGTCCCAGGCCTGGCGGAGATGCTCCAGGTAGCGCCGGGTGGCTTCCACCGGCGAAACCTTCTCCACGCCTTCCGGTGCGCGGAAGGGCAACAGGGGAGCGGTGCGGTCCACGCCGGAATGCGACAGCCAGGATTTCGCCGAGGCTACCAGCCGGCCCGCGTTTTCCACGCCGCGCTTGTGGGCGAGGCGCCCCACCACGTAGCTGCGGCCGGCGTCCCAAGGCAATGCGATCGTCCCCGCGGGGAAATCGGAAGGGCCGGGCAGGTAGAGAAACGAAGGGAGCAGTCCTTCCTCGCGGACCTCGCCCGGGTTGTCGAGCTGCAGGATGTCGAGCAACTGCACGTTCGCCGGCGCGAAGGGGTCGGCGTCCGGCTTCACTTCCGCATAGGCAACCGCGGAGTTGGTGGTGCCTAAATCGATTCCAATGACGTATCTGGGTGGCAACGTTTTTACTCGATTTCGATTTCCGCCGGGGCGATGATGGCGGCATCCTGCCTGGCGGACAAGGCCGGAAGATCCACTTTAGCCGCGCGCCACCCCTTGTGGCGAAGCGTGCCGCCGGAGGGTGGCGTGGCTGGAACGTTCCCGATGAATTTGATCACATTCGGGTCGGCGGAGGGCGCTTTGGCGAAGGTCCCTTCCACCCCGTCGATGACCGGTTGCAGGGTGACATATCGGGCGATGGAATCGCGGCACTGGTCGTGGAGCTCCCGGACCGCCGCGCCGATCTGGTCGTCGGAGTAGGACGTGATGTCTTCCATGAGGAAGTCCACCAGGCGGGAATCGCGCTGCAAAATGCCGAGAATCTGAAGAGCTCCATCGGAGGTCTTTACCGCGGGCGGCGCTGCAACCGGCTTCGCAGCCGCGGTTTTTGCGGGCCCCGGTTCGCGCCGGGTCAGGTTGAGGGAAGTCAAGACCTCAGGCGCCAGCGCTCCCTGGAACAGGATATTGAAAAAACAACGGAATGCAAGAAAAATACGGCTCAAATGTGTCGCTCCAATACTTCAGGATAGCGGATAAAGTCCGGCATTTTCCCGGGTGTGCCATCGCGGCCGGCAATCGTGCCCGCAGACGACTCGCTTTCGAGCGGATCACGCGGGTCACGTCTCATCGATGGTTGACGCGACGGCCCCTTATGTGTGATTATTCATATGAGTGAATAAACATTCAAAGAAGGCGAAGCCATGGCGCCCATCGTGACTCCGAACCAGATCCTCAAGATTTCCGGGAACGATCTTCTTCGCGATCTCGATCTCACCAATGATGAACTGGTGTATCTGCTGGACCTGGCGGGCGAGGTCAAGCAATCGCCCCGGGACTATGGGCATGCGCTGGATGGCAGGTCCATCGCGCTGCTCTTCGAAAAGCCCTCGCTGCGGACCAAGCTGACGTTCGAATTGGCGATCCGGCAATTGGGGGGCGATTCGGTGTTCATCGAAGGTCCGATCGGTGTCCGCGAGCCGCTGAAGGATGTCGCCCGCAATCTGGACCGTTGGGTGAACGGAATCGTGGCCCGCGTGTTTTCGCAGAACACCGTGGAAGACCTGGCGCAGTGGTCCTCGGTTCCGGTCATCAACGCCTTGAGCGATGCCTATCATCCTTGCCAGGCGCTCGCCGATGTCCAGACCATCCGTGAACACTTTGGCAAGTTGAGCGGGCTCAAGCTGACGTTCATCGGGGATGGCAACAATGTGGCGCAGTCGCTGATGCTCACGGCGCTGCGGCTGGGCATGGATTTCGCGTTGGGCTGTCCGCAAGGGTACCTGCCCAACCCGGATGTGGTGACGCAGGCCGAAGGACTGTCGGCAGTCTCGGGCGCGTCGCTCGTCATCACGCACGACACGGCCGCGGCGCTGGATGGCGCCCACGCGGTGTACACCGATGTTTGGGCCAGCATGGGGCAGGAGCAGGAAGCCGTCCAGCGGAGGAAGGACTTCCACGGGTATCAAGTGAACGACGAGCTGTTCCGGTTGGCGCGGCCGGACGCCATCTTCATGCATTGCCTGCCGGCTAAGCGCGGGGAAGAGACCACCGACTCCATCATGGAAAACGAGCGCTCCGCGGTGTTCCACCAGGCGGAGAACCGGCTGCACGCCCAGAAGGCGCTGCTGATGATGATGCTAATGTAAGACCAACACAGGCAAGGACGCCTGTGTCACAAACCTTATGAGCAAACCGAAGAAAGTGGCTCTCGCCTACTCCGGCGGGTTGGATACCTCTGTCATTATTCCGTGGCTGAAGGAGAACTATGGATGCGAGGTCGTCGCGGTGTGCGGCGATATTGGCCAGGGGGGCGACGAACTCACCGGTCTGGAAGAGAAAGCCCGAAAGACCGGCGCCTCGGAAGTTTACATCGAGGACCTGCGTGAGGAGTTCGTCTCCGAGTACCTCTGGAAACTGGTGCGATCGGGCGGCGTTTACGAGCACAAATACCTGTTGGGCACGTCCATCGCCCGGCCGCTGCTGGCCAAGAAGCAGGTGGAGGTGGCGCTGGCCACGGGCTGCGACGCCCTGGCGCACGGCTGCACAGGGAAGGGAAACGACCAGGTGCGCTTCGAGCTCACCTATAAAGCCCTCGCGCCCAATCTCCAGGTGATCGCTCCGTGGCGCGAGTGGAAGATCGTTTCGCGCGAGGACGCCATCGCCTATGCGGCCAGGCACAATGTGCCCATCTCGGCCTCCACTAAAAAGATCTACAGCCGCGACCGTAACATCTGGCACATCTCGCACGAGGGCGGGGCGCTGGAAGACCCGGCCAACGCGGCACCGGATGAGATCTGGATGCTTACCAAGAGCCCCGCTGAAGCTCCCAACCAGGCGGGCGAGGTGACGATCGCCTTTGAAAAAGGAGTGCCGGTTTCGGTGGACGGCAAGAGCATGAAGGCTTTCGAGCTGCTGGAAACGCTGAACGCCATCGGAGCCGAGCACGGCATTGGGCGTATCGACCTGGTGGAGAACCGCTTCGTGGGCATGAAGTCGCGCGGCTGCTACGAGACGCCCGGCGGCGCCCTCATCATGTTCGCCATCCGCGAGCTGGAGGCGCTGACTCTCGACAAGAATACGCTGCACTACAAGCAGCAGCGCGCGCTGGAATACGCCGAGATGGTGTACAACGGCCTATGGTTCACGCCCCTCCGCGAGGCGCTCGACGCGTTCTTCGAAAGGGTGAGCGAGACCACCACCGGCCAGGTGAAGTTGCGGCTTTACAAGGGGAATATCGAGCCGCTCTCGCGTATGTCTCCGGAGTCCCTGTACTCACTGGATATCGCCAGCTTCACCATGGGGGAGGCGTACGACCAGAAGGACGCCCTTGGCTTCATTAACCTGGTGGGACTGCCGATCAAGGTGCGCGCGCTTTCCGCCCTGGCCGCCGCGCGGAAATCCAAATGAAACTCACTTGTGTGGGGCAGGTTGCCAACCCGCTGGGCGCCCTCCGGGCAGTTGGCAATCGGCCTTCTTCCACCGGCGGGCCGTTATGAAACTCTGGGGGGGGCGCTTTGAAACCGGCCCGTCCGAGGTGTTCGAGCGGTTTTCGGGATCGCTCGATTTTGACCGGCGGCTTATCGACGCGGATATTCGCGGATCGCAAGCCTTCGCGCGCGCCCTGGAACGGGTCGGCATTCTGACGGCGGACGAGTGCGCGCAGATCGTGGCGGCGTTCGACCAGATTCGCACAGAGGCGGCGGGCGCGGCGTTCTATGAGGGCGCCACGGACGAAGACGTTCACACGCTGGTGATCCGCAAACTGAAGGAATGCGCCGGAGCGGTGGCCGACAAGATCCACACGGGCCGTAGCCGCAACGAGCAGGTTTCGCTGGACACCCGTTTGTGGCTGCGCGAGGAGTGCGACCGTGTGCGCAGGCTGCTCTGCGGGGTGATGGGCGCGCTGCTTCGCCTGGCCGCCGCGTATCCCGATGCCGTGATCCCGGGATATACGCACATGCGCCGCGCGCAGGCCGTATTGTGGCCCCACTACCTGCTGGCGTATTTCGAAATGTTCTCGCGGGATTGGGAGCGGTTCGGCGAGGCGCGCCGGCGCGCCAACATACTGCCGCTCGGTTCCGGCGCGCTGGCCGGGAGTGGCTTCCCCTTCGACCGCGAAGCCATCGCGCAGGATCTGGGCTTCGAGGGCATCACGCGCAACAGCATGGATGTTTCGGGTGACCGCGATTTCGCCCTGGATTTCCTGTATGCCGCCAGCGTCACGATGCTCCACCTGAGCCGCCTCGCCGAGGACTGGATCCTCTATTCCAGCGAAGAGTTTGGCTGGATGGAGTTGGGCGACGGCGTCACCAGCGGGTCCAGCCTGATGCCGCAGAAGAAGAATCCGGATTCGCTGGAACTGATCCGCGGGAAGACCGGGCGCGTGATGGGCGGCCTGACGTCCCTCATGGTTTCGATGAAGGGCCTGCCTATGACCTACAATCGCGATATGCAGGAGGACAAGGTACCCCTGTTCGAGGCCGCCGATCAGTTGAGCGGGTGCCTCGAGATGGTGCGCGTGGTGGTCGAGTCCGTGAAGTTGCATCCGGCCCGGCCCGCGGCTGCCGCGGAGGAGAGCTGGGTGGTGGCGACCGACCTCGCCGAGGCGCTGGCGAGGGCCGGCACGCCGTTCCACCAGGCACACCAGATTGTGGGCCGGTTCGTGCTCGAGAGCGTGCGCGGCGGCAAGAAGCCGGCGGACTGGACGCCCGAGGAGATGCGGCGATTCGCGCCGGAGTTCACGGGCGAGATGGTTGCGCTCCTGGATCCCAGGCGTGGCATGGAGTCCCGCGAGGTGCCTGGCGGAACCGGACCGGAGGCCGTCGCCGCCGCGCGGATTGCCGCGAAAGAGCGCCTCGAAAGGATGATGTCATGACCAAAACCTACCGGCAGGGCCAGATCCTGAAGCTGATTCGCGGCAAGCGGATTTCCACTCAGGAGGAACTGGCGCACGAGTTGGGAGCGTTGGGGATCGCTGCCACGCAGGTGACGCTTTCGCGCGACATTCGCGACCTGCGCCTGGTGAAGACGCGCGATGGTTACCAGGAGATGGCGCCGGAGGAGACCGGTCCCGAGTTTTCCATGCTGGCGGCGGAATTTCTGAAGGATGTCTTGCGCGCGCAGAACCTGGTGATACTGAAGACGTCGCCCGGCCACGCCAACTCGGTGGCGGTAGCGCTGGACAACGAAGGGTGGCCGCAAGTGATCGGTACCATTGCGGGGGACGATACGATCCTGGTGATCACGACCGATGGACCGACGGCGGAAGCGGTACAGGAGAGATTGCTGGACTTGCTGGATCGGGGATGAGCGGGCCCCGTGGGGCGGGCCTTCTGGCCTGCCAGTTCGGTATTCGCACCGGCGTTCAGCAGTATGGTTTTCCGGCCGCACCCATCCCGTTGCACCAAGGTTTGAGCCTGGAGTTGTGGCGCGCCTCAGTCTTGTTTGCCCATCTACCTCATCAATCGGTTCCACCACCGTCCCACCTCACGTAAGCTGGAAGAAGTATGAAGATCGGCATCGACCTCGGCACCACTAACTCCGCCATGGCTTACATCGACGAGCGCGAAGCCGAGGATCGCGATTTCCCCCCGCTCCATATCTTCGAGACGACCCAGCTCATCGCCGCGGGACGCGCCGAGCCCCGCCGGACGCTGCCCTCGTTCCTGTTCCTGGAAGACGGGCAGCCCGTGGGCCTCTACGCGCGCGAACAGGGCGCCATCATCCCCACCCGGCTGGTGCACTCGGCCAAATCCTGGCTCTCCAATCCCGACGTGGATCGCACCGCGAAGATTCTCCCTTGGGACTCGCAGGAGACCGGCCGCGTGCTCTCGCCCGTGGAGGTGTCGGCGCGGTTCATCGCGAAATTCCGCGAGGAATGGGACAAAGCCAAGGGCATCCCGCTGGCCGAACAGGATATCGTCCTGACGGTGCCCGCCTCGTTCGACGAAGAGGCCCGCGAGCTCACGGTAATGGCCGCGCGTGACGCCGGCCTCCAACGCCTCACGCTCCTCGAGGAACCAGCGGCGGCATTCTATTCCTGGATCGCCAATAACCTGGCGCAGTCACGCAAGAAGCTGTTCGATGGCCAGATCGTGTTGATCTGCGACGTGGGCGGCGGCACCAGCGACTTCAGCCTCATCCGCGTTTCCCGCGAGGGCGATCTGGTGAACTTCACGCGCACCGCCGTGGGAAAGCACTTGTTGTTGGGCGGTGACAACCTGGATCTTACCCTCGCCTGGCTGGTGGAGACCAAACTGGGAGTGCCGCTCTCCATCCGCCAGCGCTCCGGCCTGCGCCGCCAGTGTACCGCGGCCAAGGAGAAGCTGCTCAACGATCCCAACCTGAAGGGCGTCGAGATCACGGTAGTGGGGTCGGGCTCCGCGCTCATCGGGAAGTCGCTCAAGAGCGAAATCCTGCGCGAGGAAGCGTTGGAACTGGCGCTCGAAGGCTTCCTGCCGTTCACTGCGCGTGGCGAAGCGCCCAAGGATGAAAAGCGCAGCCTCTTCCGCGAACTGGGGCTGCCCTACGTCTCCGATCCCGCCGTGACGCGCCACCTGAACGCGTTCCTGGAACCGACCGGGCAGATACCCGACGCCATCCTGTTTAACGGCGGATTCTTCATTCCCGAAATCCTCCGCGACCGCGTGGCCGACGTCGTGGGCCGCTGGTATGACCGCCGGCCGGAGATCCTCGAGAATACCGAGCTGGACCTCGCCGTGGCTCGCGGCGCGGCTTACTATTCCTACGTCCGCTCCACCGGCAGCGGCGTGCTGGTGCGCGGAGGCCTTCCGCGGACCTACTACATCGCCCTCGGCGAGCCGCGCGAAGGAAAGTTCCCCGCGGTGTGCCTGGTGCCGCGCGGGGCCGAGGAGGGCGCGGCCCTCGAGATCGATAATGACGCGCTGCAACTGGTGGCCAATCGCCCCGTCTCCTTCCGCCTGTACAGCTCGCTGACCCGCACCGACGACCAACTGGGCAACCTGATCGAATTCGCTGCGGACGATCCGGAGCTTCACAGGCACGCGCCGCTGAATGCCGTAATTCGCTTCGGCAAGAAGGCCGAGGAGCGATTGATCCCGGTCAAGCTGGGGGCGCGGCTGACCGAACTCGGCACACTCGAAACCTGGTGCGAATCCAAGATCAGCGAGAACCGGTGGAACCTGCAGTTCGAGCTTCGCAAGCAGGCCGCCGCGCAGCCCGTGGAGCGCAAAGCCGCCGCGGTGGTCAGCGACCAGGCGCTCAAGAACTCGCTGGGGCTGATCGAGTCGGTGTTCTCCCCCACGGCGAAATCGCCGATTCCGCCGGAGGAGGTTCCGGCGAAGCTGGAACAGACGATGGGCCTAGGGAAGAACAGTTGGCCGCTCTCCGCGATCCGCCAGATGGCGGACGCGTTCCTGGCGGCCGCCGACGGTCGCAAGAAGAGTCCTGCGTACGAAGCCCGCTGGCTGAATCTCTGCGGCTTCTGCCTGCGCCCCGGCTTCGGCTATCCCGGCGACGATTTTCGGATCGAGCAGGCGCGCCGGGTCTACTCCGGCGGCATCACCTACGGCAACCAGGTGCAGTGCGAAATCGACTGGTGGATCTTCTGGGGCCGCCTGGCCGGCGGCCAGAACCGCAACCAGCAGACCGACATCTATCAGCGGCTCTCGGGCTTCCTGCTGCCGCGAGGCAATAAGAAGCCGCAGCGCATCAACCCCGGGCTGCTGCGCGAAATGTGGCGGAGCGCCGCCAGCCTGGAGTTGCTCCCCATCGGCACCAAGACGGAGCTGGGCGAAGCCCTGATCAAGCGCGTGAAGGCCGGCGATTTCAAGGAGAGCGAGCTCTGGTGCCTATTGCGCCTGGGCGCGCGCAAGCTGTTCTACGGGCCGATCAACCTGGTCGTTCCACCCGCCACCGTGGCCCGCTGGGTGGAGACGCTCCTGAAAATCCCGACCGCCGGTGACGCCCTCGCCGGCATGGCCCGCCGCACCGAAGACCCCACCCGCGACCTGCCGCCCGCCACGCGCGTCAGCGTCAAGAGCAAGCTCCAAGCCATGCCGCATGCCGACCGGTTGCTGGCGGTGCTGGAAGGGGAAGAAGAGGATGACCGGACGCTGGGCCGCATCTTCGGAGAGGAACTGCCGTCCGGCCTGGTACTGGCCGAGTAACACGGACCTCCTGGTCTGTGTGTTTCAGTGTGTTCCGCATACGGGACCGAGGGACTGATGCCATTCGATTTTCAGCAAGGGATTCGTGCCGCCTGGATTGTGGTTGGTCTCGTCTGGCTGATCGGCGCGTTCATTACCAAGCGGACGGCCCGCCACCAGCCCGCGGCCAGTCTCATTGTCCACATCTGCCTGCTCGTCCTGGCATTCACTCTCCTATCCAAAGACTTCTTCCGGCGAGGCTTCCTCCGTTGGCGTTTCGTCCCGGATTCCGATACCATCGGCTGGACAGGGTTCGCGCTCACGGCCGCTGGCGCCGCATTGGCGATCTGGGCCCGCCTCTACATCGGCCGGAACTGGAGCGGAACGGTGACCCTGAAACAGGATCACGAACTGGTGCGGAGTGGTCCCTATTCCGTGGTTCGCCATCCGATTTATTCGGGGCTGTCGCTCGCCTTTCTCGGCACCGCTCTGGCCGTGGGCGAGGTAAGGTGCCTGATCGCTTTTGTCCTCCTGGTGTTCGAATTCAAACGCAAATCCGTGCTGGAGGAGCGCTTCATGATCGAGGAGTTCGGCTCACAGTACGTGCAATACCGGCGAGAGGTGAAGGCGCTGATTCCGTTCGCGTGGTGAGTGGACCCGGGGCCATGCTTTGATATGCTTCCGCGTGTCACCCTGCGCGCGAATGGACGTTTCACGCCGTCTTCCGTACGGGTTTGCGTTTTTGTCGAGCGGTTTTCACCACCGGCCTCCTCGTCGGAACAAACCGGATCTCCACTCGCTTGTCCAGGGCCGCTGCAATTCTCTTCAGCATTGAAAGAGAGTGACCCTCGTAATCTGCGTCTTCGAGACGGCAAATCACAGAGGCCTTTGTTCCCACCCTTCTCGCCAACTCTCGTTGGCTCAACCCTGCCTTCGTCCGCAAGTCGTAAAGCAACTTCGCCACTTCGATATTGATGACTTCCTCTTCGTAAGAAGCTACTCGTTCCGGGTCATTCCCGATGAGCGTGTCATAGGTGTATTGAAGTGCTTCCGAGTGAAAGTTTTTCATCGCTGCCATGCAAACCGTTACCTCCTCGCTGGCCTGAACGTGTGCCTTTCAGGGCGTCGCTCAAATGCTCGCTTCCGCGCGATGGCCCGGTCGATCTCTGCACCCGGCACCACTCCCTCTTTCACAAAGCCATGCGATACGACCACGGCCTTCGACCCCTTCACTGAACTCCTCTCCTGTTTAGGGAAGAAGTACAACATCCGATACTGAACGCCTTGGTACGACGGCCGAAGTTCGTGAATACCGTCCCGTAGATAGTCGGCGACGGGCCGTCTCAGTTCATGGCCGAGATCTTCCAGTTGCCCCAAATACGCCTGGCACTTGTCCTGAACCTTTGCCGGGAGCGTCTTCATCCATTGATGAATCAAAACCGTTTGGTTTTCATCGTCATCCTGGTAGAACACTACATCCGTATGAGGCACCAAGAACACCCAGTCCATGTTTACATTATTGTGAACGTCGCGTCAACCAGATCACGGGCCACCCTACCACCGTCGCCCGAAGCGTAAAGACGCTGGTGAAGATACTTGCCACGGGCGACGCGTGGCCGAACTTACCCCAACCCGACCTTCGCTGCCTTCCCCAACTTCACCGCGTTTTCCATCAGCTTCAGGCCGTGGTCGCCTTCGGCGGTGAGGATCGACTCGGGGTGGAACTGCACGGCCTCGATGGGCAGTTCCCGGTGGCGCAATCCCATGATCACGCCGTCGGCGCTCTCCGCGGTCACTTCCAGGCACGCCGGGAACGTCTCGCGCCGCGCGAACAGCGAGTGGTAACGGCCCACCTGAAACTCCCCAGGCAGTCCCTCGAAGATCCCGATGCCGCGGTGCCGTACCGTGGAGGGCTTCCCGTGCATAGGATAGTCCAGCACACCCAGTTCGCCGCCAAACGCCTCGACGATGCCCTGCAAGCCCAGACAGACTCCGAAGACCGGCACGCCCAGCCGGACCGCGGTCTTCACCAGGTCCGGCACACCGAAGTCGGCGGGCCGCCCCGGGCCGGGCGAAATCAGAATCAGGTTCGGCGCTACCTGCGAAATCAGCTCCGCCGGGAACCCCGCGCGATAGGTCACCACTTCCGCTCCGGTCTGCCGCGCGTAGTTCGCCAGCGTGTGGATGAAGCAGTCGTCGTTGTCCACCAGCAGCAACTTCACACCCACCCCGACGGGCTCGCGATCCCCAGCCACGGCTGCCAGCGCGGGCTCGCCGGTGCCCAGCGTGCGGAAGAACCCGGTGGCCTTCAGGCGCGTTTCGCGCTCCTCCATTTGCGGAACCGAATCGTAGAGCAGTGTCGCACCCACGGGATACGACGCCACACCGTCCCGCAGATACGTGGTGCGAATCAGGATGCCGGTATTGATGTCGCCACCGAGCGAGATCATCCCCACCGCGCCGCCGTACCACCCCCGCGCGTTCTTCTCCAGCGCCTCCACGGTTTGGGCCGCCGCTTTCTTCGGTGCCCCGATCACGGTCACGGCCCACATGTGGCTGAGGAACGCGTCGAGCGAATCGAAGCCTTCTTTGAGGAAGCCCTCCACATGGTCTACCGTGTGGAAAACACCGGCGTACGATTCGATCAGGCGCCGCCCGATCACCTTGACGCTGCCGGGCTCCGAGACCCGCGACTTGTCGTTGCGGTCCACGTCCGTGCACATGGTGAGTTCCGACTCATCCTTGGTGGACTTCAACAGTTCGCGGATGTTCTCCGCGTCGCGCAGCGGGTCGCCGGTGCGCTGCGCCGTCCCGGAAATGGGGCAGGTCTCTACGCGCTGCCCTTCCACCCGCACGAACATCTCGGGCGATGCGCCCACCAGTTGCTCCTCGCCGAATTGCAGGAAGAACTCGTAGGGGCTGGGGCTGGCGCGCTGCACGCGCTCGAACAGCTCCGACACTTTGCCCGAGTAGGGCGTGCTGAATGTCTGTCGCAGCACCACTTCGTAATAGTCGCCGCGGCGCATGCCCTCGCGCACACGCTCCACGTTGGCCATGTACTCTTCCGGAGTGTGGTCGGACACGATCGGTCCGGGCGGCGCATCCACCGGCGACGCCACGATCGCTGCGTCTCTGGCGAGTCCGTGGGTCGAGACCGCCTCGCGCTCGAATTCGTAGCGGAAGCGCTCCACCTGTTCCCGTTTGCGGTCCATGAACCAGATATCGTCGCAGAGGAACAGGTGCAGGTCCTTGTGCCCGCACCGCGGCAGTTTCTTCTCGATGGGCTCGAACTGAAACAGGAGGTCGTAGCCGAAGGCGCCCACCAGTCCCAGGCGGGAATCCTCTTCGCCGCGAAACTCCTCGATGAGCGCGCGGAGAATCGAAAAAGCGGAAGGCTGCTTGCTGCGCTCCTCTTCGGAAAACAGTTTCGGCAGCGCCTTCAAGCGGCCCGCCAGGACGCCATTTTCAAAACCGAACGCTTCCCAATGCGGATGTGCGGCCAGCACGGGATAGAGCAACTCTGCGATCTTCCCGCCGCGCGTGTTGAGCGGCCGGAGTTCCACGTCCCGGTCTCGGGAGATGATTTCCAGCGGCGGGCAGGTGGAGGCGATGTCCCAGCGCGAGTACCTCCCGGGATACTCGTATCCCGAGGAGAGATAAATCCCACGGTGCTGGTCCAGGTCTCGCAGTAAGGGTTTCAATCCCTTCCGGAAGTTGCCCTTCGAAACGGTGCGAGTGACCTCGATCCCGTGGGGAGTCGTATAGCGGTAGTCGCGCATAGGAGGATGCCCCTTGGGGAATTATTTTAGGGTAACACGGGCATTCTTGCCTGTGTTTCTTGCCGGATGCGCTTGCCAGGAAAACCAACACAGGCAGAAATGCCCGTGTTACAGCGCGCGCAGGCGCGTCAGTATGTCCCCCGCCAGGTCCCCGGCCTTCTTCAAGTCGTGGCCCGCGCGCTCTATCACCATGAGGTCCGTGCGGGCGGATATCAGGGTCATCGCTTCCCGCAGCTCTTCGATGGAGCCGAACGGGTCCGCAGTCCCATGCACAAACAGCGCAGGAGTTCGCAGATCCGGAAAGAATGACGTCCGCTTCTTCTCGGGCTGGTGCGGAGGATGCAGCGGGTACGACAGCAGCAGCAGCCCCGCGGCCATGCCCGGCCGTTCCGCAGCGGCCATGGCGGATTGCCGCCCGCCGTAGGAGTGTCCCGCGGCAAAGACGCGTCCTCCGGCGAGGTCCCCGAGGGCCGCCACCGCCCGCTCGATTCCCTCACGGTCGCGCGCCGCTCCGGCGGGGAACGGAGATCCCTTCGGGCGTTGCTGGCGGAACGGCAAATCGTATCGCAGCACCAGACATCCGGCCTCCGCGAACGCCCGTGCTAACCGCACCAGCAGCGGAGCGTTGGAATCGGAGCCCGCGCCATGAGTCAACGCGATCGCGTCACCATTCTGCTGTTCGGGCCGGTGCAATACTCCCCGGACGCCGGTTGCTTCGAAGACCTCTTCCATCACGCTCCCTGCTGGCAGCTTGCTGAGTCCCTAACCCATGGTGATAAGCCCTACCGGACCATGAGGAGGGACAGAGCGTGGCCATCTACGACCTTTTTGTATCCTACAGCAGCAAGGACCGCATCCGGGCGGGGAAGCTGTATACGGAACGTCCCCAGACTCCCCGAGTTGCGGCGCACTGGACCGACGCTCGTGGCGTCTGCCCCATTACGCTTGAGGCGCTCCCGCGAGCGACTGCAGCAAATCGCGGAAACGGCGCCGGCTGACTTCCAGTCGCTGGCCGCTCTTCAACACGACCTCTCCCGAGCTCCCGGTCATCGGGACTACTTCGGTCACCGCGTTCAGATTGATGAGTGCGGCGCGGGAAATGCGAAAGAAACGCGCCGGATCGAGCCGCTGCTCCAACTCGTTCAGGGTAGGGTCCATCCAATACTGTCCGCTGTCCGCAACCAGCCGCGTCAGACTTCCCTCAGAGCCGAAATACAGCACGCGCGATTCGCCGATCACCAGATAGTGCGCCCCACTGCGAACCAGGAAACGGGCCGGCGAGGACCATGGGCGGCGAAGGGCCTGGTCGAGCGCCGCCTCCCGTCCTCCCGAGGCAGGGAGGGAGCGAACCCGGTCCAGTGCCTGCGTCAGGCGAGCGCGGTTGATGGGCTTTAATAGATAGTCCACCACGCATAGTTCGAAGGCCTCGACCGCATATTGGTCGTAAGCCGTGCAGAAGATCACGTGGGGCCGCGGTTGGGGCAAACAGGCAGCTACGTCGATGCCGCTCGATCCCGGCATTTGGATATCCAGCAGAATCAGGTCGGGGCGGAGTTGTGCGGCCATCTCCATGGCTTCGACGCCGTTTTCGGCTTCCCCGGCCACTTCGATGTCCGCGTGAGATGCCAGCATCTGGCGCAGCCGCACGCGCGTCGGCGCTTCATCGTCAACAATCAGAACCCGTATCACGAGCGTCTCCCCCGGTGAAACCGGAAACGGCCGATTGCGGGAGCGTCAGCACCACCCGCGTGCCGCTCCGTCCGCTTTCCCAGGATAACCGGGCGGCATCGCCATAGTAGCCCCGCAGCCGCTCCGCGACATTTCGCAGGCCGTGGCCATCGCCGGCCTCTTCCAAACAGAAGCCCGGCGGAAAGCCGGGGCCGTTGTCGCGCACCTCCACCGAAAGGCACGCGCGATCGAGAGTCGCTCTCAGCTCCACTGTGCCGCGGCCTTCCATGGCGGAAACGCCATGCCGGATCGCGTTCTCAACCAGCGGCTGAATGCTCATGGCAGGAATGAGAATCCGCGCCGCCGCCGGATCCACTTCCAATTTCACCTGCAGCCGCTCGCCGAAACGGGCCTGCTCGATGCCCAGGTACGCGGACACAAACTCAACCTCCTCGGCGAGAGGCGCCCATTCGTTTTCCGATTTGCGAAGCGTATACCGGAAGACCTGGGCCAGCCGCTCGATGGTCTCGTCCGCCAATTCGGGTTGGTAATGCAAAAGACCGGCAATCACGCTCAAGGCGTTAAACAGAAAGTGCGGATTGATCTGGGCGCGCAGGGCCTTCAACTCGGCGCGGCTGGCGAGCCAGCGGAGCTGCTGTTCGCGCTCCTCCTGGCGGTGGCGCTCCACGCGGAAACGAACGTTCTCCAGCACCAGGCTGAGGGTGCCCGCGAGCGACTGCAGCAGCCGCCGGTCATCGCTCAGAAACGGCACGCCGTTGGGACGCGCAGTCAGCAGGATGGTACCCAGACGCGCGCCGTTCCGCTCCAGATCCGCGGTTAAGCCTGTGTCCTCGGAACCGCTCGGGTGGGGGAGGGCGGATCGGTCGAATCGGACTTCCGCGGGCGCCTGGAAAATGTCGCTCAGGCTGCTGGCGGCGCGCGCACGGAGCTCGTCTTCGGTGGCGCCCGGCTGTACGCCACGAATGAACTGGCGCTCCGCCTCCGCTGCCGAATAGGGGCGGCGCAACCACACACGGTCCACCACGCGCGCCACCTGAGCGTAAACCCACGGCGCCGCGAGCCAGAAGAGCAGCAACCCCACCGCGTAAATCCCGGGGCTCCAGTCGGAGGAAGGACCAAACAAGAAGCGCCCGTCTACCGCGACCCACAGGGTCAGAATCACCAGGCCCACACCCAGGAAGGCGCCGCGCTTTACCAGCAGGTCGAAGAACACCAGGCGCTCCCGATAATACAGGCTCACGCAAAAGAAGGCCAGCAGGAGGTAGTCGGGCATCTGGCCCAACAAGATGCCTACCCCGCCAAGGTTGGCAGCGGCCGAAAGCAGCATCAGAACCAGCAGCGCGCGGACCCAGCGGCGGTGGGCGCGTTCGCTCACCGGACAGGGCCGGCGGGAGAGTGCCTGTAGCAAGAGCCCCGCACCGCCAGCCACCGCCAGCGTCACCGCCGGAGCGTGATACAGGGCGTCGCTCCCGGGAGTGGAGACCAGGCCCGCTTCGTTCAGGCCTCTCGCCAGAGTGGACACGGCGGCGCCGCCATAGAATGCGATGAGAGCCGCTCGCCACGGGCGGCGGCCGGGCAGTCCGCTGCGCTCGATTTCGAAAACCAGGTGCAGCATGAGCGCCGGCAGTAAGCCCGCGGTCAGGTTTCGCACCAGGATTACACCAGCGGTCAGTGACTCACCCGCGCCTCCGAGGCTGATGACCTGGAACAGCAGATTGTTCAGAAACGCGGCGGCACACACTAGGGTAAACGCGGGGAAGGCCGTGGGTCCTCCCGGCTTTCGTCGCCGCTCGCCCCAGTAAAAAACGGTGAGGATGGAAAAAGTCAGTGCACCGAAGGCAAAGACCACCAGCGGTGCCAGTTCAAGCAGTTTGCGGACCATCAATGCGGCTTCCTGTCGCCGATCATGGCGATTCCTCAATCTCCTTGCCGGTCACCGCCTTGAGAACACGAAGCATCTGCCAACTGAAGTAGCTGTCCAGGAGGATGGCGGCGCTCTTGCCGTCGTCCGTCTGATAGACAATGCCCAGGAACCCGAAATCCTTCAGCAGACCGAAGAGTGCCGGGGACTTGGCGGGGAGTTGAGCCCCGCTCACCTCGCCGACCCGCCGCCAGGCTGCCGGCCCGGCGCTCAAGGATGTTACCTGTGAGGGTTTCATTCTCACGATCTGCTTGGTTTGGAAGACGGAGACGGGAGCGATCTCTAGCACAATCATATTCGGATTCACGCTCACCGTCAGGGTGGTGTTCCAGTCGTAGGGGCTGGTCTTCACGGGAATGGTTCCGCCGGCATAGCGGATTCTGTTCCACGACCTGCGTTCCGCCGAAGACGACGGCGTGCACAGTGCGGTCACCACAACGAACCATGTTATCGCCCGGCGCATGAGGAAGTGACTTCAGTATAGGGGGCGTTTTTCGTCGCAGACAACGGTTTCCCGCCGGGCGGCGGATGCCGATTCTGAGCGGTTTGAAGCGGTCCTGAGCGGTGCGCGCCGCCCAGCGAAGAATTCGGCCACTCAATCGGAATTCCTTGGAACGCCCCGCCCGATCCTTCTAAGATGCTTGTGAGGCCAGGCGATACAGCCTGTGACAATACAGATGAGGATGACTTCCCCGCTCAAGTTCCTGTGCCTGGCGCTCTTGTCCGGCAGCGCATGGGCGCAAGGGCTGGTGCAGAACATGGACATCTTCTTTCTGTTCGGTCCGGCTCGCGTCGAATCTCAGGTAATCGGTGGGTCAGGTGTCACAGTGTACAGTTCCACAGGCTACAGCCAGTCTACCGGCTACGGCTACCAGGTGATGCGAAAATCGGCTGCCAGCCTGTGGGTTGAATTCTTTCCGATCACATTCACCAACCCCGGAAAAAGCACTGCCAGCATCGCTGGTTCCATCAATTACAGAATGAATACGTTCGCGCCTGGGGTGCGGTTCATGGTCCCGGTTCAGTCGCGCATCTCCGTGTATGGAGTCCTCGGCGGCGGGGCCGGGTTCTTCAACTATGCAACCATCGCGGGAGAGTCGAGCCCCTACGTGAAGTCCAATTCAACCACCCACGGCGTATTCGATTTCGGCGGCGGGGTGGACGTTCGGTTGGCACGGCGGATTAGCCTGCGGGGCGAAGTCCGGGACTATGTGACCGGCGCTGGCCTGAGTGGCACCGTGGGACGGAACCACATCTTGCCGTTGGTGGGTGTGGCCCTCCACTTCTGAAAACGAGGCCGGCTTTGCCGGAGTCGGTCCACCCCAGCCGCGTCCGAAATGCAGTCGCGCATCGGCATCTGCCCTGGTGAGGCAGGCGGTTCCGCCTGCCTCGCCCGCCTGCGGGCGATTCTTTCACGGCTTCTAAATCGTTATCGTCGCAGCGATAGACAAAAAAGCAAATCAAAAGTAAACTAATCGGAAGAATTCGAAAGCGGCGGCTCCTGACCGTGCAGAAGAAAGCGGTAAAGACGAACGCGCCCCGGTTGCTCGCGGAAGAGCGACGGCGGGTCATCGTGGAAATGGTGGAGCAGAGCGGCCAGGTCACCATCAGCGAGGTGGCGAAGAACCTGGCCGTGTCGGCGGTCACGGCGCGCGGGGACCTCGACGCTCTCGCGGCCACGGGTCGAGT
>JAIQFL010000409.1 GCA_020073365.1 Terriglobia bacterium | reverse complement strand
TAATATCGTGCCGATTTGCGCGGCCGTCTGAACAACTCGCATCCTCTTACAAGCTCACGCGAATTGGGTCATTGACGAGTTCTGGGACTTAAGCGCCGGAGCGGTGGGCGCTCGGAAACATACAGATACTCACTGTTTCCATTTGGGCGTCGTTAACACGAGCACTCGCCCCGCAGGCGACTACTATAGGAGTTCTGAGCCTAAGTCCGTGAAGAACTTGCGGACATGTCGCCTTCAGCCAACCACAAGGCCGGGCAACGCCAAGGACAGGCGTGACCCCACCGACACGCTTACCATTGCGCGCCCGACAGCCGAGGTCCTCTCAGGGACTCCCCAAATCTCCGCAATGAAGTTTACGAGAACCACAATGGCATCACTCCTATGGGAAAGCAATAGGAAACCGCAACGCGGAATCTCCTGCGTTGGGTTCCGGCCTGCTACACCGCGTGCGCGTGCACGACGATGCCGAGCTTCAGGGGCACAAGAGCATCGAAGAACGTTTTCATCACGTAGCGGCTATTGGTCAGAGCCATACTATACGCGCAATAGTTGCAGTACATCCAGATAGGCTTCGGCCCCCTAATGGAATGGTCGTGATGGTAAAGCGGATCATCCGGAGTCCAGGGGGGCATTTTGGAATATTCCCAGTGGACGATCTGGCTCCCGCCAGCGGTATACTCGATGGTCACCTTCGGCGGAGGAGGAACTCGCGGATCGTTGTGCCCGAACCCTTCGGTGCCTTCGCGGTGCGATCCCCTGTCCTCCGCAACGTGCAGGGCATTCGCCAAGCTGTTAATCCAGAAGTCGCTTGACGTGACTTGCATGCCGACGGGCGTGAGCTTTGCGGCGGGGGATTCAAAGTACGTTGCGAGTTCGTTCTTTGCGTGGTTGATCCACTTCAGCTCTTCTGCCCAGTTCTGCTTCGCGTTCGCCGCGGGATCCGGATTGGTGTAGTTGTACCCTTCACCGTGACGCGGCCCCTCGCCTTTGATGTATCCCAGACCGTAAGCAGCCGTGGCGCCGGGGTTGCAAACCCTCTCGCGATAATCCATATTGCTCGAAGCATCCCTAAGGCGATTGAGCAGCTTCGTCTTATTGTAGAGATCGGAGTGGTAACCCTTCTTCTTCCCGATTGCGTCCCGCAGTTTGTCGAACTCCTTCCCAAAATCGGTGAACGCCTGCAGGGTGATGTCGGCGTGTACGTTCTTCTCCCAGCAGCGGATCTTCTCCCAGTCAGCGCGGGTGGCGATGTGGGCAAGTTCGTGAAAGAGAGCCGCGGAAAGCAGAGGTTCGCCTTTAAGCACGTCACGGCCAAGAAAGACGTTAGTGCCAAGACAGAATGATCGAGCGTGGAACAGGGCGGCCAGATCTTCCACGTCGCAACCCGTTTGGACCCGGACCTTGCTCAAGTCACAGTCAAATTTCGATTCCACAGTCCGCCTGAAGCGGTGCGGCAGCCGAGAACCATTCTTGGCGGCGCGGGCAAGGTGTGCCTCGAACTCGCCCCCGATTGGGAATCCGTCCCCGGCGGCGTCTTCAGCGAGGGCCAACCTGACCGGTTTGGAATTGAAGGCGATGCGTGAGTGACAGCGCCGATCGGCTACGGCGGCCATAATCACTCGTTCGTGGGTTCTATCCTGGGTTGCTGGGCCCGATCGGATGTATGCGGGATTCTCCATATTTAGGACTCCACTGTCGTTTTCAGTATACAACCGGTGGAAATTCATGGATCTCGCGGATTTCGTCGTGTGGGGCTCTGTGCTCGCCGCATGCCGGCCGACCCTGCTAACAGAACCTATATCCACCCATTCCGCGTCGGCGATGATCACCTCGCTGCGACCACTTTGCTTGTTTGCACCACCCACTGGGCACAAAACGCCTGCCATTCGTACAGAGAATGTACACGCCCCCGGATGACTCCGCCTGCACAAACACATAAACTATTGATTCTGAGTTCGTTCGTGGATTGGCGCCAATCGGTACGGGCCGTGCACTAGTCTGCCCCGTTGAAAGGGAGTTGATTCATGGCTCGCGGATTCAAAGACATCCTCAAGAACGGCGGCTTCCACGCGTTCCTGTGGACGCAGTTTCTCGGGGCGTTCAACGACAATCTGTACCAGATGCTGGTGCTCCAGGCCGCCGTGGAGAACAAGGCCAGCGCGGGCGCGGTCCAGATCGTTTACCTGCTTCCCTTCCTGCTCTTCTCGGGCTATTCCGGCCACCTGGCCGATGTCATCAGCAAGCGCCGCGTGCTGATCGGCGTCAAGGCCTTCGAGATCCTGGCCATGTCCCTGGGGGCCTTTGCGATCGTCACCGGCCACCTGCAGTTGATGCTGGTGGTGCTCTTCATGATGGGCCTGCATTCCACGGTGTTCAGCCCCGCCAAATACGGCATCGTTCCCGAGATCCTCGCGGACCGCGACCTCTCGCGCGGGAATGCCTGGCTGGAAATGACCACCCTGATGGGAATCGTGCTGGGCGGCGCCACCGGCGTATTCGTATTCTCCTTCTGGAAAGGCGAGGCCGCAAAAATGGCGTTGATTCCCATGGCCATCGCCGTCACGGGTTTTCTCACCAGCCTGCGGATCACGCGCGTTCCTCCCTCCGGCGCATCGCAACCGTTCCGCGTGAATCCATACTCGGAGGTCGTCGAAGGCACCAAACATCTGGTACATGACCGGCCGCTGTGGCTTGCAGTTCTCGGCGTGGCCTTCTTCTGGTCGCTGGGCGCGCTGCTGAAACCGGACCTGCTGCTGTTCGGCAACGAAGTCCTGCGCGTGAACGAATTGCGCGCCGGCCTGCTGCTGCCGTTCCTTTCCATCGGCATCGGGGTGGGCAACATGCTGGCGGGGCGACTCTCCGGCGACAAGGTGGAACTGGGACTGGTGCCTCTAGGCTCCACCTTCATGGGGCTTTTCGCCATCGCACTTTTCGCGGCCAAGGGGTCCTATGCACTGTCGGTGGCCGCCCTCATTCTGTTGGGAACCACCAGCGGGCTCTTCATCGTCCCGCTCTACGCCTACATGCAACAGCGCAGCGACAACCGCGAGAAAGGCCGCGTGGTGGCCACCAACAATTTCTATCAGACCATCGGGATGCTGCTGGCCTCCGGCCTGCTCTGGGCATTGCACGACCGGCTGGGCGTTGGCGCGGGAACCCTGCTGCTGGGCGCGGGCATCTTCACCCTCCTGGTGACCGTTTACATCCTCACCGTCGTGCCCGACTATTTCATCCGCTTCGTTCTCTGGCTGCTCACTCACACCATCTTCCGCATTCGCATCGTGGGGCAGGAAAACGTTCCGTTTCGCGGGCCGGCGCTGCTGGTGTCCAACCACATGTCGCATGTCGATGGCTTCCTGGTCGGCGCCTGTGTGCAGCGCTTCATCCGTTTTATGGTGTGGAAGCCATATTACGAAGCCAAAGCGCTGAACTGGTTCTTCCGCAAAACCATGGCCATTCCAGTGGGTAGGGGCAATCGCCGGGAGATGATCGAGTCCATAAACACCGCGCGCGAGGCGATAGCTGATGGCCACGTGGTGTGCATCTTCGCCGAGGGCGCCATCAGCCGTACCGGCAACATGCTGCCCTTCAAGCGCGGCTTGGAAAAGATCGTCGACGGGCTGGACGTGCCCATCGTCCCCGTCCACATCGACCGCCTGTGGGGCAGCATCTTCAGTTTCGAACACGGCAAATTCTTCTGGAAATGGCCGAAGCGCCTGCCGTATCCCGTGACCGTCTCGTTCGGCGCGCCCATGCCGCCCACTACCGCGGCGCACGAGGTGCGCCAGGCCATCCAGGAACTCTCGAGCGACGCTACGGCCCACCGCAAGACGGCCGGCGACCTGTTGGGCCACCGGGTGATCCGCAGTGCCCGCCGCAACTGGAAGCGCTTTTGCATGGCCGACTCCACCGGCCGCGAACTGACCTATGGCCGGATGCTCACCGGCAGTGTGCTCATCGCCAACTGGATGCGCGGCCATTCGGCGGACCGGGAGATGGTTGGCGTGCTGTTGCCGCCTACGGTTGCCGGCGCGCTGGTCAACATCGGCGCCACCCTCGCCGGCCACCCTCCGGTAAACCTGAATTTCACCGCCGGCCGCGAAGCCATGGCATCGGCCATGGAGCAGTGCCAGATCCGAACCGTGATCACCTCGCGGATCTTCCTGGCGAAGGCCAAGATCGAGGCCGCGGAAGGCATGGTATTCGTCGAGGACATCCTGGCCCGCACGGGGAAGGTGGCACGACTCGGCGCGCTGCTGGCTGCGCGGTTTGCGCCCATCGGGTGGCTGAGCCGCGCAGGCCGGGGACCTGCTCCCCAGGCCGATTCGCTGGCCACCGTGATCTTCTCGAGCGGCAGCACCGGCGTTCCCAAGGGCGTGATGCTTTCGCACTACAACGTGATCGCCAACATCGAAGCCATCGCCCAGCTTTTCTGGATCGGCGGACGGGACCGCATTGTCGGGGTGCTGCCCTTCTTCCACTCGTTCGGTTTCACCGTGACCATCTGGTTCCCGCTGATCGCCGGCTGCGGCGTGGTTTACCATCCGAATCCCACCGACGCCAAGGCCATCGGCGACCTGGTAGAGAAATACAAAGGCACGCTGCTGCTCTCCACGCCAACCTTCTGCTCCACCTACACGCGCAAATGCACGCCGGAACAGTTCGCCAGCCTGCGCTTCGTGCTGGTGGGCGCCGAGAAGCTGCGCGAGCCGGTGGCCGCGGCATTCCGCGAAAAGTTTGGCCGCGAGTTGCTGGAAGGCTATGGCTGCACCGAAATGGCCCCGGTGATCGCGGTAAACGCCCCGAATTTCGATTCCGGCAAGTACACGCAGGTGGGCACAAAACCTGGCAGCGTCGGCCAACCGCTGCCCGGAGTGGCGGCCAAGATCGTGGATCCCGTGACCTTCGAGCCGCTCGCGCCCAACCAGGAAGGCCTGCTGCTGGTGAAGGGCTCCAACCGCATGCTCGGATACCTGAATCAGCCGGAACGCACGGCCGACGTGTTCCACAACGGCTGGTACATCACCGGCGACATTGCCCTGATCGACGACGAAGGTTTCATCCGCATCACCGACCGCCTCTCGCGCTTCAGCAAGATCGCCGGGGAAATGGTGCCTCACATCCGTATCGAAGAGGCCATCGGCAAAGTGATCGGCGACGCCCCCTGTGCCGTGACCGCGATTCCCGACGAGGAGCGCGGCGAGCGCCTGGTGGGCCTCTACACGCGGCCCGGCCTGGGCCCCTCCGAGCTGTGGCTGCGTCTGACGGAAACGGATCTGCCGCGCCTGTGGCTCCCCAAACGGGAAAACCTCTACCAGGTGGAGGCGCTCCCGCTGCTCGGCACCGGTAAGCTGGATCTGCGCGGCGTGAAAATGCTCGCGCAGCAAGTCGCGACACAGGCCTCCTGGCCTGTGTAGCTCCTCCTGGCAGGTCCGGATAGGCGAGGAGCCTATCCTAAAAGGAGTTCATTTTATGGAAATTTTCCTCTTAGTATGTGTGATCGCCATCGCACTCATCCGTTGGATCTATCTGCGCGACCGACTCTCCGAAATGAGCGAACGCATCGACGCCCTGGCTCGCCTGGTGGCGCAAGGCCCGCCGCGGGCCGCAGCCGCCGCGACGCCAGAGCCGGCCCAGCCAGCGCCGCCGCCTAAGCCCGAGCCGCCGCCCGCCGTGCGGGTGACGCCGCCCCCATCGCCCATCGTGCCCCCTGTGGTCGTCGCACCGCCTACTCCCGAGCGGCCCCAGGTCCCCGTCTTCCAGCCCGCAACCTCGGTGGCCCAGCCACCGACCCCAGCGGCTACGGTGCCGCCGGTGGTTCAGCCCCCAACCCCCAGCCCCCAACCCCTAACCCCCGTTTTCCAGCCCCCAGCCCCTGCTTTCCAACCCCAGGCCCCTGGCCCGCGCCCAGAGGGCACCCGCCCGGCCCCCGACCTTGCCCGCCGCTCCACCGCGGACTGGGAAGCCCTGGTCGGCGCCAACTGGCTCAACAAAGCCGGTGTCTTCGTGCTGGTCATCGGCATCGCACTGCTGCTCAGCTATGCGTTCTCTCACATGGGTCCCGGCGGCCGCGTGGCGATCAGCCTCGCCACCAGCCTCGCCATGCTCATCGCGGGTGCCGTGTTGGAACCGCGCGATCGCTATCGCATCTTCGCACAGGGCCTGCTCGGCGGCGGGTGGGCGGCGCTCTATTTCACGGTCTACGCCATGCAGGCGTTGGACGCCGCCAAGATCCTCTACAATCCCATGGCCGGCGCCCTCCTGCTGCTGGCGGTGGCCGCGGGAATGATCGTACATTCCCTGCGCTACCGCTCCCAGACCGTCACCGGACTGGCCTACTTCATCGCATTCGTCACCCTCGCGATCACCCACGTCACGCCGCTTTCGTTGATTGCGCTGGTACCGCTGGCGGCATCCCTCCTGTACGTGTCACACCGCTTCGCGTGGCGAAACTTCGCGTTGTTCGGCCTCATCGCCACCTACGCCATCTGCGCATCACGACCCGATACCGGCGCTCCGTTGTGGCAGGCACAGGCCATCTTCACGGTCTACTGGCTGTTGTTCGAAACCTTTGACGTGCTGCTCCCACACCGCGCGCTGCTGCCGCTGAACGCCCTGGGCTTTCTCGGCCTCTCGCTGGCTAAGTGGCAGCGCGCCGACCCGGACCACATCTGGCACCTGCTCGCCGCCACCGCGGCTGCGTACCTGGTGGGCGCCATCGTGCGCGCGCACTCGGGCAAGTGGCACGGCGCCACCACACTCACGGCGGCTCTAGCGGCTGCCGCCATCTTCCTGAAACTCGAATACCAGTGGGTTGCGCTCGCCCTGCTGGTGGAGGCCGAGCTGTTCTATCTCGCGGGAATCCGGTTGCGCGCACCTTACCTGCGTCAGTTGGCCGCGTCGCTGTTCACCATCGAACTCGGACACCTCATCGTCAAGGAGCTGCCGGACCTGCCGGCGCGTGCGTGGACGCCGGCACGCGCCTGGACGCCCGTGGCCGCGCTGAACGTGGTGGTCTTCTACGCCAACCGCGCGCTGCGCTCGGCCGACAAGTTCTACGGCTATGCCGCCGCGGGCATGCTGGCGTTGGTCGCAGGCTACGAGGCGCCGCATGGCGACCGCGGCCTCGCCTGGATGCTCCTGGCCGCCGGCCCGTTGCTGGTGGGGTGGCGATGGCGCCTGATGGATTTCCGGTTTCAGGGCTACTTGCTGGCGCTCCTCGGACCGGTGGGAATGGCGATCGGTTGGCCCGAATCATCCCTCTCGCTGGGGATCGGCGCGGCGTTGAGTTATGCCGGGGCCCTGTGCGCCTTGTGGTCCGCCGGCGACCGCTTCGTGGCAGATGAACAGGGCGCTCTGCGGTGGGCGGGTTCCCTTGGCGCCAGCGCGTTCCTGACGGCCGTGGTGTACCGTCTGGTGCCGCCAGAGTACCTGGGGCTCGCCTGGATGGCGCTGGCGGTGGTGCTTCTTGAACTGGGGATGCGCCGGCTGCCGGCGGAGCTCCGCCGCCAGTCGTACATTCTGGCATTGCTCGGCACGGGGGTGGTGCTCTACAGGAACATCGTGCCGATCCACAACGACGGTCCCTGGATGGCGCGGCTGATCCCTGCGGGAGCCGCCCTGCTGGCCTACGCCGTGGCCGCACGCGCCCGCAAGGAAGAGGACGGAAGCGTTCTCGACGTAGCTTCGTTCATGGGTACCGGCTTCCTGCTCACCGCGTTGTGGGCGCTGCTGCCCCCGGTGGCGGTGGGCCCCGCATGGGCCGCCGTGGCGCTAGTGCTGGTGGAATTCGACATTCCCGTCCTGAGCCTCCAAGGCCACCTGGTGAGCGGAGCCGCGTTTGCGCGGCTGTTCTTCGCCAACTTCGTGATTCCCGAACGCCTCGTCATGGCATCGACGGTCCTGCCGGTGCTGCTCTCACACTACTATCTGTGGTCGCGCACCCGCAAGCGCTTCTACCTGTACACCGCCGCCATCCTGACCGCCGTGCTAATGCGCTTCGAGATGGGTCGCGTGTTCACGTCGACGGGGTGGGCGGCGCTGGGGCTCGGACTGCTCTATGCCGGGAGACGATGGAAGCTCCAGGATTTGTGCTGGCAGAGCTATGCTCTCGCCGCCATGGCGTTCGCGCGCTGCTGGGCCACGAATTTCTATTCGCCGGAGATGTTCGCCGGAATCGCCGGACCGATCCTGATCGGCGCCACCGTGATCGCCTGCCTCTACGCTGCGCAGTTGATGAGCGACCTGGACGGCCACCCGCGCCTGTTCTACTCGCTGCTGGCAACCACGCTGCTGGCCGTGCTGCTCTATTTCGAAGTCTCCGGCAGCCTTCTGACCGTGGCCTGGGGAGTGGAAGGCATTGCGCTGCTGGCCGCCGGCTTCCCGTTGCGCGACCGCGTGCTGCGCCTGTCCGGCATGGCGCTGCTGGTGTTCTGCATTCTCAAGCTGTTTGTTTGGGACCTGCGCCACCTGGAGACCTTGCCGCGAATCCTCTCCTTCATGGTGCTGGGCTTGATTCTGGTGGCCGTGTCCTGGGTCTACACCCGCTTCCGTGACGTTCTCGTAGGCCCGGTGCTCCCCCTGCGCAAGAGCAGCCCGAATCAGGAGATCGTATGAACAAACGCTTCCTGTTCTTCTTGACGTTGCTTGTAGCGGCCACCGTCCTGCCGGCCCTGCTAACCACCCGCTCGGACGTGAGCCTGGCATCCGTCCGCCAGCTCTGGTCCGATGTCCTCCGCGACGCCGACCAGCCCGGTATGCGGCTCACCCGCCTCACCGCCTCCGAAGAGATGCAGCTCGGCGCCGATCTGCTGCAAACCAAGCCATGGCCCGAAGATCCCGCCGGGGCGGCGCGCCTGGTCCGTGTCGCCCAGCCCATGCTGCCCCACGTTCACCGCCGAGACATCACCTACCAGTTCCACGTGGTCCAGACGCCCATGTTCAACGCGTTCGCCCTGCCGGGCGGGCAGATCCTGGTCACGGACGCGATGCTGGGCTTCGTCCAGTCGGACGACGAACTGGCCGAGGTGCTGGGCCACGAGATGGCGCACGTCGACCTCCGCCACGCGGTGGAGCACTACCAATACCAATACCGGCTGGGCCCTCTGGTCGAGTTGTTCCACCGGCTGGCGACGATGCCGTTC
The DNA here is from genome assembly GCA_020073365.1 of Terriglobia bacterium. Taxonomy (GTDB): domain Bacteria; phylum Acidobacteriota; class Terriglobia; order Bryobacterales; family Bryobacteraceae; genus JAIQFL01. The sequence goes on along the minus strand of JAIQFL010000409.1, from coordinate 600 downwards.
TCGGCGGACCAGGAGCTGGATGCCGATGCCGAAGGCCTCCGCCTGGCGGTCGCCGCCGGCTACGACCCGGCCGCTGCCCCGGCCCTGTTCGCCCGCATGCGGCAGCAGTTTCACGAGGCCGCCGCGCCGTCTGCCACCACGCCGGCCGGGGAGATCGCGCACTCGCTGGGCGATGCGCTGGCTTCCTACTTCCGCACGCACCCGCCCTCGGAGGAACGCGCGCGGCGATTGCGGGAGCTGGTAGCCGCCACGCGCGCACACCAGCCGGCGCAGAAACCGTAAAGTGGAGTGGAGTAGTATCAGCGCCCGAGGCGCCCCCTTAGGCCAAGATTTCTCACATCCGCTGAAACCCCGTGGAGCGGCCTTTCAGGCTGCCATGACCGCATTCCTGCGGGCATTCTTTGCGGGCGCCCGGAGATGCCTGCAAGAATGCAGGCATGGCAGGGCGGAGGCCCGCTTATAGTAGATCCGAGAACAATTTATATATTTCCGGTTGGGGTTGGAATTGGGCGCCACCAAGGAGAGGTGTACCCCAGGCTTTTCACCGCTCGGAAGATTTGCTACTACTTAGCCGAGCGGGCATCCCGCTGCTACGAATTA
>JAIQFL010000408.1 GCA_020073365.1 Terriglobia bacterium | reverse complement strand
AAGAATAGCGTCGCCTGGTCTCTCATGGTGCAGGCCGACCCGGCTGGTCCGGCCGCTCCGGCTAAGGCCGGATCTTCGCTCCGCACCTCCGACAGTTTCTTTCTGCTGGTGCGTGCCTCGCGTGGGGGTTACCTCTATCTGTTAAGCGACGACCCTTCCCAGGACACGCTCAATACGCTCGGTTCCTTTCAACTCCGAGCCGGGGAGCAAAACCGCATCCCCGAGCAGCGCCCTTTTTTCTTCGATCAGCCCGGCGTCCTGGATTTGTGGTGTGCGTGGTCCCGGGAGCCGCTGGCGGAGTTGGAGCCCCTCGGCCGATTGCTCAACCAACAGGATAGCGGGATGGTGAGCGACGCGGCCGAGCGCGCCCGCCTGCGTCAATTCCTGGCAGGACTACCGCAGCCCACACCGGCATCTTCGACCGGTGGGACGGAAGAAGCTCTCCTCAGCGGCGGCCCTCGCATGGCCTGGAGGCTCCGGGTGGAAGCAAGATGACGCGAATCGGCCGGGAAATTCGCGTATGAGGTGGAGGAGATAAATGCGATGCGACGAATCGTGCTGGCTGCGGCGATCACGCTAACCCTTCCGGTATTCGCCCAGGAAGAGGCTCGCCAGATCTTCGACAGCTACTTCGCCAAGAACCGCCAGGCGGCCGCAGCCCCGGCCGCGCAACAGCCCAAACCGGAGTATCGTCCGGCCGGCACTAGACAGGGGCAGCCTGCCAAGACGACATCCGCACCGGCCAAAGCGAGCGCTGCAAAACCGGCTGGAGCCACCTTGGGAGTGACCGTCTGGAAGATGCAGCCTCCCCAGCCGGGCGATGGCGTGCGCCTGCTGGTGCAGACGCCGAGTGACGCGAAGGGCCAGTACACACCGCATCGCATCGAGGCGGGAGACCTCCTGAGCCTCGAGGACAAGGTGCGGCTGGCGATCGAAGCGCCATCGGGTGGTTATCTGTACGTGATCGACCAGGAGATCTTCGCAAACGGCCCGGGACCTCCGAACCTGATCTTTCCTACCACCGGCACGCGCGGAGGCAACAACCGGGTTTCGGGTGGACAGCTCATCGAGATCCCTTCCCAGACCGATGCAATGCCCGTCTTCTCGATCGTCCTGCCAAAGCGTCCTGATTATCGCGGCGAGCACTTGACCATCATTCTTACCCCACAACCCATTCCGGGTTTGAAGCTCACCGATGCGGCCCTGCCGTTGCCACCTGCCACTTTCAATGCCTGGATGTCGCAATACCGCTCGGAATATCGCCATTTCGAGCTTGCCGGCGGCAGAGGCCAGGCGTGGACCCAACCCGAGCAGCAGGCCGGCGCGAACGGCACACGGCTCCTCACCCAGGCCGACCCTGCGCCGCAAACGGTTTTCTTTTTCCCCGAACGGGCGGGTAAGCCGGTGCTGGCGTCTCTCGATCTGCGCATCCGGCAGTAAGCTTCGACGATACGCTTCGGCCGCTTGCGCGCGCCCCCAGCCACTACCTACTATACAGAGAGGGCGATATGAAACTCTTGATTCTGTCCCTTGGCTGGGCGCTGGGCGCCCTGATGGCCGCGGATGTTCCGCAGGCCGACATTTCGAACGGTCTGGTGAAGGCCAAGCTTTACCTGCCGGATGCCCAAAAGGGCTACTACCGCGCCACGCGCTTCGATTGGTCGGGCGTGGTCGCGAGCCTGGAGTACAAGGGCCATAACTTCTTCGGCCAGTGGTTCGACAAGTATGACCCGAAGATCCACGACGCCATCACCGGTCCCGTGGAGGAGTTCCTGACCAACCGCTCGGGCCTGGGATACGATGAAGCGAAACCCGGGGAGAACTTCGTCAAGATCGGGGTGGGTGCGATCCGCAAGCCGGACGAGCCTCGATTTCGCCAGTTCAGCACCTACGAGATCGCGGATTCCGGTAAGTGGTCTGTCCGGAAGAGGGCCGACTGGGTGGAATTCACCCAGGAACTCACCGATACCGCGGGCTACGCGTACGTCTACAAGAAGACCGTGCGGCTGACCAACGGCAAACCGGAACTGGTGCTGGAGCACAGCCTGAAGAACACCGGCAGGAAAACCATCGAGACCAGCGTCTACGAGCACAACTTCTACATGCTCGACGGTTTGCCCACGGGCCCCGACACGGTGGTCCGCTTCCCCTTCGAACTGCGTGCCACCGGCGATTTGCACGGTCTCGCCGAGGTGCGCGGTAAAGACTTCGCGTATCTGAAGGAGCTGGAGAAGGGGCAAACGGCCGCCGGCGACCTGGAAGGGTTCGGCGCTACGGCCAAGGACTACGACATCCGCGTGGAGAATCGCAAGGCCGGCATCGGCGTGCGCCAGGTGGGGGACCGGCCGCTCTCCAGGATGTACTTCTGGTCCATCCGCACCACGGTTTGTCCGGAGGCCTACATCAGCATGAAGATCGAGCCCGGAAAAGAGTTCACGTGGCGGATCGCGTACGAGTTCTATACCCTAAACCCATGAGATTCATTCTAAGCTTGTCCATGGTGGCCGCCGCGCTCGCGTGCCTGCCACCCGCAACCGCCGCCAGGAAAGGCGAATTCATCGCGTACATCGGCACCTACACGCGGCAGAACAGCAAGGGCATCTATGCCTGGCGGTTTGATGCGGCGACCGGTAAGTTGACGTCCATCGGGCTGGTGGGCGAAACCAGCAATCCGTCGTTTCTGGCGATCCATCCGAACCACCGCTTCCTGTATGCGGTGAACGAGAACAACACGTTCGAAGGTCAGCGGGCGGGCAGCGTCAGCGCGTTTTCCATCGACGCCACCACGGGCCAGTTGAAGCTCCTGAACCAGGTCTCGACGGGCGGTCCGGGACCCTGCCACGTAGCGTTGGACAAGACCGGCAAGTGGCTGTTTGTGGCCAACTACGGGGGCGGCAGCGTGGCGGCCTTCCCGGTCCACGAAGACGGCAGTCTGGGGAAGGCGTCTCAGTTTGTGCAGCACGCCGGCTCCAGCGCGATTCCACAGCGCCAAAACGGACCTCACGCGCACTCGGCCAACCTTTCGCCCGATAACCGCTTTGTGCTGTTTGCCGATCTGGGGCTGGACCAGGTGCTGACGTACCGGATCGACCAGGTCAAGGGCATGGTTACGCCGGCCGATCCCGTGACCAGGATTGAACCGGGCTCCGGACCGCGGCATATGGCGTTTCATCCCAAAGGCAAGTTTGCCTATCTCTGCAATGAGATGTCGGCCACCGTGACCGCGTTCTCTTATGACGCAGCCAAGGGCAGCCTGAGAGAGCTACAGACGATTTCGATGTTGCCCAAGGACTTTACGGGAGCGAAGGGCGCGGCGGAGATCGTGGTGGATCCGAGCGGGAAATTTCTGTATGCCTCTAATCGCGGGCACGACAGCATCGCGGTGTTTTCGATCGATTCCGCGAAGGGAACGCTGACGGCAGTGGACTACGTTCCGACTCAGGGGAAGAACCCGCGCAACTTCGCCATCGATCCCACCGGAGCATATCTCTTCGCGGCCAATCAGGATTCGGCCAGCGTGGTGGTGTTCCGGATCGACCGGACGACGGGCAAGCTGACGGCCACCGGAGATAAGCTGGACGTGCCGTTCCCAGTGTGCGTGACGTTCCTGCCGGTGCGGCAGGGCAAGTGATTTTGGGGGAGGCTCCCAAAAGGTCAGGGGACATTCCTGGAGGGCGCGGGCTTCAGCGGAAGTTCTCCACCAGCATCAGGTCGCGGCCCACTTGATCGTACTGGCTATAAAGAACGAAGCGGCCATCGGGCGAAACGCTCAGACCCCAATGCGGTGGGGCGGAGAGAGTTGCCAGCGTCTGGATCGATCCACCAGCACGACTCAGCAAGCGAATCGAGATCACCTGCTTATTATCGGGAGGCGAGAGGAAATAAATCCCTTCCCTCGAGGGGAAAAAGGCGCGGCGAAGAACTGCGTCAATCACCTGTTTCTCCTCGCCACCCTCACGGGGCATCATCCAGAGGCTGCTGCTCAGGCTGTCAGATCTTGTGTAGTAGAGATATCTTCCGTCGGTGGATTCCAGCGCAACGTGCCCGCCATTTCGCGTCACCTGCACGGCTGTACCGCCCGCGGCGGGCACCTTCCAAATCTCGTGGCGTCCGGAGAGGCGGGAATCAAAGTAAATCCATTGGCCGTCGCGCGAATAGCTGGGAATGTCATTATCGACCGGGGCGGTGGTCATGCGTAGCGGGCTTCCGCCGCTCGCGGAGATAGTATAGATCTCGAAGTGACCAGCTACATTCCAGTCGAAAGCCAGGCGTTGGCCATCCGGCGACCAGCGCGGCGTACCTGCATTGGCTCCGCCCAGGTTCGTCACCTGTGCGGTGTTCGAGCCGTCGGAATCCGCTGTCCAGATTTCCATGTGTCCGGAGCGGTCGGAGGCGAATGCCACATGTTTACCATCGGGAGAATACTGGGGATTGCTGTCCACGCGGGTGGAAGCAAGGAAAGGAGCAGCAGGGACGGCCACGACACCGGGCCGGGGCTGCTCTAATCGCCAGATGTTGATATCGGCCATGGAGCGTGTGAAGGCCAGCCGGTTGCCGCGTTGGGAGATGGAAGGTTCAGAGCCATTCTCACCGAACGGCAGCGCTTTGGGTCTTTCCAATCCCGACGCTGGTATCCGCCATAGACTGAGCACGTTGGACGCGCCGGACGCAAACACGATCTCCTTGCTGTCAAAGGTCCAAACCGGGCCAGTGGCCATCCGATTCTCTTGGGTGAGTGGCTTCGGCTCGCCCTTGGGCGCCAGATCGCTAGTCAGGTCTAGTGAGTAGACCTCCATCGTAGTCGCGCCGGTCCGCCGGCTGAAGGCCAGCCGCCGGCCGTCCGGGGAAAAAGCAGGCGTGCCGTCGCCGAATGCCCCCCGAGGCGGTGAGGTCAGTTTTCGCCTCTCTCCCGTGTCTACCCCCACAAGATAGATGCTCCGCTCTTCGGCGCTGGCAATGCGGTCGGACACTGCCAGCCACTTACCATCTGGTGCCCAGCCGAGTTTGGTGCCGAGAAATAGTTCGGTGGAGTTGATTTCGGTGAGCTTTCGTTCCGGGCCACCGATTGCCGGAATCAACATTACGGATGCCCGATCGCTGGAAGAAGACCTCAGAAACGCGATCGACCTTCCATCGGGAGACCATGCGGGAAACCGATCCCACGCCGGATCGTCGGTCAGTCGTAGTGGTTTAGGGGAGCCGATCAACTTGACATAAATATCGTAGTTGTCCTTCTTGTCGCCGTTCCAGGAGAAGGCAACCTCGTTGCCATCCGGTGAGAAGCTGGGATCGTGCTCATCACCTGGATAACTGGTGAGCGGGGTAAGGGCCGGCGGCGGTTCGGGCCCGCGCCGGGCTGTCCAATACCACAAACCTGCCGATCCGGTCAGCACCACGAAGACGGCCAGCCAAGCCAGTTTCGGCAGCCGCCGCGACCGCGCCGGCCCCGGCGTCGGCTCGAGGCGTCCGGAATCCGACTCCTCCTTCAGATCCTCGAGCGCGACCTTCAGGTCTGCCATGGTTTGAAACCGGCGGTTGGGGTCCTTGCGGAGGCAGCGGCCCAGAATGCGCTCGACCTCCTTCGGCAGCGAGGGATCGAGCGGCTTCGGCTCCTCTTTGAGAATCGCCGCCAGCGTGGAGATCTTCGACTCGCGTTGGAACGCGCGCTCGCCGGTGAGCATCTCGTAGAGTACGGCGCCGAAGCTGAAGATATCGGAGCGTGTGTCGATCTGGAGGCCCTGTGCCTGCTCGGGCGACATGTACGCCGTCGTGCCCACGATGGTGCCCTCTTCGCTGGCGGCTTCCAGGCGCAGCGTACGGGTAGCTTCGTCCTCGCCGCTGCTCTCAACCTCAGCGAGCTTGGCGAGGCCGAAGTCGAGTACTTTCACGCGGCCATGGTCCATCACCATGATGTTCGAGGGCTTCAGATCACGATGAATGATCCCCGCTCGATGTGCCGCGGACATGGCATCGGCAATCTGGACCGCGTATTTCAGCGCCTCGCCGAGGCGCAGGCCCCTTCGCGGCACCACTTGATCGAGCGTCCGGCCCGCGACGTACTCCATGATGATGAAATCCAACTCGCCGTCGCTTGCGATCTCGTGAATGGTGACGATATTGGGGTGATTGAGGGCGGAGGCCGATTTCGCCTCCTGAACAAAGCGCCGCTTACGGTCCGCGTCGATGACCTTCTCCGCGCGCAGGAGCTTCAGGGCCACTTGGCGGTCCAGGGTCAGGTCCTCCGCTTTGAAAACCACCCCCATCCCGCCTTCGCCGAGCTTATCGAGGACGCGGTAGTGGGAAATGAGGCGGCCGATCATTTCCGCCCAGTCTACTGCCGAAGGCGGGTACAAGGCAATTGTCAAAGGTTGCGCCAAAGAGCCTAAAAAAACCCTAATGAATCCCCGCATTTAGGGGTAGTATTCGCTGGGCCAAAGGGGCTATGATCATCATTAGCTTAAGACGCGTAAACTGTGATGGTTCGAACGATACCCTTACGCATCGTGGGGCTTTCTTGCCTATTCTTGTGGCGGGCAGCGATGTTGTATGGGCAGGCTCAAACCGTCGAGGTCCTGGTGCTGGATCGGGAGAGCCGCCCCGTTTTCGGTGCGCGCGTCGAAGTGAAAAGTGCCCAAGGCGTCATCTCGACAGCCGAGACCGACCAAAAGGGTCACGTCGCATTCCCGCAATTACAGCCCGGCCGCTATGGCATCCTAGCCTCGAAGGATGGCTTCGAACCTCTGCAAAAGGGCGAGATCGACCTGTCCCAGCCAGGATCCGTGGCGATAGAACTGACGCTGGTCCCGGCGCTGGCGCACCATGAGAGCGTCGAAGTCACTGCGACCGCGGATGCCGTCCAGCAGGGTTCCTCGACTCCCAACCAGGTCTCTATGAGAACCGCCAAGGAACTTCCAGGACGACCGGCTACCGTCACTGATGCCTTGCCATTGGTTCCCGGTGTAGTACGTTCACCCACCGGAGACCTCCAGATTTCCGGCGTGGGCGAGCACCGGAGCGCCCTGATTGTGAATTCGGCCGATGTGACCGATCCGGCTACCGGGCAGTTCGGGTTGACGGTACCGATCGACAGCGTGGAAAGCCTGCGGGTATTCCAGACGCCCTTTCTGGCGGAGTATGGGCGATTCTCGTCCGGCCTGGTGTCGGTGGAAACGCGGCGCGGGGGCGATGAGTGGAAGTGGGAAATCAACGATCCGCTTCCGGACTTTCGCATTCGCAGCTACCATTTGCGCGGGCTGCGCGACGCGTCTCCGCGGCTGAATGCCGAAGGTCCGCTCATCAAGGGAAAGCTGTATTTCTCCGAGGGGCTGGAATATGAGGTCCGCAATATCGAGATCCACACACTGCCTTTTCCGTTCAACCAGCAGAAAAAGGCAGGGGTCAACTCCTTTGGGCAATTCGATTGGATCGCATCGTCCACCAATCTGGTTACCGCAACCGTGCACATAGCCCCGCAGCGTTTGGGCTACGTGAACCTGGACTACTTCAATCCGCAGTCCACCGTGCCGGACGCCAGCACCCACAACTACACCGCCACGTTTGCGGATCGCTTCACCCTGGCGGGGGGATTACTCGAAAACACGGTCTCGGTGACGCGGTTCGACGCAAACGTCTGGGGACAAGGGCCCGACGACTTGACCATCACGCCGTGGGGCAATCGCGGGAACTACTTCGCGCAGCAGAACCGCAACGCCTCACGCGAGGGCTGGTCGCCGTCTTACACGTTTGCTCCCCTGAACCGGCTGGGAGTGCACAGCTTCAAGGTGGGGTCGTACTTGGCGTGGAGCTCCGATGAAGGCGAGGTGCACGAGCACCCGATCAACATCCTGGATGGCATAAGCCGGCTGCTCGAACGGATCTCCTTTTTCGGGGGACGGCCGTTTCAGATGTCTGACACGGAGTATGCGTTTTTTGGACAGGATCACTGGAGCATCTCGTCCAGGCTGGCTGCGGATCTGGGGATTCGCACCGAATCGCAGGTGGTCTCCCACAGTTTTCGGGTTGCGCCAAGGGCGGGGATCGCGTGGGTTCCCTTCGCCAATACGGGCACCGTGGTTCGCCTGGGCTTCGGTTTCTTCTACGACCGGGTTCCGCTGGACGTTTACTCGTTCAACCATTACCCCAGGCAAATCGTCACGATGTTCGATGAGAACGGCAATGTCTCGGCCGGACCCTTCTTTTATCTGAATGCGCTCGGACTGGTGAATACCAGGGGCCCCTTGGTGTTTCATCAAAATGTGCAAGGCAACTTCTCCCCACGGGCCGCCACTGGCGACATACAGGTGGAGCAGACGGTGACTCGCGTTTTGAAGCTTCGCGTGGGGTATTTGCGGAGCATCTCGACCGGCCTGGTCACCATGAATCCCATGACGCCGGATCCGGTAACGAACATCGGCGTGAATGAGCTCTCCGGGTCGGGCGACTCGCGGTACCGCCAATTTGAGCTCACGGCGCGCGTGCAACCGAGCGAAAAGTATCAGGCATTCTTCTCGTACGTGCGAAACCGGGCACACGGCGATTTGAACGAATTCGCCAACTATCTGGGCAGCTTTCCGCTGGCCATCATCCGGCCCAATCAGTACGGCCGGCTGCCGGGCGATCTGCCGAGCCGGTTTCTGGCGTGGGGCACGGCGCAGCTTCCCATGGGATTCCGGATCTCCCCCATTCTGGAATATCGGGACGGATTCTCCTATTCGGAAATGGACGCGGCGCAGCACTACGCCGGCATTCCCAATGGGAACCGGTACCGGAATTTCCTCTCACTCGACTCGCGGTTTTCGAAAGACGTCAAGGTAAATGCGAAGTACACAGTGCGGTTATCGATGAGCAGCTACAACCTGACCAATCATTTCAATCCGGAAGCGGTTCACTACAACATTGCGGATTCGGCTTTCGGGATATTCTTCGGCGGGCGCGGGCGGCGATTCACGGCGGATTTCGACGTGCTGTTCTGATTTGGACGTCAGGACAGGGCCTCGACCTGCATTGACACCGTGGCGCAAGCACTCGTGCCCGCCGGGTCGAGACTTGTCTCGACCCTTGTCTTCCGGGCTGTCCCCGCCATGCGCCGGCACGAGTGCCTGCGCCACGGACGCTTACCCATCGTCTACCGATGGGGCTTGACTTTTGAGCAGGCATCCGGCATACTTCCATCGATAGACGATGGAAAGCAACGGCATGAACGACGTGACCGCTCGAATAGGCCGTCTCTGGCGGCGACTCATCTTCCGATGGCGCCGCGATCGTCTGGACCGTGAGCTTGCCGAAGAATTGGAGTTTCACCGCTCCCGGAGGCAAGAGGAGAACGGTGAAACGGGGCTCAGTGCTCAGGCCGCCTGGCTAACCAATGAACAGATGGGCAACATGACACTTGCAAAGGAGGAAAGCTGGGATATGTGGAGTTTCCTGGCGCTTGAGCGATTGTGGCAAGACGTGGTTTATGCCCTGCGAATGTTCTACAAGAATCCCGGCTTTACGGCGGTGGCGGCTGTATCGCTCGCGTTGGGTATTGGCGGGAGCGCAGCGATGTTCAGCCTGGTGAACGAGCTTCTTATTCGCCCTCTACCCTTGTCAGCGCCGCCGAGAAATAACACCGCGCCGGTCGGTTTGGTAGTGCACCAGTAGGATGGGGTTTTAGCAGGGGGGATGCGGGGGGCGGCACGCCCTCCGAGGGGGTCTGGGGGGAACGCCCCCCAGTTGGCGAGGACGCGGTACCACTCTACACCAGTTTCTAAATCATTCCTGCATATTTCTGGTTGAA
>JAIQFL010000407.1 GCA_020073365.1 Terriglobia bacterium | reverse complement strand
AGGCGGCCTTGAAGGATCTCATCCGCGCTGCAGTGGCGCTCAATCTCAAGGGCAAGAGCAAGCCGAAGCCCCGGCGAGCGAGCAGCAAGCGGGCCGATTAGCTTCATCTAACCTGTGAGCCCCCTTCGCCCAAGGCAGATGGATTTCCTCGTCGGCAAGACATGAGGAGAACATCTTGGATGAACTCTGAGGATCTACCTGTCTACAAAATTATCTACAGTCGGTTTTCGGGGGTTCTGAAATGGGCCGTATCTGCTTGAAAAGATTGGTCGGGGAGAGAGGATTTGAACCTCCGACCCCCTGGTCCCGAACCAGGTGCAAACGCTTGTTGAAATTCGGCGAAATCTGTTGAGCTTTGGTGCTGTTGATTGAATCGTTTGCAGCCACCTGGTTGAAAGCTGTTGAACTTTGGTGTTTCTGGGTGCTTCGTGTGCTACGTTTTTATCTACACTGCCAGGCGAACATAAGGCGAAAATAAACAGAAGCGAATCGCTAACTCTCCCGTTCTCTTTCCGGTAAGCCGACTAGCCGTCCAAAAGTGACCGGACCACGTATCGCTTCGTCGACTAGCGAACAAGAAGCGCAAACTGGTGACGGCGCGCCGCTTATTAGCCCTTCCACCTTCGCCGACTCGTGATTGGTGATAGAAGGATCTTGCCACATCGTTGGTTTCATGGGAAGTCGACCCAAGGGTGGTTTTGCCCCTCGAGACTGCAGACAGCGACGAGGGGACATGCGCGTCTGCGACGCATCATGTCCCCTGCCGGCAGGAGAAAACCTAGAAGTCGATCCGTAAGCTGAGCTGCAGGCGGCGCGGTGTGCCGTAGCCGGTAACCCCGCTGTTAAGAATCGACGTGACTTGCCCGAACTTCGCGTTTGGCTGGATGAACCAGTTTCCGGCTTTGTCTTGTTTGACTGTGCCCACGCTGGCTGAGGGGCTGGCAAACATGGGATGGTTGAACAGGTTGAAGGCCTCGGCACGGAAGGTCATGCCAGCGTGCTCGGAAACGGCAATCCGCTTGGAGAGGGCCGTGTCGATCTCATAGTTGCCGTGACCGACTCCAATATAGCGAGGCTCGTTGCCCCAGGTACCCGGCAGTGGAGCCGCGAATGCCGTGGGATTGAACCATTGCTGAAGAGTAGAGCCGCCGGCGGGATAGATCGACACACCCGGGACCAGGTTCGGACGCTGGCCAGAAGTGATGCCGTCGAGCATTTGGCTTCCAGCGCGTGAGACCGTAATGTTCACGGGCAGGCCGGTTCGGGCCGACAGGATCCCAGAGAGGGCCCATCCTCCAACGATCTTCGCGGCCAGGCCGTCAGTCAGGAGATGGCCTCCATGACCGAAGGGAAGCTGGTAAACCGCATTCGTGGTGAAGGTGTGGCGGACGTCCTGGTTGGTGCTGCTCCGGTCGCAGCGGAGGCACGAATTGTTCTCGACACCCACCGCCTCTCCGGCGCCAATCGATGCGTCGGTAATCGCGTGTGACCACATGTACTGGGTCTGCCACAGGAACCCGTTCTGGAATCTACGCTGCAGCGAAACTTGCAGTGCATTGAAGTTGCTGTTGCCTTCGTTGCTCTTCAGGCCATAGCTACTGAGCGAGGGAATGGGCCGGATGTTGGTTCCCGGAAGGAAACCATTCGCCGTTGTCTTGCTGAACAGGCGGTGGCCCTGGCTGCCTACGTAGCCCACTTGACCCACGAAGCTGAAGGGCAACTGCTGCTGAAGGTTGAAGTCCCAGTTTTCGTAATACCCATCTTTGCGGTTGAAATCAATCGCCTTCGGGCTGAGGGTCGGGACACCATTCACGGGTTTGCTTAGATCGTAGCCGTAGAAAAGCTGCACCGGGGGATTGCTCTTAAGGTTCGTGGTGGCCGAATATCGCGGGGGAACGCTTTCCGTCGGATCGCTAAAGTCGTCGTTCTGGTTGGCGCCATAGTACATTCCGAAACCGGTGCGGATCACGGTTTTGCCTCTGAACACCGACGGAGCCCAGTTCAGGCCAAGGCGCGGACCGAAGTCATGATACTGGGGCTTGTAGAAGGGCGCCCCCTCCGGGCAGAACCCGCCACAAGCAGCGCTCACGGTAAGAGAGCGGCCCTGCACCTCATGCATCACGCTATAGAACTCGTATCGCAGGCCAGCATTGAGCGTCAGGTTGGGAGTGAGTTTGATCTCGTCCTGGGCGTAGGCCATGTAGAACGTGCGCCGCATTCCCATCAGGCCCATGCCTATGTCCTCGCTCAGGCCACTTGCCAGGTTGTGCTGGAAATCGCCGGGAGTGTCATAGGTAATGGAAGAAGTCGTGATGGCATTGCCCGAGTTGTTGAGGCGGATGCGCCGGATGTCGACGCCAAACTTGAAGGTGTTCCGTCCTCGCACCAGGGTCAGGTTGTCGATCCAGGAGAACGTGGTGCCTGCCTCCTCCTGCTTGCTGCTTCCGGTCAGACCATCGAAGCCGCCAACGCTGAGACTGATCGGCAAGCTCCCTTTCACTACGGGCGTCCACACGGAACGGTTCACGCCGAACTTTGCTTCATTGATGAGTCGTTCGCTGAAGACTTTTTGCAGCGCGATGACGAAGTTCTCGGCAGTAACGTCGGTCAAATTGAGCGCGCCCGCGCTATCCGCAGGCGATTGCTGGAAGGCCTTGTCTATGTTGCCCCGGACATACAGGGAGGTGCTGTCGTTGAACTTATGGTCAATGCGGGCCATTCCGTAATCTTCGTGCGTGGAGTCAGTTCCGGAGGGCGCCGTCAGGTCAGTCAAGCCGGTCGTATCGGCGGTATTGGGCTTCACACCCTTGGGATAGGCGTTGACGAGGGGCGCCACTGCCGGGGAGGTGGCGATGATCAGGGCACGTTCCGCGGCGTTCGGCACAACTGCAGCGGATTGGGTATCGCCGAGGGACTGCCTCAGACCTTCGTAGTTGATGAAGAGGAAGGTGCGCTTCTTGGCGATGGGACCGCCCAGTGACCCGCCAAACTGGTTCATGCGGAGGGGTGGCAACGGGCTGTTGTCGAAATAGGTCTTGGCATCGAACATGTCATTGCGCACGAACTCGAAGGCGCTGCCGTGAAGGCTGTTGGTCCCTGTCTTGGAGACGATATTGATCTGTGCGCCGCCTGCGGCGCCGCTTTCCGCCGTGTAGTTCGAGGTGCTGACACGGAATTCGGCGACGGAGTCTAGCGAGATGTTCAACCGCACGTCGGCTTTCTGAGCCGACTCCTGGACGCCGCTGGCGTCAATACCATCGAAGGCGTAGTTTTCGTCATCCAGCGACTTGCCGTTGAATCGGATAGCGTGTTGTTCGTCGGTGTTGCCGGCGTTGATGGCGCCTGGCGCCAGTGCCATCAAACCCGCCCAATTGCGACCATCCAGGGGGATGTCCTTGATCTGTTCGGATTCGATGGCGACGCCCACTTCCGCCGTGCTGCGGTTCACAGCTTCCAAGGCACGCACCTCGACCACTTCCGCCTGCGCTCCCACTAGCAACACAGCATCGATGGTCCGCGCTTGCCCGACGGCAAACTCGACATCTTTAATCACGACCGGCTTGAACCCGCCCATGGAAATGGTGACGGTGTAGGCTCCGATAGGAAGCGCAGGCACCTCGTACGCGCCGCGAGACCCGGTCACAGTCTCGCGGTGGAGACCGGTAGTCTGCGAAACCAACTCGACCCTCGCCTTCGGAACGACTGCTCCCGACGCGTCGGTGATGGTGCCGTTGAGGGTCGCGCGATCGACCTGTGCGACAACGGTTGCAGCAAATGTCAACAGACACAGCAAAGTCAGGCTGATGGTTCGGATATTCCACCCTCTGAAAGTGAACATTGCGGTACTCCTTTTCCGATTCCTGGAATTTGTCGTTGCGGGGGACAGGCCACGGCAGGCTGCGGCTCGCGGACGCGCAGCAACGCTAGCCGGCGAAGATGGAAGGAAGATGCACGGACGGTTAATTCTGGGTGAAAGTTCTAATACGGAAACTCTTAACCAGATATTCGCAATGCGATCGTAGGATGTGGGGCCATGATTCAGATTCGGAAGAAATCATCGTTGCTGTTCGCCTGCCTGTTCGCAGGCGTGACGCTGGCGGCGCAGACGCGCCCCGCCGACTTGCACCTTAAGCTCAACCATCGCGTGCGTTTCATCGCCTACGGAGACACCCGCTTCACCGATCCGTCCAACACCAAGGCTGCCGATTCGGAAGCTCGCCGGGAACTGGTGAAGGCCATCGCCAAGGCTCATCCCGATTTCGTCACTTTGGGTGGCGACATCGCCTACAATGGCAATGACCCCAACGACTGGAAGGTGTACGACAGCGAGACCGCCATCTGGCGGGAGAAACACATCCTGGTCTATCCCGCTCTCGGGAACCACGATCTTCACGGGGACTTGACCGTGAGCCTGTCAAACTACTTCCAGCGCTACCCGGAGATACAGCAGAGCGTCTACTACTCGCTCCATACCGCAAACCTGCTGATGCTCACGCTCGACAGCGCGCTCGACGAAGTCTCCGGTGCCCAAGGCGACTGGCTGAAGAGCTCCATTGACACCATTCCGGCCAATGTCGACTTTCTGGTCCTCGTCCTGCACCACCCGCCCTACACCAGTTCGTCGGATGATAAGAAGCTTGGCGGAGGACACTCAGCCCGTGCCGCCGAACAGGCGCTTGCGCAATTCCTCGAGGAACGTCAGAAACAAATCCGCGCCCGTATCGTGGTTTTCTCCGGACACGTGCACAACTATGAGCGCCACGAACACGGCGGTGTCACCTACTTTGTCAGCGGTGGCGGCGGAGCCCACGCCTATCCTATACAGCGCGACCCGGAAGACCCGTTCCAGAGCAAGGAAATCAACTACCACTACATCGACGTCAAGGTGAAGAGGGGGAGAATGGTCGCGACGATGCACCGTCTGGAAATGAAGAACGGAGTCGCGTCCTGGAGCCAGCCCGACACCGTGACCATCTCCGCGCCCACCGCGACAACCGCGCAGGCAAAGTGAAAGATCGTGGGCAGCGAAGTCATCGACGAGTAATCCGATGGCGGTCGCGGTAGCGACGAATGCGTCACGACGCACGTCATCCAGGAGCATGCGGATGAACCCTGAGTGGAAACGGGGCTTTGCGCGCAGATGGGATGCGAGCCCGCCAGTGCGGCGCCTGTTTCGTTAGAGTGGGTTGAATCCTTGTCACCCGAAGGAGGCCGGGAGATGCAGTCGTTTACATCGCTTTAACGTCGCGCTGCTACGCTGCCGCCCCAAACTCTTAGCAGGCTGCTGAAAAACCACTCGTAATCCACAGGGGAGGCATGGTACGAGGAGGGATGCGAGGAGCGGACAATCAGCAGAGCCAGATGTTCAGCTATTTGTCACCGGAGCAGCGGGTACGGAAGGACCATCCGCTGCGGGCGATTCGGACGATGGTGGACGAGGTACTGCGGGCGCTGTCGCCACAGTTCAGCCGCATGTACGCGCGGGAAGGGCGGCCGTCGATCGCGCCGGAGAAGTTGCTGCGGGCGCTGGTGGTGCAGATGTTGTACTCGATCCGCAGCGAGCGGTTGTTGATGGAAGAGATGGATTACAACATCTTGTTCCGCTGGTTCGTGGGGCTGAACCTGGACGAGGAAGTCTGGGACGCGACCACGTTCACCAAGAACCGGGAGCGGCTGCTGGAAGCCGACGTGGCCAAGCAGTTCCTGGCCGCGGTGGTGGAGCTGGCGCGGACGAAAGGGTTTGTCTCCGACGAGCATTTCACGGTGGACGGGACGCTGCTGGAAGCGTGGGCAAGCGCGAAGAGTTTTCAGTCGAAAGACGGAAAGAATGCGCCACCGCCGGACGATCCCGGCAATCCGACAGTGAACTTTCGCGGCCAGCGGCGGTCGAATGAAACGCATGAATCGAAGACCGATCCCGAGGCCAAGCTGGCGCGTAAGAGCGACGGCAAGGAATCGAAGCTGAGCTACAGCGGGAACCTGCTGGTGGAGAACCGCAACGGTCTGATCGTGGACGCGACGGCGTGGGAAGCCACGGGCACAGCCGAGCGGGATACGGCGCTGGTGATGCTGGAACAGGTTCCCGGCGACGGACGCATCACGGTGGGTGGCGACAAAGGGTTTGACACGAAGGATTTCGTCGGCGAGTGCCGTCACATGAACGTGACTCCGCATGTCGCACAGAACCACAGCCGCCGGGGCGGCAGCGCCATCGATGCACGCACCGCGCGGCACGAGAGCTACCGCATCAGTCAGCGGAAACGGAAGCGCATCGAAGAATGTTTTGGCTGGCTGAAGACCATCGCGCTGCTGCGCAAGGTGCGGCATCGCGGTCTGGAAAAGGTCGATTGGGTGTTTGCCTTCGCCTGCGCCGCTTACAACCTGATCCGGCTGCGAAACCTGTCGGTGCAGCCGGCCTAAGTCGGGGCCGATGTGTGTCGGCTGGACCAGGAGAACCGATTCAACCGGCCGAACAAAAGCAAGCCGAACTCTCCTCCTCTCTGTTGAGTCACTCAGTTGGGACAGAGTTCGGATGAAATCAAAGATTTTTCAGCAGCCTGCTAGTGCTTTTTTGGGTTATCCGAGGGGGCATAGGGTTAACCCAGAGACTGGGTGCCGTGGCACCGCATCGCCTACAGCGCTTACGGATACTCACCCTCGACCCCGAGCGTCGCAAGAACCGACTCGTCCACCGCCAGCCAACAGCTCACGGAAGATCAAAACAGCTCTCACCGCGGACGCTCAGGCCGCTTGTGGTTTCAGTTTCTCGGCGTCGAAGCTCTCTCCTTTCTTCCACAGCGTCAGCACAATGGCTGCGATCTTGCGCGCCAGCGTGAGCCGCGCCATCTCGGGCTTCATGCCTTTGGCGAGCAACGCCTGATAGAAGTCCTGCAAGGGTCCGGGACGCGCGCAGGCCGTGGTCGCCGCCGACTTCAGTAGCCCTTTCAGATCGTGGTTGTGGTCTGGGTTCAGTCCGCGGATGGCCAGCAGTTTCTTGGAGCGTTGCCGCTGGCCTTCCAGATACCGATATTCGGCGCTGATGCGTGTTTCCAGGGCCAGACCGCTGTAAGCCCACAGCTGGCGTTTCGTGCGGAAACGATGCGGTGTCTGGATCAGGGCCACCAGCAGGGCCGCTCGAATCGGCCCAACACAAGGAATCTGTCGCAGTCGGGCGGTCGCCGGATGCCGACGGCTTTCGACTAGCAGCTCTCGCCGCACCTGCTGCCGTAACCGTTGCAACATGTCGAGGTGTTCGTAGAGTTGCTCGGCTCGGCGACGCGGACCGGGATGCGGAATCTTGGCCAACCATTCCGCCCGATGGCGCGGATAGTAGACGTCGCGCCCCGCGCAGCCAATCGCCCAGCTACGATACAACGCCTTCAGCCGGTTCATCACTCGCGTCATGTCTTTCACGGTGGTCAGATAACTCCGCGCCAGCTCGCGCAGCGTGCGCACTCCGTTTTCCCCGTGATAGACCGACTTCAGGTGTTGGCCTAGCAACAGATCGGCCAGCTTGCGGGCGTCGATGCGGTCGCTCTTGTTCCCCACCTTCAACAGCGCGTTCTTGCGTGGATTGCAGACCACCAGTTCCGCGACGTGCGGCTTCAGCAGATCGTACAGCCAGCCAGCACAGGTGCTCTCTGCGAAGGTCACCACCAGCCGGCCCTGTAGACCGGCGAAGAACTGCAGAATGGTGGCCGCTCTCGTCTCCACAATCGATTCCATCAGCAGCTTGCCACTGCAATCGAGGACCGCGACTGAGATCGTTGCTTGATGAACATCCAGCCCGATATACTTTGCGCCATTCACGAGGGTGCTCCTTTCGTAGGTTGTTGTGCGTTGCGCTCACAACCTACTTCCAAGGGGCGCCCTTTCATAATGCGTTATCACTCCTTGAGTCATCGGCAGCCGACGAGCCGTGTGGGTTACTTCCGAGTGGCCCGTCATCCGTGAGTAGAAACAACAGTCTCCTTAGTGACAACGGCAGGCGTGTCCAGCGCCTGCCGCCGCTTGAAGAATCGTTTCCGGACAACTTCGCCACCATGGCTGATGCCTTGTTGCGAGAGTGGATCTCTACGGCTCGGCCGGTTCTTCGACCTCTACAAGTTTCCCAGTGAGGGTGGCGGAACCAGGCAACCAGGCGCAGTTTCCTCCGTTGAGATCGCAGAATGCCTGTTGGCCTCGTCCGGTGAAGGTGCCGGAAACACTGAAGTCGTAAGTCGCTCGAATCTTCAGCATGCCGACAGCAGTTACGGTCGGGTCATAAAGGAAAGCGAGCAAGGTTGAGTTGATCTCGCCATGATCGCCTCGCCGCCAACTTCCCTGCTGAAGGCCGACATTCGGAACGAGATGATCGATTTGCGACGTGACAATCAGTGCGCCGCCGCTGGCAAAAGTGTAAATTGTGGCGAAAGCAGGAATACCGCTCGCTGCTGGCGGCGTGACGGTCACCACCCATGTGCCGAGGGGACCGTTGTCGCCTGCGTTCTGAGCGTTTGCCACGATTCCCAAGCCGAGCAACATCGCCAAAGTTAGAACCACGAATCTGAGACGGGTCATTTCCTTTTTCTCCTGAATTGAAATTCGACTTGCTTGCGTTCTTCAACGCCTTCAGAACCACCACTCCCGCCCGCCAGTGCGTCACGCGAAAACAGTGAGCCGGACGATGCGGCTGGCGCGTTCTGTCGCATCGGGAACGAGCATCACCCTTGCGTGATCAGAGCGGAAGCACGGGACGGCACCGCACCGCACGTTCGTCGTATAATCAGCGACTTAGCTTCGTCTTCCGGAGCGGGCGGTGGAGGTTTGGGATGGGCGGTCAGGCTGTCTCCTCCGATGTAGTCCGGGCATCTCTCGAAAAGGTTTTAGCCAGTTCGTTGTTCCAGGGAGCGAGCCGTTCCCGGGCACTGCTTACGTTCATCGTCGAAGAGCATGTGGCCGGGCGGCTTGATCGTCTGAAGGAATACACGATCGGCGCAGAAGCACTCGGTCGGGGTGATTCGTTCGATCCGCGAACTGACCCGATCGTCCGGGCGGAAGCCTCGCGGCTTCGTGGCCGTCTGGAACGTTATTACGCGGCCGAAGGCCGGGACGATCCGGTTGCGATTGTGCTGCCGAAAGGCAGCTACGTTCCGCAGTTCCTGGACCGGAATCTGGTACAGCCTGGCGCCGCGCAACCTTCCGATCTTCCTCTCAAGAAGCCCTTCCGCGATCGCAAGCCCCTTTGGATCGCCGTCGGCGCCTTCCTCCCTCTTGCAGCGCTGGCGATTATTGCCTGGGGCCCGCGGTATTGGGCGCATTTTTCGAGGCGGCACGTGATTCAATTCGATGTCGAATTGAAGGGCGCGGGCACGCTTCATTCTGAAGTTGGTACCGACGTGGTCCTTTCGCCCGACGCTTCACGACTGGTGTTTGTCACTCTGGACAAGCACGGAGTGTCGCACCTGAATATGCGACGCCTGGAGGACTCGCAGATCGCCGAGCTAGCCGGAACGCAGGGCGCTCGCAACCCTTTTTTTTCGCCGGAAGGTGATTGGGTGGCATTCTGGACTGAAGGCAAGCTCATGAAGACGCCCGTTCAGGGCGGTTCTCCTGTGACTTTATGCGACGCCACCGACCTGCTGGGGGGCTCCTGGGGAGAGGACGGCACGATCGTTGCTTCGCTGGGGGACAACAAGCTTTGGCGCATTCCCGCTGCCGGCGGCCCACCTACCGTTCTTTTGGATTTGAAGAACGAGCGAAGCTTGCCCCTCTGGCCGCAGATCCTGCCCGATGGCACCGTGCTGTTCACGAACATTGGTTTCTCTGGCCCGAATGGGGGCACGATTGAAGCGCTGTCTTTCAAACCAGACAAACGA
>JAIQFL010000019.1 GCA_020073365.1 Terriglobia bacterium | reverse complement strand
CGCTGCGCGCCGAGCGCCATGCGGATGCCGATCTCGCGGGTCCGCTGAACCAGGGCGTAGGAGATCACCCCGTACAGCCCGATGGCTGCCAGAAACAATCCCATCGCACCCAGGGCGCCCACGACGGTGGCCCCGGTCTGCTGCTCATATAAGTTGGAGCGGATCACCAGCCCCAAAGTCGAGACGGTCAACACTGGAACTTTGCTGTCCAAGGCCGCCACCTCGGCCCGCACCTGCTTCGCCAGCAGCAACGGTTCGCCCGCTGTTTCGGCCAGCAGCTTCATGTCTCTGTTCGACTGGGCGTACGGCAGGTAGAAGTAAGGCTCCGGAACCTCCTGAATCGAATTGATCCGCGCGTCCCCGACCACCGCGACGATCTGGCGGCTCACCCCGCCGGGGTCGCCGCTCGCGTGCACGAACTTCCCCACCGGGTCCTCATTCGGCCAGAAGCGGCGCGCCATGGTTTCGCTGACGATCATGACCTTGGGACTGTCCGGGCCGTCGTGCTCGTCGAAGTCTCGCCCGCGCAAAAGGGGTATACCCAGGGTGCGGAAATAGTTGTGGTCCACGGTGCTGAACCTCACCTGCGGATTGGCTTCGCCCGGCGCCAACTGGCGGCCGGGTATTTCGACGCCCTGAGCCATACCCCCGATACCACCAGCCTATCGATTCCGCTTCACGATTGCCGCCGTCTTGCCGCATCGGGTCAGCCTTATGTTCTGAAAATCCAGATGCCCTTTCTATCTTCGCCGAAGGATGGCCGGCCAGACCCCCAGCACGCCGATTGGCGCTGGCAGGTTGCCCGTCGGCAGAGTCTGATAAGCTTACAATGTGGCGCGGACTGTCAGTCTGCCGCGCCGGGACTTCCTGTTTGCGGACCCCCCGGGTACGGGTCCGTTCCGGACGTACCGGGGGTCCCGGGGGTCCCGCTCTCGTGAGTTTCTCCCGGCCTGGTGGGCGAGGCGGTTGCCACGTTTCACAGGAGGATTCCTACTGGGATCGTCGCTTCCGCGATCTCGGGAGAACAACCACACTAAGACCTGTACACCCTGTCATTTACCAAATCGACCATGATCGTGAATCCGAAGGTGTGCTGGGGTATCATCTTTTCAATCTCATTTAGCAGCTTCTCACATTCGGCAAGGAAATCAGCTTCAATGAATGAGATTGACGCAGGAGAGATGTGTTCGCTCGTCGTGAATGCGTACCGGAGCTCAGATGGTCGATATCCAGTCCTATCCAGTTGCTCATAGTATCCAAGGGCATCCAACCTCAAGTTGACCGCCGCGGATCTTTCAACAGCCACAATAAGTGGCAGCCCTCCAGTACCTCCTTTGTAACCGTTAGGTAGATAACCTTCGCCCTTAACAGTACGTTTTGCTTCAATCAGTGCAACCTTTGGATGTGTAGTCAAGTGTATTGCACCATTTCTAGGCAGCAGTCCGCTTTCCTGAATGCTCGCCCTATGTATGGATGAGGTCCCGTGAAACAAATACCGAAACTTTACCATTACCTGGTTTCCCGTCCTGCTGGTAGGATTTATTTTGTGCCAAAGACATCAAGGCCTGATCGAAGTCTTCAGCGCGGCGAGACCCTAGCCATTGTCTTTTGCAAGAGCGGCAATCTCCTTCGCCCGGTCACGAGTATCATATCATCAAACTCAAACCAGTCAATGCGACCCTGCCGGGTTCCGGGGCATACGTCTCGATCCGCTCAATCGACGCGGTTCCGCTGTACCAATCGTAAGAGATGTCCGCATAATTGGTCGGCGTGCCGTCGTGCATTAGACGCGCCAAGAACGCCATTAGATCTGCGCTCGTGTACGACAAAGGGTCAACCAGCGGCGGATATCTTGGGTCCATTGTGGAACTCACCATTGCCCAATTGTAGTCGATTAGATCAGTTGGCGAAAGGTTCTTACCGGAGGATTGGCCGAAGTTGATAAATGAGCCTCTGTCCCAAGGCCCGTAGTGTGCGGTGTAATCAAAACTCTGAACGGTTGGGTGCCCAACAGGGCTTTTGGACTGTAGCGCAGGGAATTGGTCAGCGGCGAGTACAGAGTCAGGCCAGGGCCGAAATTAATTATAGTAATCGAGGCCCCGTCTTGATTCAATTCTGTGGCGAGTAGCTGATCGTCAAAAACGACCAGAGCGTTCATCTGAAATGGTACAAATGATGGATCTGGCGTATACGGGTAAGTGCTTTGATCTACGGCATTGACCATCTTTGAATTGACCGATACCAGCAACTCCAGGTTAACCGTTCCCCATCTCCCAGTAGAGGTGATCAACGGCAGTGGAAGGGTGGCAAAAAAGGGCGACCGCACATCTTCGAGATTAACACCTTTAGGACTTCTTGCGTAATGCACGACGGGAAAAGATGAAGTGCCGATCTGCCGGGGAGCGCGATGTACACTCTGCCTGATTATCATTAACACAACGCCGTGAGGAGCGGCGTGATACCAATACCAAAATCACGACGGCAATGATGTCCATTGACGTCGAAGGTTCGGGAACCACCGCTCCATCAAGGGTGAATGCCAAATTGCCTCTCGTTTGTAGGTTGTAGGGAGCATTGCTGAATCCTGTCCAATCCGGTCCGTTCTCGGATACGGATCTGTACACAGAATAGTCCGACGAATCAACGGTGCTATTGCCCCATCTCCAACCAGTTGGTCCCACCGCCGCTATCGACATCCAGTATTCGGTTGATGGTTGGAGCACGGGGCCACTGAGATTGTCGATTGCGAATTGGTACGTAATCCGGTCGGAACTGTCGCCGCCAGAATCTGTACCAGTGAAAGGTATTCCCAAGGGTGTGACATCAGCAAGGGCTGGCAACTCGTAGAAGGGTGTACCAATCGCGGTGGTGGGGTCGTCCAACGAATAGTGAACTACTACGCCGTACTCGGAAGCCGAAGTCGTATTGAAAACACGAATCACGAAAGGGTACTGCGCAGCATCGGGAGCCAGATCGGTTTGCCAAAATGACCGGTACCACGTTACCTTCTGAATAGAGAACATCGTCGGTAATGTGAACTGATCCGCAAGTTCCTGGCCGTTGTACTGGCTGAACGCACCCCGATCAGCGTCATTTAGTAATGGCTGATCGAAGCCGACAGTTCCAGCGAAGCAGCGGGCTACCGCGATCCAAAGCAGCCCTATACGCAGCACATAACCAGACATCGGAATCTTATATTAGCACGTCTGGAGAGTTTCGCGGACGCAGAATTGGCCTGCCAAGCCAAACACGACCGCCCATCACGAGGAGAATAGTGCGGTAGGGCTAGGACCTAGCGCCAGGCACAGTACCGCCACTGCGGTGAAGCCCGGACTTTTCGCCAGCATGCGCAACGCAAAGCGAATGTCCTGCAACATAATAGTCTCCTACTCGTGTCTCCACGCCACCATGGGGCCGCCCGGCGCGCCGGCGGACATCCGGCGGCCAAGGCCATCAAAAGTAACCATGCCGGGACCGTTCCGTTTGCGGGGTGAAAACGGGGAGGTCCGCAACGTCCGGGCGCACCGATCACTCATATTCGGCTCTTTAACTTAGCAATTCCAGCGCCAGGACGCGGTGGCAAAGACATCCGGCTTGGGCCGGACGGGCCACACTCGGCTGTCCGCTTGTGGGACAATCCCGTTCACATCCGGGCGATCTCGACCCTGTTCCTGCAGGCGGTGATTTCGGGCGAAGTCGACCTCGGCTTCGTGGCCGAAGCCCCTGCCCGAGCGGATCTGTTGTCGATAAGCCGGCCGGCCACCGTAGCGGACGATTTGCCCATCACCCCCTTTGGTGGGCGGGTCCGCCCATGTACACACACAGGCAAGAATGCCCGTGCCACCTGGAACCGGATCGCCGTAACGTGCGTCATTGAATCATCGGATGCGTCTCGAAAGACTCCCCTGGAAGCTCTGGCTACTATGCCAGGCTGTGGTGTTGGCCGGCGGTGCTTCCGCGGCGGCGTTGACCCTCGATGTCTCCGTTTTGAATCAGGCAAACCAAGCCTTGCCCGGCGTCCGAGTCCAGCTCAGGATCGGCCAGGAGGTGGTGGCTTCCGCCGAGACGGATGAGAAGGGCCATGCCGAATTCGCCGTATTGAAACTTGCGCGGTACCAGATCACGGCCGCCAAAGACGGGTTCGAAACCCTGCAAAAGAACGACCTCGATTTGACCCAGGGCGTCTCCGCCTCGATCGAGCTTACGCTGGTTCCGGCCCTCGCCCGGCGCGAGAGTATCGAAGTGAAAGGAACCGTCGCGCCCGTCGATCAGGGCTCCTCGCCCCCGGCGGACCTGCCGGCGCAATCCGTCAAGGAGCTTCCCAGCCGGCCCGCCACCGTTGCGGATGCTTTGCCCATGATCCCCGGCGTGGTCCGGTCCCCGGGAGGAGGGATCCAGATCTCCGCCAGCGCCGAGCATCGCAGCGCGCTGATCGTGAACTCGGCGGATGTGACAGACCCCGCCACGGGCCAGTTCGGGTTGACGGTTCCGATCGACAGCGTGGAGACCCTGAACGTGTTTCAGACTCCCTTCCTGGCGGAATACGGGAGGTTCACCGCGGGCCTGGTGTCGGTGGAGACGCGGCGCGGAGGCGAGAAATGGAAATGGGAATTGAACGATCCCTTCCCCGAGTTCCGCATTCGCAGTTGGCAGATGCGCGGCCTTCGTGACGCCACGCCCCGGTTGAATGCGGAGGGCCCGCTCATTCCGGGCAAGCTTTACTTCTCCGAAGGATTCGAATACGCGATCCGCAAGGTGGAGGTCTACACGCTGCCCTTTCCCAATAATCAGAAGAGGACCGAAGGCGTGAATTCCTTCGCGCAGGTCGACTGGACCCGATCGGAGAAGCAGTTAGTCACCGCCACCGTTCACATCGCCCCGCAGCACATGGACGGGGTGAACATGAACTACTTCAATCCGCAACAGACCGCGCCCGACGAGAGCGCCCACACGTACACTGCGACGCTGGCGGACCGGCTCACGCTGTGGGGCGGCTTGCTCGAAAACACATTTTCCACCACGCAGTTCGACGCCCGCGTGTGGGGTCTTGGCGCCCAGGATCTGACCCTGACGCCGGGAGGCAATTCCGGCAACTATTTCGCTCAGCAGAACCGCAATGCTTCCCGCTACGGCTGGTCGCCCACCTGGTCGCCGGCTTCCCTGGCGCGGTTCGGAAATCACAACTTCAAGCTGGGCGCCTACATCGCTCGTAGCTCGGACGATGGCCAGGTCAGCGAGAACCCCATCGACGTGCGGGATCGGGCGTTCCAGTTGATCGAGCGCATCGCTTTTGCGGGAGGCCTGCCGTTTCGGAGGTCGGACACGGAGTACGCCGTCTTCGGGCAGGACCATTGGCTGATTTCGCCCACGCTCGCCGTGGATCTGGGGATTCGCACCGAATCCCAGGAGGTATCCGAAAGCTTTCGCGTGGCGCCGCGGGCGGGAATCGCGTGGACTCCGTTCGCCAGTACGGGGACGGTTCTGCGCGCGGGATTCGGCTGGTTCTACGATCGCGTTCCCCTGAACGTTTACTCGTTCGACCATTACCCTAACCAGGTGATTACCCTGTTCGGCCCCGATGGCCAGATCTCGGGCGGACCGTTCACCTACCTGAATGGTTTGGGGCAACTGAATGTTCGGTCCCCACTGGTTTTTCAGGAGCCGGCGGCCGGGAATTTCTCTCCCCGGAGCGCCAGCGGGAGCATTCAGATCGAGCAACCGCTCTCGAAGTATCTCAAGCTGCGGGTGGGCTACCTCGAGAACCAGTCGGCGGGCCTGGTGATTCTGAATCCGACGGCGCCCGATCCGGTGACCAGGACCGGCGCCTATGTTTTGACGGGTGATGGGCAATCGCGGTACCGGCAGTTTGAGGTCACCGCGAGGGTGCGCGTAGGCGGCGATCGGCAGTTATTCCTCTCGTACGTGCGCAGCCGGGCCCGCGGGGACTTGAACGACTTCGGCAGTTTTCTCGGCAGCTTCCCGGTTCCCATCATTCGCGCGAATCAGTTTGGCAACCTGGCATCCGATATACCGAATCGCTTCCTGGCATGGGGCGTAGTGAAGCTGCCATGGAGATTCCGGATCGCCCCCGTCCTGGAATACCGCAGCGGTTTCCCGTATGCCGTGACCGACGTTGCGCAAAACTACGCCGGAGTGCCGAATGGGAACCGATTCCCCGGTTTCCTGTCGCTCGATTCCCGGCTCTCGAAGGATTTTCAAGTGAACCCGAAATATGCGGTACGATTATCCGTAAGCGGTTTCAACTTGACCAATCACTTCAATCCAGAAGCCTTCCACAACAACATTGGCGATCCCGCATTCGGACTCTTCTTCGGCCAGCGCGGGCGGAGGTTCACGATGGATTTCGATGTTCTCTTCTGACCGCGCCTTGATGCGGAAGGCCCGCGGAATCACGGCTGGCGCACTCCGCAATCCGATCTTCAGGCTGACGCTGCTAACCTTCCTCGCCGTTCTGACTCTGGGATACCACCTGGGCGTGGATGACGCCGAGATTTACGTGCCGGCCATCAAGCGCGCCGCCGACCCCAGCCTCTACCCATACGGCGCCGAGTTCTTCATGACGCACGCCCACCTGTCGTGGTTTTCCAATCTGGTGGGAGACTCCGCTCAACTGACCCGGCTGCCGGTCAACCTGGTGATCTTCGTCTGGTACGTGCTCGGCATCTTCCTGCTGCTGTTCGCATCCTGGAAGCTCCTCTGCGCCTGCTTCGCGAACGAACACGCGCGGTGGAGCGGAGTTGTCCTGGTCGTGTGCCTCCTGAGCGTACCGGTGGCAGGCACGGCGCTGGCGATCATGGACCCCTACATGACGGCGCGCTCGTTGTCCACTCCGGCGACCATTCTGGCGATCGCGTGCTACGTGTCGAACCGCCCCAAAGCCGCCATCCTATGGCTGCTGCTGACCGCGCTGATCCATCCGCAGATGGCCGCATTTGGCGCTGTGTTTCTCGGATGCATGGCGGTGGCTCGCCGTATTCGCGGGAAGGCCGATCCTGTTCCTGTTTTCGGGCTCGTGACAGGGTCGGGCCTCCCCTTCCTGTTCGAGTTTCAGCCGGCTCGCGGCCCGGCCCGCGAGGCCCTGCTCTCGCGGACCTACTTCTTCGTCTCGAACTGGACGTGGTACGAATGGGCCGGAATCGCCGCTCCGCTGGCTCTGTTGTGGTGGTTCTCTTCGGTTCGTCCACGGGGGACGACGCCGGCGTTCCGGCCGCTGGCACGGACGCTCGTGCCGTTCGGACTACTATTCGCCGCGGCCGGCGTGGCGCTGGCCATCCCTGCACGCCTGGAGAACTACAACCGGCTGCAGCCGATGAGGGCCTTCCACCTCCTGTACGTGGTCTTCTTTATTCTGCTGGGGGGACTGATCGGCGAATATGCCCTCAAGAGCAGTGCCTGGCGCTGGCTGTGCCTGTTTGTGCCGCTGGTGGCGTCCATGTGGCTCCTGCAACAGAGTGAATTCCCGTCGAGTGCGCATATCGAATGGCCGGGCGCCGGCTATCGGGAGAACTGGACCTCCGCTTTTCTTTGGGTGCGCGACCATACCCCCAAGGACGCCGTGTTTGCGCTCGACCCGAATTACATGCTGCGGCGCGGCGAGGACGAGCACGGCTTTCGCGCGATTGCCGAGCGGAGCGCGCTGGCCGACAACATCAAGGACAGCGGCGCCGTGTCGCTCTTCCCCCAACTGGCGGAAAACTGGAAGCAGCAGGTAGACGCGCAAAGCGGGTGGGAGCACTTTCAACGCAGCGATTTTGATGGTCTGGCGAAACGATACCCTGTCACGTGGATCGTCACAGGGCGCCCCGGGCCCGCTGGACTGACGTGTCCCTATACCAATGGAGAATTGGCGGTTTGCCGGATAGATACTGCGGGGGGTCTGGCTCTCTGGGGTAATCTGAGGAAGTGAGTTCGCGGTCCACCGGCCCGAACCCGGCGGCAATTTAGAGCATGTCCTAACGAGGGCTCACCGGGCTCGCGCCGTGACGATGAACTGGTACGCAAACAGGGTTTTCCAGATGCGTGCGCATGCCACCGACAGGCGTTCCAGGGCGCGGACCAACCATGAACCGTCCCAGCCCGGGAGAGCCAGCCCCACGGGAACGGCGGATGAGCGCACGGTTTCGACGCGGAACCCGGCGCGATCCAGCAGACTGATCCAGCCATCCCAGGGGTAAAAGTGCAGATGGGTGCTGTCGAAAAGCCCACGCTCATGCTGGGGAAAGCGGCCCAGCAGGACATTCCAGCGGAAATACCAATGGGCGCTGTTGGGTAGGGAGGCGTGCAGAGTGCCGCCGGGCGCCAGGCGCTCGCGGCATTCTCTCAACAGCCGCAGGGGGTCGCGCAGGTGCTCGATCACATCCGCGCAAATGATGTACTCAAATTTGCCGTCCACCGGGCCCAGGCCGTCGTCCAGATCGGCGCCCGAGAACTCCACCGTCGCCGGGTGCGGAGTGCCGGGCCAATCGATACACGCGACCGAGTATCCGCGTTGCGCCAGGGCCTCCGACAGGTACCCGGCCGCGCAGCCGATGTCCAGAACACGACGCCCCTCACCCCGCTCGGGAAACTGGGCCAATAGCAGCGTGTGACTGCTGTAGGGTCCGGCCTTGAGCTGGTACCGGGGCTTCACGTCCGGCGTAGATGCAATCATTCGCTCTATTATGCCATCCGAAGAGAGCACGGCGCGGCTCGCCGTGCGCAAGAATCGGCTTTTGGACAGGCAACCGCCCCCCCGACTTGTTCTACTCGTACCGCAGCGCTTCAATCGGGTCCAGGCGAGCCGCCTTTATGGCCGGCAGCAGGCCCGCGATCAGGCCGACGGTCTCCAGCATCACCGTGGAGGTCAGCACCGCGAACGTGGAGATCTGCAGGTGGATGTCGCCCGCCCCGCTGGCGTCCTTGAACAGCGGACCGAGCAGCGGCAGGGTCCCCAACAGCGAAGTCAGGCCCCAACCCACCGCCACGCCGATGGCGCCGCCGCCGGTCACGATGGCCATGGCCTCCAGCAGGAACTGCGACAGAATGGAGCGGCGCGTGGCCCCGATGGACTTCAACACGCCGATCTCGCGCGTGCGTTGCGTCACCGAGACCAGCATGATGTTCGCTAATCCCACGCCGCCGATCGCCAGCGTCAGGGTGCCGATGAAGCTCAGCAGCAGGCGCAGCGCGATCCCCATGGAGTCCACCAGCCGCATGGATTCGTTGAATACGAAAATCCTCACCGCGCGCTCATCGTTCGGAGAAAAGTTGTGCAGCCGCGCCAGCGTTTCCCGGACCTGTTTTACGGTCTGCTCGCGAAAGACCGGGTTGGCGGGCATCCAGACAATGTCGTCGGGATACTTCAAGTCGCGGAAAAGCGACGCGGTCTCGAAGGGGATGAAGGCGCAATCGTTGTCGGGGGTGTTGTAGTTGGCAATCTGGGTTTTGGTCTTCAATACGCCGATCACGGTGAAGCGCAGTCCGTTGATCGTGATCTCTTCTTCTTCCGGTGGGATTTCCCCAAACAGCTTTTCCGCCGCCTTGCCGCCCAGCACCGCCACCCGCTGCTTTTGCAGCTCGTCTTCGGGCTCCAGCCACCGCCCGGATGCCATGGTCTGGTTGCGAATGCGTCCGTAAGACGCATTGGCGGCCAGCACCATCATGGTCTCAGTGCGGTAGCCGCGGACCACCGTCATGCCGCCCATCATCATCTCGGGCGAGATGGCCGCCGCCATTGGGACCGATTCGCGGATGGCGTCCACATCCGAGCGTTCCAGGCGGACTCTGCGGCCGGCGCGCTCGCCTCCCGCCTGGGTGGAGGTCTGCCCGCCGAACATGAGGACCAGGTCCTGTCCCACCTGCCGGAAGGCCACCTGCAAGGCGAGATGGAAGCCGTCGCCGTAGGAGTACAGGATAACGAAGCAGGCGACGCCCCAGGCGAGGCTGATGGTGGTGAGGATGCTGCGCTGCCGGTTGAACTTGAGCGCCTGCGCCGCCTCGCGGAAGATGGAACGGAGAGTCATAGGCAGGGGCCAAGGGCAGGGGGCCAGGGGCCAGGGCAAGGAGACAGGCTACCGCTCATAGCGCAGCGCCTCCACTGGCGTCAGCCCGGCGGCGCGCCACGCGGGCCACAACGCCGACGCTACGGCGATCACCCCCAGCGCTCCGAATGCCAGCGCGGTGGTGGCGCCGCTCACCGGAAGGCCTCCAAACATCTCCTGCTTGGGGAGGCGGTTCACCGCGTCGGCAATCCCGTAAGCCCCCAGCCAGCCACCCAGGCCGCTCAATCCGGCCAGCAGAATGCCTTCCAGCAGGAAATCGGCCAGGATGCGTCCGCGCGTGGCGCCCACCGCTTTGCGCAGCCCGATCTCGCGCGTCCTCTCGGTCACCGACACCAGCATGATATTCATCACGCCGACCCCTCCCAGCGTCAGCGTCACCACCGCTATAGCTCCTAGAAACAGTGTCATAGAAGTGAAAATGTTATCCACTAGTTGAGCATTTTCCACAGTGTCCCAGATGAACACGGCGCTGGGATCGTCGGCCTCGAAGTGGTGGTTGCGCGCGAGCACGCGCAACACCTGTGCGCGCGCGGCTTTGAACAGGTCGAGCGAAGCCGGAACATAAATCAGGTCGCTGACAATTCCCGGATGGAAATTCTCGTCGGTGAGCGGCAGGTCGCGCACCATGGTGGAGTACGGGATGTAGAGTTTGTCGCTGTCCAGCCCGTTGTAGCTGCTGTTCTGGGTCTTGGGTGGCATGAGGCCGGCGATGCGGAATGGAAGCCCGTTGATCGAGACGGTGTCGCCCAACTGCACGGGCCGATCCCCGAACAACTGCTTGCGGACATTGTCGCCGACGATGGCCACGCGCGCCGCGCCGGCATTGTCCGTCTCCATCAGGAAACGGCCGCGATCCACCGGGATGCTGCGGATCTCGGAATACAGGGGCTCGACCCCCATCACTGAAAACGTCCCGCTGTTGAAGGGGCTCACGATGCGCGCCGGGTTTTGCAGTTCGGCCACCACGCGGCGCACCAGGAAGCATTCGGTGCGGATATCGCGGACATCGTCGTAGTTGAGCCGGACACGCCTTCCGGCGCGACGGCCGCCCACCTGCTTTTCCGTGCGGCCGTTAAACACGATGACGATGTTCTCGCCGAGCTCCCGAAAGCGATCGCGCTGACCGTCCTTGAAGCCATCGCCCATGGCCACGATCAGCACGATGGAGGCGACGCCCCAGGCGATCCCCGCCATGGTGAGGAGACTGCGCAGCTTGTTGCGCAGCAGGCTGGAGAGAACTTGACCGAAAAGCTCGGTAAGGTAAGTCATGGTAGCCAAGTGGGACAGACGATGTAGCCAAGTGGGACAGACGATCGCCTTTTGTCGTCTGTCAGCGGCCTGTCCTACTGCAGAATCACCTGCTGGCCTTCGGAGAGGCCCTTCGAGATCTGCGTTTTCGATCCGTTGCTGATGCCGGTGGTCACCGGCACACGGCGCTTTCCGCTCTCGGAGGTGGCGTCGGGAGTCTCCACTTCGGTGGAGCGATCTTTCTTGTAAATAATGGCCCCCTCCGGCACCGCCAGTACGCCCTTGCGCTCTTCCAACATGATCTCCGCGTTGGCCGTCATGGTGGCCATGAGTTTCCGCGATTCGTTGGAAATCGACACGCGCACCTCGAAAGTGGTGACGTTGTCCTTCTCCACTCCCATGGGCGAGATCTTGGTCACCTTGCCCGCGAAGTTCCGGTCTTTGTACGATTCCACGGTGATGCGCGCGGGCTGGCCCAGGTAGACCTTGCCGATGTCGCTTTCATCCACCTTGCCCTTGACATAGACTTCCCGCAGATCCCCCAGCGTCATGACCAGAGTTGCGCCCGAACCCATGGTCAGAAT
This sequence comes from Terriglobia bacterium, assembly GCA_020073365.1. Lineage (GTDB taxonomy): Bacteria > Acidobacteriota > Terriglobia > Bryobacterales > Bryobacteraceae > JAIQFL01. Next base: position 42,693 of record JAIQFL010000019.1, on the reverse strand, counting down.
CGAGCTGACGGCGTCGCCCACCTCGCGGTCCCGCGAGAGCACCACGCCATCGATGGGCGAAACGATGGTGGCGTTTCGCAGGTCCTCTTCCGACTGGGACAGTTGTGCGCGGAACTGCTCCACCTGCGCTTCGGCCTTGGCGATGGCCGCCTGCGACACCCCCAGGTTCACGGTGGCCTGCTGCTGGCGATTCAAGCCCATCTGGTAATTCTTTTCGGCATCGTCGCGCGCGGTTTGCGGCACCAGCATTTCCTGAAACATCATGCGCGCCCGGTCCATATCCTTTTTCAGGAACGGAACGTCGGGGCCGGCAGCCTCCACCTTGTTGCGCTCCAGGTCGGCCAGCGCGCTCTTGAGCTGGGCGTCGGCCATGCCCAGTGCCGCCTTGGCCTGCCGCAGGCGAGGAAGGAGATCATTCTGGTCCAGTTCGCAGATGACCTGTCCCTGGTGCACCACATCTCCCACGTTCACGGGCAGCTTAAGGATGATACCGCTGGCCTTCGACTTGATTTCGACCTTCGTTGTGGGCTCGATCTTGCCGGTCGCCACCACGGAACGTGCCAGGTCTATCTTTTCGACACGTACCAATTTGTCGGGATCTATTTTGGCCGGCGTCCGGCTGAGGGCCCTCAGCGAGAAAAACGCCAGACCGCCGATCACTGGGATCAGCGCCAGGAAGATCCAAAAGAGCGAGTGTTTCTTGCGTATTGCCATTTACCCCAATACCTTATTCTACAGTTACGAGACTTTCCGCTTTTTCGTTCCGTGCGGCCTTAGAATGGGACTGCGGCCCATGAATCCCGAGCGAAAGAGAGAGGTTTCCAATATTCAGGCGCGCTGGTCCCGGCTTTCGCTTCGTTCCAAGGGTGTTGCGGTGCTGTCCGTCCCCCTGGCGGCGTTGTTCATCGCGATGTTCTCCGTCTACCGGGTGGAGGGCAATGTTCGCGACTCCGATCAGACGGTAGTGCGCGCCTACGAGACGCGCGCCGCTCTCTTTGAGTTTCGGTTCCTGCTGCTGGAAGCCGTGAACACCGTGAGCCGCATTGTGGCTCCGCGGGACACCAGCTCCCGATCGTCGCTTGGCCCTCGGGAAAGCACAGAGCGATCCCTGGCCGGCCTGAGGTCGCTGGCCGGTGAGTCTCCGGCCAGCGCCGCCATCCTCCGGGAGGTCAGGCCTTCAGCCGAAGAGGAAATGCGGATCCTGGAACAGCTCGAAACCGCGCCGATCACAGCCGCTGACCGGACGCGCTTGCTGGAACGGGCCAAAGCCTTAAGGGTTGAGATCGACGCGCGCCTTGATGTTATAGACTTCGAGCAGCACGACCGTCTCTCCCGCGCCCTCCACGATCGTGAAGCGGCTCGCCAGACCCTGTTTCGGATCGTACTGGTGTGCGGGGTCCTGGGACCGCTGGGAGCCCTTTTCGCCCACCTGGTCATTGCCGGCAGGCTGGTGCGGCGCCTGCGCCAGGTGGAAGAGAACGCCAGGCTGCTGGCTCACGGTCTGCCGCTCCTGCCGTTCGCCTCGGGCAGCGACGAAATCGCCGAGTTGGCAGGGCAGATCGAAGACGCCGCTTTTCTGTTATCGGCGCGCGAGCGCGAGCTCCGCGGAAGCGAACAGCGCTATCGCGATCTCTTCGACCAGGCGCCCATTCCGTATGAGGAGACCGACCGGGACGGCTGCGTGACGCGTTTCAACCAGGCTGTCTGCACACTTCTGAAGTGCGCGCCGGATCGGATTGTCGGGCGCATGGCATGGGATTTTGTGGCGCCCGATCAACAGGACGACTTTCGTGCGGCCATGATGGATCGCCTCTCGCGGGGAAGGGAAGTAGGGCCCCTCGAATGCGACTACCTGCTGGAGGATGGCACCCGTATCGAGGTGGAGATTCGCGAACAGTTCATTCGCAGCGATAGTGGAGATGTGACGGGCGTGTGCCGCTCGCTGATGGATGTGACGGAACGGAACCTGGCGGCGATGGCGGCCCGCAAAGTTGTGCAGTACGCCATGGAACTGCGCACCCGGAATGAACAGCTAGCCCGCGCCCTGGATGCCGCGCGCTCGGCCACCGAAGCCAAGAGCCGGTTCCTGGCAGGCATCTCGCACGAGTTGCGAACTCCTCTCAACGGCATCATCGGGTTTTCCGAGCTGATGCACGACGGCAAGGTAGGCCCCGTTTCGGACGAGCACCGCGAGTTTCTGGGGGACATCCTGACCAGCGCCCGCCACCTGCTGCGGCTCATCAACGACATTCTCGACCTCTCCAAAGTGGAGGCCGGGAAGATGGAGTTCCAGCCGGAGCCTCACTTGATCGGCGCCCTGGTCTATGAGGTGCGCGATGTCGTCTGGCCGCTGGCCGAGAAGAAGAACATCGAGTTCACCATGGAGGTGCCGGCCGAACTCACCGGCGAGATCGATGCCTCCCGGTTCAAGCAGGTGTTGTACAACTACCTTTCGAATGCCGTGAAGTTCACGCCGCCGGGGGGCCATGTCAGCGTGCGGGTGACGGTGGAGGGTGATTCCCGGTTCCGGCTGGAAGTGGAAGACGACGGGACCGGGATCGCAGCCAGTGAAATAGGGCAACTGTTTCAGGAGTTTCAGCAACTCCCCAACAGCCGCAAGGCCGAGCAGGGTACCGGCCTGGGCCTGGCGCTGACCCGCCACATTGTGGAAGCGCAAGGCGGGACGGTGGATGTGCGCAGCCAACCCGGCCGCGGCAGCGTCTTTTCGGCCGTATTGCCGCTCCACGGAGCCAAACAGGATTCCGATTCCTCCGGGCACTAGACTACGAGGGCCTCAGACCGGGGCAAAAGCATGCTCACCGCCGAGACGCCGAGACGAGAGAGCTTTGCTTTTCTCGGCGCTCTCCGCCTCCTCTGCGCTCGAGACCGTGATTCAACTCGCGGTCAAGTTCTACTTCTGATCGCGCACCTCCAAACAGGGAGGTGCAGATCGTCGAACTGATCCCGACACCGAGCCCGCCGCGGAGAACACGCTCTCAAAGCCTCTTCTCATCTCTTTCCTCTCCGCGTTCATTCTCAGCGCCTCGGCGTCTCGGCGGTGAGCCTGCTTTTTGCCCGGTCTACGGTATAGCCTCCCTAGTCCTCGTATTTGTCGCCCCCAACCCCTGCGCCGTGAGCTAAAATACAGATTCCATGGCCGGTGAGCCCATCCTGATCGTTGACGATACACCCGTAAACCTGAAGCTGACGCGGATTCTCCTGGTCAACGAGGGATACAAGGTGTTGACCGCGGCCAGCGCGGAAGAGGCTCTGGAATTGCTGGGCAACTTCCATCCGTACCTGGTGCTGGCAGACATCCAGTTGCCCGGCATCGATGGGCTGGAGCTTACCCGCCGCATCAAGCAGAACGCGCCAACCCGCGACATCATGGTGGTGGCGCTGACCGCATTTGCCCTGAAAGGCGATGAGCAGAGAGCCATCGATGCCGGTTGCGACGGATACATCACCAAGCCGATCGACACCCGCACGCTGGGCGCCCGCATTCGTGGATTCCTGGATCGAAGATCCGAATCGGCAGCCGGCCCGGCTCCGCCGCCGCCCGATTCGGAACATTTCTCGCTTCCCGCGGAAGAACTGGAAGTCCTGCGCCAGCGCTTTCTGGAGGAAGGCCAGGAGCAGGCGCGCCAATGGCTGCTGGATCTCGATGCACAGTTCAACGCTAACGATGCACAGCGAACCCTGCATCAGTGGATCGGTACGGCTGGGCTTCTGGGCTACACCGCGATCAGCCGCCTGGCACGGGAGATGGAAGCCATCCTTCAGGAGCGCCCCGTAGATCAGACACAACTCCGCGAGTCTCTCGTCACTCTGGCCCTGGCATTCACCAGCCCAAAGGACGCCCGCGATGTGCCGGTACCGACAGGAATCGTGCAGGCGCTTTCCGGAAAACGCATCGCGCTGGTGGGACTGCCGGTGAGTGAAGCGCAGCGCTTCTCGGTAGCCCTGCAACGCGCGGAGGCCGTTCCCGTAGTCTTCGATCTTTCCAAGCCACCCGACGCCACCGCGATGAAAGACTGCCGGGCCGTGGTGGTTCACGTCCACCCCGACACGGCCGGTTCCGGGTGGCTGGATCCGTCGTCCCCGATAGCCCATTGCCCGCTGATCCTGGTGGGAGCCCGCGAGCATCTGGTGGCTTTGGATCAAAAGGTTCAATTGATGGCGCGGGAGTTGCTGATGGATGCCTGGCAACCCGAGGAGGCCCTGATCAGGCTCAACCGCGTGCTCTCCCAGCCACCAGCGGCGCTCCCCAAAGCCGCGCCTGGGGCGAGCCCGCCGTTAGCCCACCCGAGGGTGGTGATCGCCGATGACGACCCGACCGTCTTGGCCCTCGTCCGCGCCGCTCTCCAGAACTTCGGAATGGAGTGCGAGACCGCCAACAACGGTCGCAGCGCTATCGAGCTCATCCGTCAAAAGCGCCCGCACGCCGCCGTTCTCGACGTTAACATGCCGGGGCTGGATGGCTATGAGGTACTCGCCGCCATACGTTCGGAGGAGATCCCCGTGCGCGTCGTGCTGCTCACCGCCCGCCAGCAGGAAAGCGACGTGATCCGGGGCTTCACGCTGGGGGCCGACGACTACGTGGTCAAGCCCTTCGGCCCCATGGAACTGGTGGCCCGGTTGAAGCGGCTGCTCCTTCGATGACCAGCATCGAACTCTCCGCCGCCGGAATCCTGTTGGGGGGCTTCGCCCTCCTCATGTTGGCGATGTTCTCAGTGGCGCTGGTGCGGGGTCTGGTGTGGCGTAGACAGACCGACACCTCGGCCGCTGTGGCGCCGGAGCTTCAGGACGTCCTGGTGGACTACGTCTCCGGGAACAACGATCTTACGCGGATCCGGACGTTTGCCCGCACCAACCGCCGCGATGTAGCCGCCGCCATGATGAGGTTCGAGGGAGCACTCGGTGGAAGTGCGCTCGACCGGCTTTGCGACCTGGCTCTGAACCTCGGGCTGGTGGGCGAATGGGTTCACGACGCCCATTCCCGCGACTCCGCTCGCCGTCGTACTGCCTTCGCACGTCTCGCCTTCGTATCGGTCTATGAGCCGTGCCGCCGTTTTGTGGGGGACATGCTGTTTCACGCGCTGAGCGACCCCGACCCGGAGATCTCGCTATGGGCGTGCCGGGCGGCGATCCAGTCGGGCACGGGCGAGCAGGTCGAAGCCGTCTTCGACCTTGCCGTCTCAGGGAGCTTCCTGACCCGCATCCTCCTGACGGAGGCTTTGCGCCGCTACGCGAACCCGCTGTGCGAGCACGCGGTCCCGCAAGCCTTGCGATCGCCCGATTCGCACCGCGTCCTGGCCGTGCTCGACATGCTGGTGGCATGGGAGCGCGCCGTCGCTATCGACAATTTGCCCGACCTGGTGGGACACCGCAACAAGGACATCCGCATCCAGGCGCTCAAGCTGGTGCCACTGATTCCGCTGACGCCTGAAAACCGGGCTGCCATCGTTCGCGGGCTGGCGGATCCCGATCCGGAAGTCAGTACGGCGGCCGCTCTCAGCGCAGCCCGGTTGAAGCTCGAGGAAGCACTGCCGGCTCTGGCGCGGATGTTGCGTGTCGCTTCCGCGGAACTGGCCCGCACCGCCGCTGCCGCTCTGGCGGAAATGCCCCCTCGGGGATGGGAGGCCCTCGAGGAGTTTAGCACCAGTCCCAACCTGGCAACGGCGGCGGCGGCCGAAGGAGCCCTGGAGCGCGCACGCCGGAGGACGGGCCTATGAACGCGCTTTCCCTGGTGTTACAGGGCATGGTCCTGTTCTTGTTTGCGGTGGGCACGGGGTGCTTCATCGCCTTGGTGAAGGGCTGCCTGGTTCTACGACGCCTGGCCCGCAGCACTGCGCGATACCAGGGAAACATCATTCTGAAGTCCCCGCTGGTCCTCCCCGTTTCGGTGGTCGTGGCCATGCCCGATGCTTCCCGCGAGTCCCGCGAGCTCGCGCAGCGGCTGGTGGAACTGCATTTCGGAAAACACGAGCTGGTCCTGGTGCTGGATGGACCCAACGACGTCGAGTTCGCCGCCTGGACGGAGGAATTTCACCTGTGCCCCTCGGTTCGCGGGTCGACTGGCGATTTGAAGGCGGGGCGCATTCGGGGAATCTACGAGTCGCGCGATCCGCTCCGGCTGGTGGTGGTCAATAAGGAGCCCGGCGGACAAGCTGACGCGCTGAATGCGGGCGTCGATGTGGCCTTGTCTCCAGTCATCGGGCTGCTCGATCCGCTGTGCGAATTTGAGCCCACGATTCTGCTGAGCCTCATGCGTCCGATTCTGGAGGATCCCGGGCGGACCATAGCGGTGTGCGGTGTGATGCCCGCGCCGGACGGCGCATCGGGACAGGCTGGTTGGGCAGGGCGTTTCGGAGCACTCGAATCCCTGCGATTGTGGCTGGCCCGTTCGGCCGCGTTGGCCGGCTGGAACCTGCTGGTGCCGGTTCCTGGTTCCTGGATGCTGGTATTGCGGGACGCCGTCGTCAAAGTGGGTGGCTTCAACGGGGGACCGCTGGAGCTGTTCCTGCACCTGCATGGGCACGCGCGCGCGTCGGGAAAACAGTACCGCGTCGCATTCGTGCCGGAGGACGTCAGCTACGCGCGATCGCCACGTTCGTTGGCCGACCTGCGCAGGGGGATCTGGCGGGATGAGCAGGACATCGCCGGGGCTTTCCGGCACCGCAAGTCGATCGCGGGAGGGATGCGAGCCATCGGCTGGGGTCTCCCGGGCATCTTCTCGATCCGCCTGGTTCGCCCTTTAGTGGAAACGGCCGCCTACCCGCTCGCCGCGATCGGTTGGCTGATGGGTTGGATCGACCCCGCCCTGGCAGGCCTGGTGCTGCTTTCCACGGTGGGAATGGGGATCGTGGTTTCCATGGCGGCTGTGGTTCTGCGGGAGTTGGTGGAATACCATGGCTCCGATCCCGCGCGGCTGGCGGGACTGTTTTTCGCTGCGATACCGGAAAATCTGGGCTACCGGCAGGTACGCAACCTGTGGCTGATCGCGGGTTTCTTCCAACGATCCGACCACAAAAAGCGAAACCGCGGGTGAACGGTTCGAGGCCGTTCCCCCGCGGCATCTGCATTCGCCTGTAAGAATCCGCTTACTGGTTGAAGACCAGCTTCGTCTTGGTCCCGCCCAGACGGATTTCCGAGATCACCTGCTTGCCGCCCACGGTGGAATAGCGAATGGCGGTCGCGTCGAATTTCTTGTCGACACTCTCGACGCTTACCGGAACCTCGACGGACGTCTTCCCGCTGACAATCGTGACTTTCTCACTCCCCAAGGTCAGACGATAGTCCCCTGCCTTCAGATCGTTGCCATTCACGGCGGAAGGCTGGACCAGCGTGATCTTATAGGAGCCGCCCACGTTTGCGACGGTGCCGGCGGTGGCCAGTGCGAGGGCCAGGATGGCGAAAGCCAGAACAAACTTCTTTAACATAATTTCTCCCGAGCCAGTTGGCTCAAATTGCCGAATTATACGGGCTAGTAGGCCCATAAAAGAGTTTAGCACCACTTTATCGTGAATAACAACTATAGGAGGTTCTACGAACCGGCGCGCCAGGCTGAAAAACGGAAGAACAGTTCCGGAATTGGCCTGAAAACGGAATTAACCATCTTGTTTTCAATAGGGCGAGCGGAACAAACGTTCCGCTTCTGAGGAGCAACTGTCGTGCACCAAAATATTCCCCAGTACTACAGGTACGGGGCGCTGGGACAGGCGTTCCGCCTGTCCGATTGTTTCGGGGACACCACACCCGAATCAGTGCGTCATGGAGTAGATGACGTAGTTGACCCCGTAGCGGTAGGCCAGGGCCGTCATCGGCTCCGGGTAATACGGAGAATCGGCGTACTCCCAGGCGTCCCCGACATCGGTGTTGAAATTGACCGCGACTACCATGCGGTTCTTGTCGTCATACATGGCGCGCCAGGCCGGGGCGGTGCCCGGCGGTTGCTGCACGACCACGTTTCCGCCCGGCCCCATCCGCAGGTGACGGGTCCCGGGGATGAAGGTGCGGTCCTTCTCCTCGATGTCGTAGAGAACGTGCATGACTGCATCGGATTCAGCGAGGTCGGTGATAGGCTTGTTCGGCAGCACGCGAGCCATGGTCCGCCGGAACACTTCCCACGCCTCGGCGCCCCAAAAATCGTCCACCACCAGGAAGCCGCCGCGCATCAGGAACTCCCTCAGCCGAGCGGTTTCGGCATCGCTCAAATCCCACCAGCCGGTCTGGGTGGCGTAGACCCAGGGATGGTCGAAGAGTTGGTTGTCGGTGAGTCGAAAATGCCGCGGGTCTCCGGTGTCGACCCTGGTGAGCCGCTGGACACCCAACGAAAAGTGATTATCGGCGTCGGGCCAATCCACCAGCCACCAGCCTTCTCCGGTTGCGGCTCGTGACGCAAAACCAAAGCGCCGGTGGTATTCAGGCAGGTCGGTATACTCCACGCGGATGAAATGGAACTCCGCGCCGGACGGAAAAACGGGTGGGGGACCTTCTTCTTCCCGAGCCTGGGACCGGTACCGCTGCGCGAGGCCCACAAGCGCCAACGAGAGTAGCGCTGCCAAGGCCAAGCCGTAACGCATGGGTGCGCTGTAGGTCACAACCATTCAGCATGGCACAGGGGAAGGCGAAGCGGGATGACCCCATGATAAGATAACTCGGAATTCAAACTCAAAGCCGGTCCAAAAGGTGGCGATGGCCTTGGCCATTCCCCTCCGCAACGGCGACCGAGCCCAAGCCCGCGAACATTTCGCCATGGCCGAAACTCTGGTCCAGGAAACCGGCTACCACCGCCGCGACCCCGACCTAGCAGCCCTCCGCGCTGCGCTGGCCGTTTGAACGTCGCCACATGGCCGTTCCCGAATACGGGAGTATCAGCGCATAATGATCTAAGGGGCAACTCAATGACGATCACTTTGCCGCTTCAACCTCAGGAAGAAGCCAGGCTCATCGCCGCGGCGCAAGCAAGGGGACTCTCGCCGGATGCTCTTGTTCGTGAGGCGCTCGACAGGATTCTGGGCGAAGCGCCCAAGCCGGCGGAAGAACAGCGTGAAGCCCGCCCCATTTGGGAAGTGATCCTCGACAACATGAAGGACGTTCCTCCGGAGGAATTTGCGCGGCTTCCGAAAGACGGCGCCAGCGAGCATGATCACTATCTGTACGGGCATCCCAAGCGGAACCCATGAACACCGTCTTTGCCGACACGTTTTACTGGATCGCATTGACGAACGTTCAGGACCTTGCGCACGAAAGGGCGAAGGCCTTCACGCGATCGGCGACGCCGGGGACGATCTGTACCACCGAGGAAGTGCTGATCGAGTATCTGAACTTCTTTGCCCAGTGGGGACCGCACTTCCGACGTAAGGTGGCGATCAACATCCAGAACATGCAGGAAAGCCGGACGGTTCAGATCGTACCGCAAACATCCGCGTCTTTTCTGACCGGTTTGAGCCTTTACCGTGCCCGTCTGGACAAGGGTTACAGCCTGACGGATTGCATCTCCATGCAGACCATGCGTAACGAAGGCATCACAGATGTGTTGACTAGTGACATGCACTTTGACCAGGAGGGTTTCCGCGCTCTTTTCCGCGCAGCCTGACCAGAGCCTTTCCCTGTCCTGCACTACTCCGCCCGGCTGAAGAGTGGCCGGGGACTGCCGCCCCATACCACAGCGCAAAATGCAGGTGTGGCGCGCCACGCCCGCGCCCCTACACCAGTTCCACTTCCGCCGGCGGTGATTCCGCGTCGCCAAAGATCAGCACCAGCGAGGCGGCCCCCGGCTGCAGCCCCGCGGGCAACAGGGCATTCACCTGGCTGGCCCCCTCCGCATCCGGCGCCGAAACAAAGATGGCCGGCAGGTCCGTACCGTTCAGGCGCACGCGAACCTGGCTGCAGTCGCAATCCTCGGGCAATCCCGAAGCCCAAAGCGAAACGCAGGCATCCATGCCCACATGCACCCGGTACCGTTCCCAGCTTCTTCCATCGGTTACCAGCCGGATGCGCATGTCCGCGGAACTGGCCGCGGCGCTGCGCTTCCGGCGTTCGCCTTCCGGTATATCCACCGCGATGCGCACCGCGTTGCTGAAGGCGCTGTCCCGCAGCCGGAGACGGGCGTCGTACCAGCCCGGGTCGAGGCCGGGCGGCAGTTTGCAGTTGGCGTGCCATCCGTCTCCGCCCGTAGCATGCACAATCACCGGCCGTGAACCATAGGGACCGATCTGGGGAAAGACCTCGTCACAGGTCAGTTGTTCCTGCCCGGTCTTGAACCAGATGGAAACGTAGTCATCCGCGCGGCCGGAAAATGCGTGGTCCAGCGACACGCTGTTTTCGACGCAGGTGATGTAGGGCGCAGCTTCGGCAGCCGGCCGCGCGGCCCATTTCCGGAAGCAGCTCACGTGCGCCCGGCAGTTCATCACGCTCTGCAACTGGACGCGCACGAAACCGGCCGTGCGGCAAAACGCGAGCAGGCAGGGGGTGTTGGGGCCCACCCAATTGTCGAACTGGCCGCGCAGCTCGGTGGTCTCGTAGAACTCCATCACCGGCGGGGCGGCCAGATCCGTGCCGTCGTCGGTCACGAAGGACTCGATGAAGGCCATGTCGGTGGTCAGATCGCACACCGTCTCGAGCGCCAGCATGGGGTGCTTCAGGTGATAGAGGACGCCGAAGAAGAGGACGATGTCGAAGCGTCCGATGTCCCTGGAGGAGAGGCGGCAGATGTCCGCGATCTGGTAATCGACTTTGGATCCGAGCAATTCCCGCGCAACCCGGAATTGGGTGTGTTCCGCGGAGTCGATGGCGAGCACCTGCGCGCCGCGCTTCTCCATCTCGAAGCTGAACCATCCATCCCACGCGCCGATGTCGAGCACCCGCTTACCGGTAAGGTCGGCCGGAACGGGAAACTGGGCGAGGCGCAACCGCAGTTGTTCGAGCGTCTGCAAGCCCTGGATGACCTGGCCATCGGGCAGCTCGATGCTGTGATACCACCCCAGCCGGTTGAGCTCGCCAATCTGTTTCCGGGTCTCGGTGGTGTAGGCTTGATTCCTGGCTTCCATATCGAACTACGCTTCTCCATGATAGGAGCAAACCTCGCGGGCCGAAGCACAGGCTGTTCAACAACCAGGGGTTTTGAACGGCATTCACTTTGCTGGCCTCCGGCCTCTAGCCCTAAAGAGGTGGATGGAAAACGCCTTCACCGGTGATAGTTTATAGGCGGGCTCCGTTCGGGAGGCTTTCACATGATCAGCTTCGCATACCGGTTCGCGGCGGTAACCGGGCTATTCGTTCTGACTGCCGCCACTTTGACTCCTGCCCGCGCCCAGGATCGCGATGACCTGAACCGTGGGGCCGTCCACGTTGTCTGGATGAATGGTGCTGTGTCGGTTCGACACGGAGACGACGGGCCGTGGGTGGCGGCTGTTCTGGACGCGCCCCTGGCCAACGGCGACCACATCGCGACGGGCGCCAAAGCGCAGGCCGATATCCAGCTCGATGACGCCAACGTGTTCCACGCCGGGAGCAACTCCGAGATCCGGTTGGATCGGCTGGAGTCCGGGCACTACAGAATGGCCGTGATCCGGGGCGCCGTCACCTGTCACGTCGGCGGTTCTTCCACCGCTGATGTGGAAGTCGGCACGCCCAGTGTCGCGGTGAGGCCTTCGAAGCCTGGCGTCTATCTCATCGCCGTCAGCCGCGCCGGTGAATCCGAGATCACGGTCCGCGCCGGTGACGTGGAAGTGGTCGCACCGCGCGGTTCCGAATGGGTCAACGCCGGGCAGAAGATGGTGGCGCGCGGCCCGGCCTCCGATCCGCAATACAAAATCGGACACGCGGTTCCGTTGTGGAGACGAGTGGCGGTAGTGGTGGCGAACTGCGTGCAAATCGCCGACATGATCACGTCGTCACTCCCTGCTGGAGGAGGCGCCACGCACAATTCATCCGGCGCCACCAAAACGACGGCCGGCCCGGCGAAGCCGGCGGCCCCATCGGCCCCGGCCCGGCCTACCGCACCCTCCCCACCCCCGCACGACGGAAACCGGGGCAAGGGTTGACTACCGAGTTGACTATCGAAAGGTTGTGCTACTCCGAGCTTAACGCGCCCAACGGGTCGGTCCCCGATGCCCGCCGCGCCGGTCCCAACATCGCGACGAGCGCCGCCACCGTTAGCAGTAGCGCCGCGCCTGCATATACTGTGGGGCTGCCGGTATCCAGCCGGATCGGAGTGTAGCGAAAAGCCTGCCGGATCGCCGCCGCTCCAACCAGCGCAAGCCAGAGCCCCACGAGCAAGCCGTGCATCACGGGCCTGCCTCCGGAGAGCAGAACCTCGCGCAGGATGTCCAGCTTTTGCGCTCCCAGCGCTACGCGAATCCCCAAGTCCCTCGTTCTTTGCGTCACCGTAAAGGCCACGGCCCCGTAGATTCCCGTGGCCGCCAGCACGAACGCGGTTAGGCCGAGAATCAGAACCAATTCCACCGACCTCCACAAATCCTCGGCTTCGTCGTCGATGAAGGCCTGCAGCGTGCGCGGCGCCACCTTCAGATCGGGGTCTACCGCGGCGATCCGAACGCGGACCGCGCCGGCGGACGCCTGCGCGGGGCCGGCGAACCGGATCAGCACAAAGGTCCGGTCACCGGCCATCGCCCCAAGACTGTACGCCACCGGCGTGTCGGGCCCCTGGCCGCTATCCACGTCTTTGGCGACGCCGATGACCTCCACGGTGATTCCCGGAGCAGCCACGAAGTGCTGGCCGGTGGGGTCTTCGCGGAATCCGAACGCCCGCACGAAACTCTCGGAAACGATCGCCGGAACATAATCGGGATTGGTGGAGATATCCGATTCGCGGAACTCCCGCCCTCGCACTAGCGGGATCCCCATCGTCCGGAAGTAGCCGGGAGACGCGTCCTGGACGTCCACCGGCCGAGAAGACTGGTCCGGTTGGCCCTCCAACCTCACTCTTACGATGTTCGGGAGCAGTAGCGGCACCTGCCCGTCATAGGTCACTGACTGTACGCCCGGCAGAGCCCGCACCTGTTCGGCGATTCTGCGGAACAAAGCCTTCGACGCCGCATAAGTGTTCCGTTCAGGAAAGCGCAGCGGAACCACCAGAATGTTCCGCGTCGGATAATTGGGCCCCGCAACCCGCCAGTAAGCCTGGCCAACGAACCCGGCGGCCACCAGCAGAACCAAGCTCAGGGCTACCTGAGAAGTCACCAGAATGCCGTGCAGCCCCGTTCCGCCGCAGGCCTTGCTCAAGATGCTTCCGCACCCCTTCATGGCGGCGGTGAGATCGACTTTCAGTGATTCCAGCGCAGGCGCGAGGCCCGCCACCGTTCCGGTGACCAGCACCGCGGCACTGGCGTAAGCGAAGATCCACCAATCCGGCGCCAGAGGAAAATCCGGAGGCTGTTGCGCGATGAACTGGTAGAGAATGCCAGGAAGCCGGTACGCCAGCCAGACGCTCACAGCTCCCGCCAGTCCGGCGACCAACAGGCTCTCCGTCAGAAGCATGCGGAGCAACCTCACGCGGGCGGCTCCCAAAGACAATCGCACCGCGATCTCCCTCTGGCGCACCACGGCTTTGGAGAGCAGGAGCGTGGTCACATTGGCGCAGGTGATCAACAGCACCATGCTGAGGGCGCCCATGGTGCAGGCCAGCAACCAATACGCATCGGGGCCGTTACCCTTCATGTCGAGCGACGCCAATAGAGATCCGTTCGTCACTGTGAGAGTCGTCTTACGGCCGGGTGTGAGCCGGTCCAGTTGGCGGGCGATGATGGCCAGTTCGGCCTGCGCCTGGCTCCGCGAGAAACCTGCCGCCAGACGGCCGTCCATCGTTAGCCATGTGGGTTCGGGCCTGAGAAAGAAGTTGTGCCGTTCGAGGTACGGCTGCGCGGTGTACGGAATCCATAGCGAAGACCGGAACAGCCGTCCTGCGAATCGGGCCGGCGCGATTCCCACCACGGTGAAGGCTTGCTGGTTGACGCGGATGACTTGGCCCACTATACGCGGGTCCGAGCCGAACCGGTCACGCCACAGTTCTTCGGCGATTACAGCCACCGGCGCCCCACCCGGGACGGCACACTCGGCGGGCAGAAAAAGCCGCCCTATCTTGGCCTGCTCCAAAGCGTACACCGAGAAGAAATTGCACGACACCAGGGCCGCCCAAGAGCCGGGGTCGCCCTCCCCGATGGTCACTGGCCTCTGGACCCGCACCGCGAGACTGCTCAACGTTCGAGTGCCATCGCGGTAGGCGAGATACTCCGAAGGCGAGACTTCGCCCATCCAGGCATTGCTGCCACCGAGGTATTTCGGGATGACGGTGACGAAGCTCTCCGGGAGATCGACGCGTGCGCGGAACGCGACGGCATTGATCAGAGTGAAGACGCTGACGTTCATGCCGATCCCGATGGTGAGGGTCAGGACCAGGACGGTCGAGAGCGCCGCGCTCCTTCGGATCAGGCGAAATCCGTAGCCGATGTCTTCGAGCAGGGTATCGAGCCAGAAGCGCATTCCGACTCCCTCGCCCAGGTCATCCAGCCAGGCAAAGCCTCGGGTGCGGCGGCTCGCCACGAAACTGTCGGAGAACAGAGCGGCCGAGGGCCGAGGTACCGTGGCAGGCGAGAGCGCCTGCCCCACTGTCAGACCCAGGGTCATCACCTCCGGCTCGCGCGATTCTTCATAGCACAGCGCACGATGGGCCCAGGCGTCCCGCCGCATCTTCCGAAGGCGCCACCAGGCCGCCACCTGGAAGATCGCTACCGACAGGAACGCGGTGGGCTCATCCAGGCAGTAGAGAAACAGCCGGCCCACGGCCGCCAGCGCGGGCAGCGCCATCAGATAAGGTTGCAGTGTTGCCAGCAGCGAACGTTTGCCGGGGAGATACGAACAAGCGAAGGGCAGTTTTTGCCACTGGACAAAGAGGGCCTCGAACTCCGCTAGCGCCAGCGTGAATCCAAGGGTGGATGCCCGCAGTGCCTGCGTGAACCCCAGCACTGCTACCGACACCGGGAAAGTGAACGCGAAGACCGGGACGACTCCGCAGCACACCACGAATCGCGCTACCGCCCGGAGCCAAAGCGCGCAGCACTCTTTCTCCGTGGTCCGAAAAACCCAGTTGGCGCGAAGCTCCACGGGGAGCGAGAACAGGTAGCGCAACGCGGCAACCACGAAGATCGCCACCGTCACCGGCCCCAATACGGCGAGGTAGCGGATGGATCCGGCCGAGGCGTGCAACCCGTCGGCGGATCCGGAGGCGCCGTTCAGGATGCACCCCAGCGCGATGCCGCCGTAAGCCAGCAACACCAGCCGATGATTGCGGCTGCGCGCCAGCGACTTCCAGATGAAGGCGAACGCGGCCTGTTCGCGGGGATCGCGAATCCACAGTTCCAGCAGCCGGGAACCCAGGCCTTCGCATCTCCGGCGGGTCCGCACCATCGGCGCCTCCAGCAACAGACGGCGGCAGCGATGATAGCTGATCAGGTAGGAGAGTATGGCGACCGCAGGCGCAACCCCGATGGCCAACAACGCGTTCCTGCCGGCGGCGTCGGGCGCGCCGAGGACGGCCGCCCACAATCCCAGAAACCAGTTTGGCGGCCAGAACGTAGGCCCCGCCAATTGTTTCCCGAGAAACGGCAGGACGCCCAGCGTCAGGATGCAGACTGACCCCTGAACCGCTGTGGACACCCGTCCAAACCACCGTCCCGGAAGGATGTTCAACAGCAGCCCCTGCAAGGCTACGAGTCCGAAGAATACGAAAGCGCATCCGCCGGCAATTGCCAGGAACGTCGCGCCCATATTGACCGCCAGCGAAGGGTTCTCGCGCCATCGGCCGGAACTCGCGGCGGTAAACAGCAAGGCCGTCGGCACAGCCAAAGTGAACGCCAACGCCCCGAACATCAGGAGCAGCGCGCTGAACTTCGCTCGAAAGATCTCGAGCGGCTTGACCGGCAAGGAGGCGAGAGCCAGGCAGTCGCGCAGGCTGGGAAACAGCGATTGCCACTGGACGGCAGTCAGCAGCGTCGTGATCCACATCGCCACCGCGATGAAGGTGGAAATGTCGTCCCGTACGCCTTGCTGGTATTCGAGCGGGGAGGATCCGTCAGACAGCAGGTGGTTGTAGCGCTGCCAGTAGGAAGGCAGCATCAGCGCTCCCACGGACACCAACAGGGCGATTGCACCCACCGCGACCTTCGTCCACTCTCCCGGCGTCGCCACCATCTCGCTATCGAAGAACCGCGCCAGAAAATGACGCACCAGCTCGAATCCGGCGCTGTGGGTTTCATCCAACCAGGCTCGAACCCGGGCTTTCATTCCGCCACCACCTCCAGAATCTGCCGGGCAATGACGTCGGTGTCCTCAGGTTGGGTGAGTTGCGAGAAGACTCCTTCCAGGGATGACTCGGACATCAGCTCGCGCAGCCGTGCCACTGAGTCATGCGCCACCACTTGCCCCTTCCGCAGGATGAGCACCGTGTCGCAGACCTTCTCCACCACCTCCAGTACGTGCGAGCTATAGAGCACCATCTTCTTGCGGCCGGCCAGCGCTTTCAGAAGGCTGCGCAAGATCATGGCCGCATTCACGTCCAGGCCGGAAAACGGTTCATCCAGAATCAGCAATTCCGGGTCATGGAGCAACGCCGCCGACAGCAGAATCTTCTGGCGCATCCCTTTGGAGTAGGAAGCCAGCGGCGAATGGCGGTCTTCCCAGAGGCCGAACAGCCGGACCAGTTCGTCCATCTTCGGTTCCAGGACGCGCCGCTTCAGGCCGCGCAGCCGCCCCGTTAATTGCAGATACTCGCGCCCGCTCAAATGGGGATAGAGATGCGGTTCCTCCGGCACGTACCCGATGCGGCGTTGGAAGGCCAGGAGATCCTCCCGCACATCGTTCCCATGGAAGTGGATGTGGCCCGAGGAAGGCTCGATCAGCCCGGTGAGCATTTTAACGGTAGTGCTCTTGCCAGCACCGTTGGGGCCCAGGTAGCCGAGGATCTGCCCCGGCTGGATGGAGAAGCTCACATGGTCAACGACGGGAATCCCGCTGTAATATTTCGTCAGAAGGCGGACTTCGAGCATGCCGCAGTTAGACACCGGGGGAATTATGAAGGTTCCCGCTGGAGGCTACGACATCTTTGTCGGAGCTGGGCGTAGATCCGCCCCACCGGTCAAACATGGGGCAGCCAATCCTGGCAGCCAATCCTGGCCGCCCTGCAACAGCTATTGCCCGACAACCGGCATCGGCAGAATGCTGCTGACCCTGCCGTCGGCGGCCGTCCGGATTCCCATGGACGACAACGATCCCGTACCAGTCACATACAGGATTCCCTTCTTGCCACCGAACACGGCCGCGGTCCTGGTCATCGGAATGGCCCCTTCCTGCTGCGCCGGAATGGTAATCAGGCCGGTCCCGATCAGCGCGCCGGAAATGTCATAGATGCCCAGGCTCAGCGCGAGGGTGCCGGTGGCGGCCGGGTTGAACAGATAGAGCGTAGTGCTGGCGGCAGTCGTGGCGTCGAACGGCACCACGAAGGGCGACGTGACAGGCGCAGCCGGTGCAATGGCATCCCCGTTGATCTGTGCCCAGACCCGGATTCGCTTGGCCGGATCGTTGCTCTGGATCACCGCCATCCCCGATTTCTGTGGCGCCGAACTGCCTGCAGTAGCGATCAGGGCTGTGCCAAATGCAGGAATGGTGAGGTTCTGCCAAGAGGCGGTAGCCGTCCCCACCGGGACACTCAGGGCGGCGCCGGTACCCGACTCGAAAGAGATGGAAGCCACAGTCGACGTTCCATACGGGTTGACCAGAGTAAAAGTGGTAGAGGCTCCGGAGCCGTCGAGGAACATCGGAATCACCGTGACCGGTCCTCCCTGGACGGCGGTCGTCGCGGCCGCCACATCGACTTGAACGGGAATCGACTGGTTGATCCCCGTTCCGGTCAGGGAGATGGACCCGACATACGACCCCGCTGCGGTCAACGCCTGCACGTTGATGGCGACCGAGAGGGCCGCGGGCTTCGACTGGCTCACTGTCAGGCCGGTGGCCGAGGGCGCGATCCACGATTGATTCGCCTTGACGGCGAGGCTGACCGTGACGGTGGATGTGGTGGTGATCTGGACGTTCTGCGACGCCGGTGCGGCGCTGCCCAGGGTCCAGTTCGTCTTGAGCGATGCGGGCGTGGCCGTGACCGGCACGCCGGGCGGCGTACCGCCCCCGCCGCCGCTGTTGGCTGGCGGGCTCAGATAGGCGCTCAGCGCCGGAAGCGCCACTGAGAATCGGGCGTATCCCGCCGAGAATGGCGCGATCGAGCAGGCGTCGCCCGGCGGTCCGTAGGTGAGCGTCCCCACCACGACTTTGGCCTGCGTGAACAAAGGCGATCCCGACGAACCCGGTTCGATGCGGCCAGCCGTCTCCCGGACCTGGTAGTAGAGGGCGGCCGGCGCGTACTCGGAGCCCACCTGGGCGTTCATGTCGGGGTCGCGAACACCGAACGCGATGCGTTTAAAATCGGCCGCGGGATGGTGAATCCCGGTGGTCGTATCGCCCACCTGCAGAGCGGTGGGGCTTCCGTTCCATCCATAAAACACCAGATTGATGTTGGGCAGGGGCGCGAGTTGGATCAGGCTGTAATCGCCGCTCCCGATCGCGGCGCTTGCCAGATACGTGGCGCCCAGGGTCTGGCGGAGACCGGCCAGGGCCGGAGCTTTTCCGTTGCAGCTCGGGGTCTGATAGTTCCAGAAAACGTTCACCGTTTTGGCCGTGGCCGCATCGGACACGCAGTGATTGGCGGTCAGAAAGTACGGCTTGGCATCCTTGTTGGTGTTGTTCACCAGCGCCCCGGTGCAGGCATACGACCCGCCGCCTTTTTGAAAGAAGTACAGCCCGACGCCGCTCGCCACCGCGCTCCAATCGGCGTAGCAGGTGACATCCAGTTCGCACGTCCCGGCTGCCATAGCCTGCTGGGTGGGTAGGACGTGGAGCACCTTGGAGATCAGGAAAGGCGTGTCGTTGCGCGGCCCATCCGGCACATATTCCACCACCACGCTATCGGCGAAAACCGTGTTGCTCCAGAACTCCCCGGATTCGTCCGTGCCGGTTCCGGCATACGGTCCAAACATCTGGGTCTGATCTTCGCTGTAGAGCCACACTTCGCCGTTGCCCACGGCGAAACTGGAGAACTGCAAGCGAACCCCCGCGGCCCCGTCGGACTGGATGGCCATTCTCCAGACCGTGCGGCCGTCATCCAGCGTAATCCATTCGCCCCGCTGCCTGGCCCGCCGGTCGACCGCGCGTTCGACTCCCCGCAGCGGCAACCGGGAATCCCGCACGACGGCGTCGATCTCGCCTTGGCGGAGAGTTCCCAACCGGTACGGCGCAGGCGCTGGAATCTGTTGGTACAAGCTCAACGGCTTTCGGCCTGTGCTTCCCTGGCGGGATATCTCCTGGCGAGGTGGGTGATACTCCAGGGGGCTGAGTTCGGTTATGGCCTGCGCAAACAGGCCGCACGGGAGGAGAGCCAAAAGGGGTAGAAACCTTCGCATATGACCCTCCTCATCGGACGGCCGGACGGTTTCTTGAGAAAAAGGTCTACTTCCCTTTCCGCTGATCCACCAACGGCATGGTGAGAACGTATGAAAATTGCCGCGATAGCCGCGTTGGCAGGCGAAAGCGCCTGCCCCACATGGAGCAGTTTGTCGCCGGCGTGCGTTTTGCCGCCGTGAGCATTGCCGTCCCGGTAAGACATACTCGTGTAAGGGTTTTCACCAGTCGCAGTCAGGGAATGTGGCAGTTCCTGACTACCAGAAAAAGTGAGAAGATGGGCCCCCCATGGACACTATCGATTCAAGTGGACAGCAGCACGTTCCAGTGGGCTCTGTTGCTCTGGGGTTCGTCTTCAGCGTGTTATGGAATCCGTGGATGGGACCAAATGGGCGAAGCTACGTCCGGGCAGGAAGATTGGCCATCGAGTAGTCGCCCCGAAGAGCGACTCCGCCTTACCACCCCAATGCAGCATAGACTTCGCTTTGCCCGGCTCATGGCGCACCTGCCGCACTTCAAGGGTAAATACCGCCTCCTCAACGCCCTCACGCCGCGCGAAGGAAAGATACGGGATACCATCAGCGGATTCCCGATGTATCTGGAGCTATCCGACCTCATTCAACGGAAAGTCTTCATGCGCACATGGGAGCGTTCCGAGTTGCAGCTTCTCCCCAAACTCCTCAAGCCCGGTGGAGTATTCCTCGACGTAGGCGCCAACGTCGGATGCTACACCGCAGCCGCGGCACGCTGTGTCGGGCCGGCTGGAATCGTACACGCCTTCGAGCCCGAGCCTGATATCTTCGCCCAACTCAGTGCCTGGGCCTCTTCAGCGAACGCGACTCAGGTGATCTGCCACCAAATCGCCATCAGTGACAGCGAGGGCGCCCTACAGATGTACGTTCCGCCGCCATCCTTTCGAAATCACAATGCCAGTGCCTCGCGGTACTGCGCACAAATGCAAGAGATCACGGTCAAGCGAACCACCCTCGATTACTTCATAACTTCCACCCAGCTTAGACACATTGATCTCATGAAGATGGACATCGAGGGCCACGAACTCAATGCTCTGCGGGGCGGATCGACTCATCTTCGCCGGGGTATCGTACGGTACATACTGTGCGAATTCAACCCGGACGCCAGCCCCGGCGGCGCCCCGGGCATGCAGTCTCTCCACGACCACTTCTGCTCTCTCGGCTATAAGGAAATTCTCTACCGCGGTGGCCCACCCGCTTATCCCACAATCGGCAAGGGGCTGCCCAACCGGCTGTTCCAGTTTCAGGGCCGGGGATCGGCACACTGAGTTTGTCCGATTTGCCACGCGTCGCCATCCACCATGCGGAGTTCAGCAAAGAGCATCCTCTCACCGCCCATCTACCCGGATCCCGTGCCCGAGTCCGAGGCCCGGCACAGCCATGGCGCGCACATTCATCTCTCTTCGGTCACGGGCGGCATCCTCAAGAATTTCGCCGCGCTTTCGGCAGGCCGTTTTGTTTCCCAGATCATCGGCTTCGTCACGAGCGCCTACCTTGCACGGAGGATCGCTCCGCAAGGGTTTGGCGCTATCTCTCTCGCCCAGGCAGCCATGGCGTACCTGAACATCCTCAGTGATTCCGGGTTGGCAACCATCTCAATTCGCGAAGCCGCGCAGAACCCGCAGCGGCTCCAAACCATCATTTCCAACATCTCGGGTCTCCGGGTGTTTGTCGCTTTCGTCTGTATGGTAGCCGGTCTGGTGGCGGCTCCGTTCCTTCCGTACTCGCAATCGTCGCGGCACCTGCTCGCGGTTTTCGCTCTGTCCCTGCCGCTTCAGGCATTGGCTGTCGACTGGGTGTTCCGCGCTATCCAGCGTATGCAGTACATGGCCATCGTGCAGGCTGTTACATCCGCGCTCACGCTGATTCTCACGATCGTCTTCATCGAGGCCCCGCCCGATGTCCGGCGAGTTCCGCTCATCTCTTTAGTGACCTCCGCCGCTGCAGCCATTCTCAGCATATTGTTCCTCAGGCGCTGCAACTACCGTCCCGAGTTCCGATGGTGCCCAGGTGTTTACCGAAGATACCTAGCCGAAGCGGCCCCGTTTTGTGCGTCGGCGCTGGCCATCACGCTATACACTCAAGTCAACTACCTCATTTTGGGTAAGCTGCACACCGAAGCCGTCGTCGGCCTCTACTCCGCGGCCGCCAAGCTGACGGTGCTGGTGACATTGCTCTCATCGCTGTACTACGCCGCCATGTCGCCCGCGTTCATGGCTTTGTACAAATCTTCAGAAGGGGCGGCGCTACGTCTCTTTTCTCACTCGGTCCGATTGACCGCCGCCATGGGCTTAGGCCTGCTCCTCACCACGATCTGCAGCCGTTCATCCCTGGTCGCGGCGATTTACGGCTCGGCTTTCCACCAGGGCAACGCCACCCTCGCGGTATTGCTCTCAAGCGCCGCGGTTGCCACCATCAGCCAGAACTATGTTCAGCTTGCCATCTCCGCGCGACAGGAAAGGCTGATCCTCAGGAGCACAGTCATGGGAGGATGTGTGAATCTTCTCGCGTGCGGACTTCTGGCGCCTTCGCTGGGCGCCCTCGGCGCGGCTCTAGCGACCTTGATGGCCGAGGCCGCCGTCATCGCCGCGCTGCATTGTCCCTGGCCTAAAGAAGTCCGCGCTTCCGCGATCCAGTCGCTGGCCAAGCCGGGCGGGGCCTTCATCAGCGCGGTAATCGTATCGGCGGCACTGTCTTCCTGCCCTGCAGTTGTCAGCGTCCCGGCGTCCGTTCTCGTCTACCTCGGCGCTCTTCTGGCGCTGGGAGGATTGACCCGCGCCGACGCCGTCAACCTCCGCGCAGCTCTGCTGCGAGGAGCAACTATGTGAAGAAGATTGTCGTTGTAGAACCGCAGTGCCTGGCATTTGAACATGCGCAGTTCAACGCAGCCCTGCTGGCTACCATCGCGAACGCCTTCCCGCAAGCCGGCATCTCGTTTTGGGCGGACGCCAGGCACCACGCTGAGGTCGCACTCCTGTTGCGCGAGGCGGGTGTCGGCATCCCCATGCCAGATTCCCCGGCCATCGAAGCCCACTGGCCGCGAAACCAGTGGCGGTGCCTAATTCGGGAGCATCGCTTCAACCAGCGCGTTATGGCGAACGCGCAGGGGGAATCCGCGGACCTCGTTGTCTTTTCGTCAATTTCCAACACGGCGCTCCTCTCCCTCAAGCTCGTTCTGGGCAGGATGGATTCGCCACCCAGGACGCTTGCGTTTGTCCACTCAATACTGGCAGGGTTGTCCCGGCGTGGGAAGCGCTTCTGGAACTGGCCCCTGGGGATCCGGACCGCTGTAAGTGTACCGACTCCCCCGGCTCTAACTCTGATCGGGCTTTCCGGCACGATTCTCCGGTCGCTGGCGGAGTTGCATTACGACGACGGCGGCTGGGCGCATCTCGATCACCCCTACATTTTCAGCTCACCCTCACTTCCGCGTGAACCGGCTTGTGCCGGGGGGAGAACCATCGCAGTCGGATTGCTGGGCGCCCTACGCCGCTCGCAAGAGCAGTATGCCGAGCTGATCGGCGACTTTTCGGGCTCCGCATCCGGCTTTCGCTTCGCGCTGGTAGGACACCTGGCGACGCCTTACCCGGCACTCGCGCGCCTTCTGCCGGACGCCCGCGTCTATCAGCCTGTCAGCTATGCCGCCTTCGCCAGCCTGATGCGGGGAGTGGACTACGTGCTCATGCTTCCCGACCGCGATCACCACCGGTGGGCCGTAAGCTGCGCGCTTCTCGATGCTTACAATCACTTCAAGCCTGGATTCTTCCTGAACACGCCGCTGGTTCGCGAGTATCGAGAACGCTTTGGCGACTTTGGGTACTTCGCCGATTCCCTCCAGGAGCTTCGCACCATCATGGCTCGCGTGGGACGTCACTTTTCCCCAGAAGAATACCGCTCTCAACAAGACGCCATCTGCCGGGCGCGCAACCACTTCGAGCCGGCGTGCCTGGCGCCCAGGCTGCGGTCCATCGTGGCGCCGGATTGGCCCCACACCTCGTGAAACATCTCTATCTCCTCACGGCCGCTTCCATCCTTCTGGCAGCGCTTGGTCTCTGGTGCCACATGGAAGACGCCTCTGGAACGGCAGTTGCGATGCTCGCGGCCTCGTATGTATTCCTCTACTCCTCCCAGGACCGAAGCAGGGGCGACGCATGGCGCGCCAATCCGCTCCGGTTCACCCTGCCACTGTTTCTCCTGGCGCAACTCGCCCACTGCGCGATGTGCGTCTTTTCCACCAGCGACTGGTGCCCCTCCGACTTCCAGATGCCGTCGTTCGGCTACGATGCCCATGTGGCGCCGTCCGCCTGCTCGCAATACCTTCTGTTTCATTTCCCCTACTTTTTGGCGCTTCACTTGATGTACTCCCGAAGGGACCCCCCACGTCGCAGCGCCCCGCCGAGGGATCTGGACCAGTCTCGAGTACTCCTGATATCCATTCCGGTTCTTCTTCTTACATCGATTGGCTTCATTGTCACTGGGGGACAAGGGCCGGTAGTTGTAGATTATGGATTGACCTTTGTGGGCCGCGTTGTGTTTCTGTGCTGGATGCTTCTTTCGTACATCGCAATTGCGTCCCGCCATTCCAACTACAGGATCGCCGCCCGCACAGCATTGTGCGTCATGCTCGGCGTGGGTCTATGGGCAGTGAGGGCAACGGGGATGCGCTACCTCCTCGCATACCAACTTGCGTCCTGGGCGGTTGTTTGGATCTCGGTGAACAAGTTGTCGTTCCGCCGCCTGATTGGGTTCGCGCCGGTTGGTTTCCTCTCGATCGTGGCCCTGGTCGCGGCAACCGACATAAAGACCAACGGAGGATTGCAGCAGTTATCCATCAGAAACGCGTTATACAGCCTCAACACCATGGTGGCGCGGTATGCCAGTTTTCACGCCGACGCAGTTATAAGCCTTTCACCACAGCTTGAAGGATACGTGCTCCAGCGGCGCGACGTCGTGGTCGCGGACATCCTTGGCGGCATCCCCTTCACGGGTCTCTCGGCGGGAAAACCGTGGGCCAACGATGTCAGCTTCGACATGGGTCTCCACCAGACTATTCTTCACGCCACGGAACGTACCAGCTTCTTCGTGCCCCTCCTCACCAGCGTACGTTACGCGTTTGGCATCCCCTACGCAACAGTCATTGCCATTCTTGCCGGCTGGTTGCATGCAATCGTCGCAAGAAGGTGCCTCGGACACCCTTCGCGTGAAGCTTGGATACTGCAACAGGCGATGATGCTTCCGATCTCCCTACATGGGTTGGCGCGCGGCGATCTTTTTCGTCCGTTGGTCAATACCTGGCTATGCGCCCTCCTCCTGCGAGTGACCTTGGCGTCAAGTCCGCAGCGCGTTCACGCCCGCCGCCGAGAATACAGTTCCCAGGCAGCAACCCGATGAAGGTCTTGTTTCTTGTCCATACTCCGGTGGATTCGGAACCCGTGGTGTTTTCTCTCGGGAGAGCCCTCACGCAACTCGGTGACCAAGTCCTCTGTGTCGGATACAGCAACAACGGCCTTGCACCGAAGTCATTGCCGCAACAGGGATTTGAAATCGTCCGGGTCCTTCGTGGAAACTGGGGATTCCTGCCGCGGCCCCTGCGAGGCGCTGTTCGTCTTTCCCGATACTGGTGTTCCGCCGCCGCCCTCGCGCGGGACTATGATCCTGACGCGGTGGTTTCGTTTGGCTACGATGTGCTGCCGCTTGCCCACAGGTTGTCGAGCCCGGCCTGTGCGCACGTCTACTATTGCACGGAATACAGCCCTACGCCCACACTTCGCGACTACTATACAGGCTTCGGCGTTCTCAAGCGTTTTGAGAAGCACTTCATCCTTGAGATGGACTATGTTGTGTCAGTCGAACCGAACCGGGCCGCCGTACAGGCGCGCGAGTGGAAGCGTAACGTGGACTGCGTGATTCTGAACGCTCCCCTCTTCAATGACGCTCTCGACCGCCATGCCCGCGCGTGTCTTTCGGGAGGGGGTCCGCTCCGCCTGGTCTATGCCGGGGGCGTTGCCCCTCGTAACTGTCTGCCACAACTCTTTCAGGCGATAGCCACACGCCCCACCGTGACACTCGACATCTACGGCTGGATACAGCCATCCTATCGCAAGGAGTTCCTCAAACTGCTGGATCAGTGGACCAGGGCATCGGGCAACCGAATCGCGCTGCACCCCCAGGTAGCATATCAAGACCTGCCGCATACACTCGCGGCGTATGATGCAGGCGTCTGCCTTTATGACGCCGCTCACCCGAACACGGCGTGGGCTTCACCAGCGAAGCTCTTCGAGTACATGCGCTCCGGTCTTGCCGTTCTGACGACCGATCAACCGACCCCGAAACAGGTTGTCGAACGCTCGGACGCCGGAGTTGTGATTCCCGCCGCCGACCTCCGGCTGATCGAGCAGGCGTTAGATGAGTTGACGTCACAGCCTCAACGACTGCTCGGCATGCGGCGGAACGCGTTGAAGTTCTTCCGCTCCGACTACTGTTATCAGAGACAGTCGGCGCCTTTGCTCGAGTGGATGCACTCCCTTCAGCGCGAACGTCTGAAAGTGACAGCCGGATATGCCAGGTCTTAGGATATCCTATGCAAGAACAGACTCTGAGACCATCGGCTTACAACCCGGAGCGCGGTCCGGCGCAGGCCCACGGCACGAGCCCCGCCGAGTTCCAGTTCCACGTTCTCCTATTCACGCAAAGCGCCAGTCCGCACATGGTGCAGTTACTCAACGCCATCAGTGAGAGCAGCGAAGTCTGCATGCACGTCCTTTTTGAGAGACGCTGCAGCGCCGACAGAAATTGGGGAATTCACGAACCGCGGTGCAGCTTCAGCTATCTTCCCAGGTCGTTGTTCAGTCAATTGCGCCTCTTGTCATCACTAGTCAGCAACCGTCGTTGGGATTGCGTCGTCGTATCGGCTTCATATTGGTCGCCCTTGTCCTGGTATTTGCGGGTCCTCTGCGACAGGCGGGGGCTTCCACTGGTCTTTCACAACGAAATGCCGAACCTCGCCGCGGGCGTGGTCGCGCGGCTCTTTAAGCTTTTTGCTCTTCGGTGTTTTATCAGGCGTGCGACCTCACTCTGGGGCACTGGGCGACATGCGGAAGTTTTTTACCGTTCACTTGCGGCAAGCCAACAAACCACGGCAAGCGTGCCATACTTCATAGATCTGTCGCCCTTTTCAGACCTCCCCGAAGCAGAGCCATCGTCTATCTTTCGGATACTATTTTGCGGCCGCCTCGATGAAAATAAGAACCTCGTAAAGGCGGTCCGGGCCTGCGAGTCATTGACGTTTCCCTGGACGCTCGACGTTTTCGGACGAGGACCGCTCTGCGACTGGATCTGCCACCGGGCGAAAGCCGACCCGCGTATTCGCTACCATGGCGAAGTGTCTTACGACACGCGACACTCGATGTTCTGCGACAGAGACGTCCTCATCCTGCCCTCGCGGCACGACGGGTGGGGAATGGTTGTTCTCGAGGCGCTGGCCAGCGGGGTTCCCGTTATTGCCTCGAACGCGGTCGCTTCAGCTTGGGAGTTTATTTCATTTGACGGCTCAAACGGCGCGATGTGCCCTCCCGACGACACTCCCGCCTTGTCGATGCATCTTACGAGGCTGCAACGACAAGCACAGAGGTTCCCGGCCATGCGCGCCGCGGCGAGAGCGAGCGTGGCCCACCACACTCCTCGCCGCGGAGCGGAGGTGTTTGTCGATTCTCTGTACCACAGTCTCGTGGGGGGACTGGAGGATTCGTCTCAGAGGACAGCCGCTGCCGGCGCGTCCTACACATACTTCAGTGGAGCCGAGAGGGGCCTGAAGTCAGTACGTTGGCGGCTTAAGGTAGCAGTCACCACCTCGATGCTCCGCGGGCATCACGCTCCTCCTGCTGGGCTCTTTGTTGCCCTATATCATTTTGTCCTTCCGAACATGCTCGGCAGGTTTGCAGAACACCTCGCATACTTCAGGGACAATTTCGAAATCGTCCCGCTTGCGCAAGTTTGTCACGCACGTGTGGCCGCAGGAAAACCTATGCTCGCCCTCACGTTTGACGACTGCTTTCTTGAAAGCGCGACCACGGCCTGCGATGCGCTGCACAAACGTGGGATTCCAGGCACGTTCTTCCTGCCGACTGGCACCTTCCTATCGGAAGACCGGCACTGGAACCTGTACTTGAAGCGCCGCTTTCATCTGGATGTCGCATTCAGCCGTCCGACCCCGGACCTCGTTCGAGATCTTTGTGCGGCCGGCCATGAGATTGGCACCCATGGACACGCTCATCTATCCTACAGGCGAATGAGCAGCAGCGAAGCGTTAAGGGACGCGATGACCGCCTCCGCGATCCTTCAATCAACTACCGGCTTCCCACCGCAGTTCATGGCGTACCCGTTCGGCGATGACCCCCGTTCTGAGGTGTTGGATCATCGCCTTCGAGAGATCGGCATCCGCGCCGCATTCACCACCCAACGAGGGCGGAACTCGGCTGCGGCCGACGTCATGCGATTGCGGCGCGATCATTTCGAGGGTGACTGGGACCTCGACATGGTTCGTTATTTTATCGAGAAATGACCTGGTCCCGGATTCGTGTCCTCGCACGTCGCCCTTGACACAGCCTACCTTCATGCCGCCTGTTCTGACGCACCTCCCAAAGCTCCTCGTGGTCCATCCTTCATTCCCACCCGCCTGGCTGGATGGCGGGCCGGTCAAGACGGTATTCGAACTGTGCCGGCATCTGGTCCAGCTCGGACACGAAGTGACCGTGCTGACTTCAACTCATGACTCACATGGGAGTAAGTATGCCGCTCGGGGAGTCCGCGATATGGAGGGCATGCGCGTGGTCTATGAGAGGCGCTTGCCACCTTGGCGGTACTGTTTCGCCCCCGGGCAGCCCTTTCAGGCGGTCAAGTGGGCGATCTGGGCAGACGTCGTCGTACTGATGTCCGTCTTTGATTTCAATTCGGCCTATTCCGGACTGATTGCGCGCCTCGCCGGGAAACCGCTCGTCGTCAGCCCGCGTGGAAACCTGAGCCCAGTGGCACTCCGCAAGACCGCACTGCTCAAGAAGGTCCACGGAGCGCTGTTCGATCGCCCTTCTATCAACCGTGCCCTCTTTGTGCATTGCACGTCTTCCTTAGACTCCGCGTGGGCTTCAAGGTATGCCCCGCGAGCTGTCATTCGACTCATACCGAACGGCGTCGCGCCCCCCTCGTCCTCGGCAGACTCCGTGCGGTCCCTGGACCGAGGCCCAACGCTGCCGACGAATATCGTCTTCATAGGACGCTTTCACCCGGTGAAGAACATCCATGTTCTGGTTGAGGCGTTCTCCTCGACCAGCCTTCCAAATATCAGACTCACTCTCGCCGGATCCGACGACGGTTCGTACTCTTCAGAGATCCGCAGGCTGGCATCCACGGATCCTCGTATCGCGGTACTGCCCTTCACCCCGGACCCATGGACGATCCTGAGCCAGGCAAGCTTTGTTGTCCTTCCCTCCTTGACTGAGAACTTCGGCAACGTCATTCTCGAGGCGCTATCCATCGGTAAGCCAGTTGTTGTGACGGAGACCTCCGGAGTAGCCGAGTTGGTTCGGCGGACCGGAGCGGGGCTGGTGGCTCAGCCAACGGCTTCATCGCTTCGGTGCGCTCTCCACCAGATGGTTTCCGGGTTTCAGAACTTTTCCAGCATCGCACTTGCGAGTGCACCGAACATTCGGGAACGCTACTCCTGGCCCACGCTGGCTCAGTCGTTCTCCAACGCAATTCTGGAGCGGTTGTCAAAACGGTGAACAGCCCTGTTGGTCAATTCGCGATGGGACCGAACCACACCGCCATTCGGAAGTGCCCAGTTCTTCTTTTTGGGTCCGCCAGGCCAGTAGTGGAACTGGCGCGCGAGATCTGTCAGGTAGCCACCCGTGAGGCGACCGTCGCCGGCTGGCATGTCGGATTCGGGTCAAGGCCCGGGCACAAACAGGCGCGCTAACGCGGTCCGCGTGAGCGCCACTATGATGGCGTGCATTGTGACCGTGCCATCACGGCTATTCCGGTTATGCCGGCGATAGACTATTGCCATGTGAACGACTGACGATTGATTCGCTACGAAACAGGAGTGTATCTTGAGGCCCATAAAGCACCTCACCCCGCGCTATGTGAAGAACCGGCTAGGCGTAGCCCTTTACGAGAGGACTCACCGCGACGCCCCTTGGCTGACCAGGCAAATGGTGGGACTTCTATCGTGCTGGCTTCGGCCGGACGACTCCGGGCTCGAGCTTGGTTCGGGGAGGAGTACGATTTGGTTTGCAGAGCGGGTGCGTCACCTGGTCAGTGTGGAACACGACCCGGTATGGTACCAGCAGGTACAAGCCCGGCTTGCCGTTCATAAGGATGTGGTCGACTATCACCTTTGCCCGGATGCCGCGGCGTATCGGGAGCGTGTAGACTCCTTGCCTTCCGATTCAATTGATTTCGTCCTGGTGGACGGCATTGAGCGTGACTACTGCGCGGTCATGTCTATGCCGAAGATCGTGCCCGGCGGCATAATCATCGTGGATAACTGCAACTGGTATCTTCCACACGCCAGCACGTCACCGGGCTCACGGGAACCGGGTTCCGGCCCCGCCTCCGAGACATGGGGAAAGTTCCTGGAGGCGACTCGCGGCTGGCGATACATCTGGACCTCCGACGGCGTAACAGACACCGCGTTTTGGGTAAAGCCGGCCGCCAGCACCGGATCAGGGCAAGCAGCAGAAGTACCGCTCCGCCCACTCCAGTGAACATCCTCCTCCTCAACCAATACTTCTACCCCGACTCCGCCGCCACGAGCCAGTTCCTCACGGACCTCGCCCGCAGCCTGGCTGTCGAAGGTCACTCCGTCCGCACCATCTGTGGCCGCAGCTCCTACGCGGAGGCCAATTGCCTCCAGCCATTGCCGGTCGAAATCGTCCGGACCCCCGTTCTCCCCTTCACTCACAGCCTTCTTTCCCGAGCCTTCTCTTACATGTCGTTTCTTTCCGGCGCTCTTTGTCGCGGGGTGCTGGGCCCCACGCCGGATCTCATCGTCACGCTCACCACGCCCCCCGCGCTGGGCGTCATTGGATGCTGGATCAAGGCCGTCACGGGCGCCCGTCATTACATCTGGGAGATGGATGTCTACCCGGATGTAGCCATCGACCTCGAGGTCCTTCGCGCCCGATCCTGGTTCACGCGCGCCCTGGGTTCGTCTTTCGACAAGTCGCGCCGCAGGGCCGACGGCATCATCGCCCTCGGGGAGTGCATGCGCACGCGCCTGATGCGCCGAGGCGTCCCGGGGCATCTCATCCACGTCGCCGAAAACTGGGCCGATGGCCGCGAGATCCACCCGCTTCCGTTCCCGCCGCTGGAACCGTTTACGGTCCTTTACTCGGGGAACCTGGGCCTGGCTCATGATGTCGCGACGATTCGTGGCGCGATCCACCATTTCCGTTCAAATCCCCGCTTCCGCTTCGTCTTCGCGGGGTCGGGGCCCCAGCGTAAGGGACTGGAGAGCTTCTGCCGCAAACACGCCATCACCAACGTTACATTTACCGGCTATCGGCCCCGCCATGAGCTTGCCGAGAGCCTGGGCAATTGCCACATCGGCCTGGTGACCCAAAAGCCGGTGACGCTGGGCTCGGTGGTGCCCAGCAAGACCTACGGGATTATGGCCGCGGGCCGTCCGATTCTCTACATCGGACCACGCGAAGCCACTCCGGCCGGCATCGTCGGCCGGTTCCGCTGTGGCTGGCAGATCGATCCCGGCGACACCGCCAATCTCATCCTGCTCCTGGAGCATCTGGCCGGGAATCCCGGCCTCATCCGCGAGGCTGGCGCGCGCGGCCGGGAGGCCTTTCTACAGCATTACGACCTCCCCATCGGGGTCGCACGAATCTGCTCAATCCTGGGAGTCTCTCAGCCGCAACCGCCCGCCAAAGCTGTGGCTGTCTGACCTGCCCATGAAAAAGCGCTCATGCCCGGCCTCACCGGCCAGGATCGCGAAGCCACTGCCCTTGCCGCGCGCGGGTCGCAAACGAATAGTAATGCCTTATAAAACGCAATTCTTCCCCGAGACACGCTTCGGAGGGTTCACCCACATGGACGGGACCATCAACTTCTTCACCCGCGTCACCGCTCTGCTGGAGCCCGGCTCGGTGGCGCTCGATGTGGGCTGCGGCCGCGGAGGGTACGTCGACGATCCGGTCAAGGTCCGGCGCGATCTGCGCATACTCCGCGGCAAGTGCCGGTCCGTCATCGGCGTCGATGTGGATCCGGCCGCCAGTGTCAATCCGGCTATCGATGAATTCCGGCATATCGAAGGCCCCGCGTGGCCGGTTGCCGGTGATTCCATCGACCTTTGCCTCTGCGATCACGTTATCGAGCACATCAACGACCCCGAGGAATTCTTCGCCCAGTGCCGCCGTGTAATCCGGCCAAACGGTTTTCTCTGTATCCGCACGCCGAACGCATTCGGCTATGTGGCCATCGCCGCGCGGCTGGTGCCAAACCGTTTTCAGGGAAAGGTGCTGCAGTCTGCCCAGCGAGGCAGGCAGGAAGAGGATGTCTTCCCCACCGTCTATAAGTGCAACTCTCGCCGCAGACTGCAGAACATTCTCTCGCGGAACCATTTCGATTCAGCCGTCTTCACGTACGAAGCCGAGCCGGCATACCTTTCCTTCTCCAAGCTGGCCTACCGGCTGGGTGTAGCCTACCAACGGTATGCCATTCCATGTGCGAAGAACGTGATCTTCGCTTTTGCGAAAAAGCAGTCGTAGCTTGGAGTTCGGCATCTCACTCTGCACCGGCCCTCCAACGTGGACGATCGGGCCAGTCTGGCGCCGCCTCCCGTCTGCTCACCGTGACGTAGCCGCGCAACCCTCAGCGGCCGCTTCAGCCACCCTCTGCATTTTTCTCGGGGTTCGACGGCAGGTGGTACAGAGATAAGAGAGGGCAGTCGCCGGCCCTCAGCCCGGAGAGTACTTCAGACTTCCAATCCAGTCCCGCTCTATCTCCGCCGCGACGGACCGCTGCAGCAGATTCACTGAGACCACCAGCCGCGGGTTGCCGCGTTTGGCTTCGACGATCAAGCCCTCAAGGCCCGCCAGGGGTCCGCGATCGATCCATACGCGCTGACCAGCCTGAAGGTAGGGCCACGGTGTGAGCATGACCTTGGATGCAATCATGGTCTTGATCGCGCCGATTTCGGTGTCGCTTATGGGAATCGGCGTGTCTCCGAAACCCACGATGTACGCTACCCCGGGCGAGTTCAGAATCCGCAGCCGGTCCGGTCGGCGAAACCGGCAGAATAGGTATCCAGGAAATAGGGGTTCGTCAACGGCTTTCGTTCGGTCCGACCAGCGACGTTTGATGCGTCGTGCTGGCAAGAACGCTTCAAATCCCCGCATGGAGAGTTCGTCAGCCGCGCGAGCCTCACTCCGCGATTTCACCCGGATTCCAAACCACGCTGTGTTCATCGACTCACCTGAAGGCCGAAGGCGCAATACGAAATCAAACAGCCTGTGATACTGAATTGTGAACATATTATAGGGTATTAATAGGAAAAGATCTAGATAATACTTTTACAATATTTTTTACAATATCTCCGGCTTCTTCGCCGTCCTTTCGCTTCCCCGTCCGCGCACATTGTAGGGCTCTCGATGGGCGGACGCCGGAGGGGATGGGCGTCCACCGTCACGGCTGGTCGCGCAGCCGCTCACACAAATGCCTCAACTCGGCTGGTGCCACCCAGCCGGTTTGGCCGTGATCGATGGTGTTGGCCATCCGCTCCAGCAACGCGCGGCCACTGGCGCCGTTCCACTCCAGCGCCCCCCTCCGATGCAACTCTTCGGAGAGCAGGCCATCGATCTCGCCAGCGTCCGGGGAAACCACATGCGTCCTCTGCCAGTGCGCCGCCGCGACAACCGCTCCCACCGCGATGAGCAACGCCATAGGCGACGCCGCGCCGCGATCCAGCAGGCGCGTAGCTCCCCTCACTCGATTGGCGAGCAGCCAGTTTGCCGCGCCGCGCCATCGCGCGGCTTTCACCAGCGCCAGCAGGTCGATGAGCGGAACACCTTCGAGCGGATAACGCGGCGGCTTTTCGAGACCGAAATGTCCCAGGCATTCTTTCTTCCACAGCCACGTCTCCCGATAGGAATCGTCAATGGGCCAGCGCGACGGATCCGCCACCGCCAGCAACGATGCCAGCAGGTTCTTGTCCCTCCATTGGACCCATTCGCACCACTCGGCTTCCATCTCCGCCGTCCATAACGGGTAGGCATCCGCCGGTTCACCCGCCCACCGGGCATACACGTACTGCAGACAGGCGCTTCGGCGCAACAGCAGCCTGCCTGCCGTGGCGAACTCCAGATCGCCGGCGCGGTGTTCCGTGAGGCCGTAAATACCGGGAGCCATGCGCGCGAACTCGTCGCAGGTGGTGACATAGAAAGCGACCGAATGGGGCAAGATTTCGATCGGCCCCTTTCCGATGACCCGTTGAATCTGGGCAAGCCGGAGAGGGCCGTGCTCTTCCAGAATCAGCCGGATGGCGTCTCGATCGGGGGTCTCCGGCCGGGACTTGCGATCTTCACTCCATCGGTGGAAAGTCACCTCATCCTCGCCGGAGCTTTCCGCTGCCGTCACCCGGCTTCCAGCCTCGCCAATTCCACACCAGCCCAGATCGCCCACGCGTAAGAACAAGTGCGGATAGGACGCCATGGCTATCTCCGCATTTAACCGCGTGCATGCGTCGTCGGCAAATTCCGATCGATACTCCTCCGCCAGTAGCCCGGCCCGCATCAACTCGCCGGCGTGATTGCCGGCAAGGATACGGTGCAGGCGGATGGCCCGTGGCGCGTGCGTGCCCAGGGGCATCCCGGCTACGTAACCCGCATACATCCGGTAATCGCCGCTGAGGCGAACCGCGGTCTCCACCGCTTCTGTCTCGGCCTCGAACGCGCGCGCGAGCGATTCGAGCGGCCAGGGCAAGCGGATCTCGTCCGCCTCGGAGGCAAGTTTGAGGACGAGCGCTTCGATTTCAGACTCCGAGAACCGCGAACGATACCAGGCCCTGGTTGTGGCGCTGGCGTACGCCGACAACCAGTTCTCGACTGTGCCATGTTGGCACTCGATGGCGAACCGGAGATCTCCCGGCAGGCGCGCGGCGACCTTGACCGAGCTCTCGGCCTTCGACACGATGCCATGCTCGCCCGCCAGGGCGCTCCAGATGCCTTCATCGGCGGAAGCCAGCGCCTCTCGGATGAGCGCGGCACAAGCCGGATGGCGCATGCGTCTCATGACTCTCGTGGCTATTTGATCGACCTCGGGCAGGCTCCGTCCGCACAGGCGCGCGATTTCCTCGGGAGTGCGGCTCTGTCCGTCAAAACCATAGAGCATGGCCACGAGGTCCCGCTCGGGCTGGCTCACCGAGGCGAGCGCTTTGGCTATCCCGTTCACGACATTACTGTAGCCGATTGGCATTGACCTGTGAAATGGCCCTCGCCTCGACCTTCTCCGCGAACAGGGAGGCTTGATTCGACCGGGTATCCGTGATACGCGTGTATCCATGCATCGACGCGACTTGCTGAAATCCGCGGCCGCCGGAGCCGGTCTCCTCATTCTGAAGAGCGGCACGCTACGCGGCCAGAACGCCCCGAGCAACAAGCTGAACCTGGCCCTCATCGGCGTATGGGGACGGGGAACTGCCCACTACAACGTGCTGATGAACGAAAATGTGGTGGCGCTATGCGATGTGAACGAAAATCGCACCAAGGAAGCGCTGGAGATTTTCCCCAAAGCCAAGACGTACTGGGACTGGCGCAGGGTTCTCGATCAGAAGGACGTCGAGGCCGTGATCATTTGCACGGCCGATCACCACCACGCGTTCATCGCCAACTGGGCGATGAACCGCGGTATGCACGTCTACTGTGAGAAACCGCTGGGAATCACGGTGGACGAAGTGCGCACCGTGCGTGCGAAGTATCTGCAGCAGAAAGTCAAGCTGGCGACGCAGCACGGCACGCAGCGCCACGCCTACCCCAACTTCGAGCGCGTGCGCGAACTGATTCTGGATGGAGCGGTGGGCGAGTTGAAGACCGTGCACGGCTGGGACAGCCGCGTACTGCCGCGGCCCGGATACCCGCAGGGCGAAGGCATACCGCCATCGTTCCTGCACTACGAGCAGTGGATCGGGCCGTCGCCCTACCATCCCTACAGCCCACAGTATTTCGGCGGCTCCTCCGGCCTGAACTGCCTGTTCTGGAACATGTATCGCGATTTTGGAGTCGGGCAGATGGGCGACATGGGCGCGCACACGATGGACCTCCTGTGGAACGCGATCGATGCGGGCGCGCCTACGGCCATCGAAGTGGACCAGGATGTGAGCGACAAGTACAACCCCGATATCACGCCGGTGAAGCTGAAAGTCAGCTTCGACCATCCGGCCAACACCTGGCGCGGGCCGGTCACGCTAGTGTGGTATCAGGGCGGGCTGAAACCGCCCGCGCCCAAGAACTACATGGACGTATCGCGAATCGCCAACGGCGCGATCTTCGAGGGTACCAAGGGAACCATTCTCGCCGATTTCACCAGCCGCATCATCATTCCGAATAACGATGACGGCGACTTGACCTATTACAAACGGCGCGGCAAGGAAGAAACGCTGCCGCTGATCGGCGGCACCGGACAGGTGACGCAGGCGGCACGCGCAGGTCGCGGCAGTGCCGGCGGGGGCGGACGAGGAGCCGCCGGCCGTGGAGCGGCGGGTGGCCGAGGCCTCCCCGCGGGTCTCACCGCAATGCCCAGCGCGGAGGTCGGGCCCAACGGTTTTCCCGCCGTGCAACTGATGGAAGGCGGGATACCGGCCGCCCTGGGCCTGCCCAACACCAACGTCCAGTCGATCTTGTTGGCGCAACAGGCCGGCCGCACAATCTCCACCGGCGACAGCCTGTTTCAGATGGAGTGGATCGAAGCCTGCAAGGGCAAGAGCAACCGCGTGGTGCACGGCACCAGCAGCAAGACCCACTGCGACTTCGATTACGCAGGCACGATGATCGAGCAGATGCTGCTCGGGCTCGTGGCGCACCGCGTGGGCAAGCGCCTCGAATACGATCCGGCAGCCGGCCGCATCACCAATGCGACGGAGGCCAACGACTACCTCAAACGGCAGTACCGTCCGGGGTGGACGTTGAACGGCTAGCCGGTCATACCGGGCCTCGGTGCAGTCTCTTGCCCTTGGGCGGATCCTGAGGGCACGGGCGTCGCATAGTGCGCGTCAAAACCCGAAATGCCGGCGGTTGCGGCCGATGATCATGGCGGCGACGACCCTGGGAACATATTCGCGCGTTTCTTTCGGCAGCGCGTTGACCCGATACAGATACCAGAAGTTGCGTTGCTTGATCGGGTCGTGGACCGTATTCATCACGGCCTGCTTGACCTTCGAGGGCCCCGAATTATATGCCGCCAATGCCAGCATGACCGAGCTGCCGGCGCCGAAATCCAGGATCAATTCACGGAGGAAGCGGCAGCTCGCGCGTGTAGATTTCGTCAGATCCGTCCGCTCGTCGATCTGCTTGTCCACGCGCAAACCGAATGTTCTGGCCGTCACCGGGGTCAACTGCCAGGGGCCGCGCGCGCCCGCGGCACTGGATTGGTCAGGCGCCAGGGCGCTCTCGACCAGAGGAATGTAAGCTAAGTCCAGGGGTAACTGCTCCTCACGGAGCACCTGCCGGATGACCCCGAGTTGCGGGGCATCGTTCAATACCCGCGCGACAAGCGGGCGGTTGGGTCCCTGGTCTTGCTCGATATAGTGGCCGACTCGCTCTTCGAACTCCGGTGGCACGCTGTATACTTCCGCGCCGAATTCCGCCATCAGCGCCCGGATCTCCTGGATCAGGAAGTTCTCTTTTTGGTGTGGCCCAAACCGGTAGAACACACTCTGCTACAGTTGCTGCGCCCGATTCTGATAATCGGAGAGCTCGGAAACCAGGCGGTCGGACTCCGCGAGGCTGCCGGCCGATCTCTGTAATTGAGTCTCGACTTCGTGGATGCGCTGGTCGATGGAGTGCTTCTCCCGATCCAATACGGATATCTTCCACGCCGCACCTCCTGCCACGGCTACCAGTCCCGCTGCGAGCACGCCAATAACCATGTGGAAACGCCGGCTGGTGTGCCGCAGGGCATGCTGGAGCGTCTCCCGCATGATGGTCAGAGTCTGGCCGCTCAAACCTTTTAGCCGCGCATGCCTGGCGCGCGCCACGGCTTTCGACAGCAATCCTTCGTACGTTTCGGATGGCAAAGTGGGCGCGGGGCCAGTGGGCGGGTTGAGGACACCCTCCGGAATAGGGATCGTCTTGTCGAATTCGCCGGGTTTAGGCTCTTCCGTAGTGAAGACCAGCTCAGGACCTTGAGATCCGAACCGGATGGTGGCTGGCGCGCACAGTTCGGCTTCGGTGATCTGCTCGCCATTCAAATATGTTCCGTTGGTGCTGTCCAGATCTCGAATCCGAAAGCTGTTACCCTCGCGGCGAATCTCCAGATGTTGCAGCGAGACACTGGCGACATCGGGGCCTTGAATCACCAGGTCGTTTTGCGGTCCTCGGCCTACACGTGTGGCGCCGTCGCCCAGCTCATACAGGATGCCGGCTGTGGCGCCAAGGTGCGATACCAACCGAGCTCGAACCGGCAGCGCTGGTGGAGGCTGTGGCGACATCGTTGCCATAATGCGGGCCTTGCTACTACTCTATCCCAGAGACTGGTTCTAAGCGCGTTTCGAGCCGCAAACGGGGAAGGAACCGCCAGAGTCGAGTATCTCGTGGCAGCGACTCGATTGCCGGTGAAGGGGCTCTTTCGAGATCGGCGGGAGAGAGGCGGCCGCGGAAATTGCGGCGTTCGATCCCGGCGAAGATCCCTCCGGTGGTGTATTCTGTCATCTGGCCGGAAGTGGGGATGGTGGGCACGATGATGCACAATGAGTGGCGACGCGGCACGGAAACCATATGGATGTGCATTTGATTGATGGAACTTATGAGTTGTTTCGGCACTTCTTTGCCTTGCCCCCGGGATTAGATACAAATGGCAATGAAGTCGGCGCGGTGCGCGGCGTTCTGACGTCGGTTCTGGGGATGATCGAAGGAGGGGCGACTCATGTCGGGGTCGCCACGGATCACGTGGTGGAGTCGTTCCGGAACGATCTCTATTCGGGATACAAGACCTCCGAGGGTGTGCCGGCGACTTTGCTCGCGCAATTCCCGGTGCTTGAAGAAGCGCTCGAATCCCTGGGGGTAAAGGTATGGCCGATGGTCCGCTACGAGGCGGATGATGCGCTTGCGTCCGCCGCGGCTAAAGCGGCCCGGGATGACCGGGTCGGCCAGGTGTTGGTCTGCACTCCGGACAAAGATCTGGCTCAGTGCGTGGTGGGGAGCCGCGTGGTTCAACTGGACCGTAGGCGTGGGATCTTGCGCGATGAAGCCGGCGTCTTAGCGAAGTGGGGAGTGAGACCGCAATCGATTCCGGATTACCTGGCCGTGGTCGGCGACAGCGCGGATGGTTTTCCGGGGCTGCCGGGATGGGGACCGAAGGCCGCGGCGCAGACATTCTCAGAGTTTCCGCATTTCGAAGACGTTCCGAAGGACTGGCGGCAATGGAATCCTTCGATCCGCGGCGCCCAACGCCTGGCCGCGGTATTGTTCGAGCAGTGGAACGATGCCCTTCTGTATCGGACACTGGCGACTTTGAAGCTGGACGTGCCGGTTTTTGAAACGGTGGAGGAGCTTGAATGGAAGGGTCCGGCGCCAGGGTTTGAACGATACTGCGACCGAATGCAATCCCGTGGCCTGCACGCGCGAGCGATGGCTGCCCTGGGGGCCGGTAAGCGATGAGAATCGCGGCTCCAACCGTGCCGGGCCGCACAAATCGGGAGCACCACCGAGAAGTTGGTCCGGGTCCTTGCCCCTTCCGAATCCGCCACGCAACTTACATAAAACACAGGATAAACCAGATCTTCTTCGCCGCCCGCCACGCTCAATGCGAACTTTGGTTGGCGAAGGTTTGATAACGTTCTACCAATTGATCTCCGACTTGCTCCGCCCTAGAATCGGAACGGCATGGGCTTAGCACCCCTGCCCAGCGGCCAGGAGACCTGATGGAATTCCAGCTTGGGGAGACGTACTCCGGATATCAATTCCTCGACATTCTGAAGCGCTCGAGGAACGGAATCGAATTTCGCGTCAGGAATACACGGTTTGGGCGACTGGAGGCTCTGCGAGCTCTTCCCGAACCCGCGCAAGACGATCAGGAACGGTCCGATCGTTTCTTACGCGAAATGCACGTACACGCCAGCCTGATCCATCCCAACATCGTCACTTTGTTCAACGTGACCGTGCTGGAAAATCAACTGGTGATGACCACCGAACTCGTCGAAGGGCCCACGTTGGCCGACAAATTGCTCCTCGGACCGCTGCCCTGGGCCGAAGCCGTCGCCATGAGCCGGCAGGTCATTTCCGCGTTGGCTTATGCGCATCAGAAGAAAATCGTACATCGCGACATCAATCCGGAAAACATCGTGATCAGCCCCGGTGGGGTTCTCAAGCTGGCCAACTTTGCCTTGGCGAAGGGAGCGGCCAGCCCCAAGCTGACGCAGGTCGGCATGACGATTGGGAACCTGAGGTACATCTCTCCGGAACAGATCAAAGGAATCGGCGAGGTGGACGCTCGCAGCGATCTCTATGCGGCCGGGATGGTTTTGTATGAGATGCTCTGCGGCCGTCCTGCCTTTAACCACGAAAGCCAGTTTGAATTGATGGCGGCCCAGGTCCACCAGGCGCCCTCTCCGCCCAACGAGGTGAACGCGGCCGTTCCCAAAGAAATCGGCGGGGTGGTTTTGAAGGCGCTCGCCAAGGATCCCGCGGACCGCTATCAGACCGCGGCAGACTTCGATGAAGCCTTGGTCAAAGGATGCCGGGCGCCGCGGTCCGCACGGGTTCAGCCTGTGACACAAGCTCCGTCTGTGCCCGCCGCAGGCGGAACCATGGCCGCCATCGACCCTCAGCCGGGAACGCCGCGGTCGTCCGGCCACAGGCAGGCAGCGCCGGCGCTCGAACCGGTGCCGGCCGCGGCCCCTCCATTCGTCGCGTGGGCAGCGGTCCGGGTCCAGAAGCCCGGCGTCCCGGCTCCTCCGGCAGTCTCCGGCGGGCTCGTGGCCGGGCCGTCTGCGCCGGCGGCGCTCAAACCGTGGGTCCCGCTGAGGACCGTGCCCGATCCGGTTCCATCGATGGCGCCAGTGGCGGCGTTCCTTGCGACGGTCGCAAGCGTATCCCTGTCGAGGCAGCAGCTCATTATCGGCGGCACCGCCAGTGCGTGTGTGGGCGTATTGCTGGTGGCGCTATGGCTTTTCGCCAAATGACGGGGCCGCGACGGATGCGCGCCGGCGACCCACGGAGGTCCGCATGAGCCTTGAAGTGGGCAGCCAGCTTGGAGAGTACCGGATCCTTTCGAGGATCGGTGGAGGCGCCTATGGCGAGGTTTTTGAGGCCGAACACGTTATTACACGCCGGCGAGACGCCCTCAAGGTTCTGGTGGACGGGCACGTTCATGTAGCCGAGGACCAACAGCGTTTCCTGCGCGAAATCCAGGTTCAAGCCAGCCTCCAGCATCCCAATATCGCTGCCGTATACAACGCGTTCCCGACGCCGCACGGTCTGGCGCTGGTCATGGAGCTGGTGCGCGGAGAGCCACTGAGCGCCATTATGGCGCGCGGCCGTGTTCCCCTCGCTCAGGGAATCGGCTATGCACTCGGAATGCTTGCGGGGCTCTCGCACGCTCACACCCAGGGCGTGGTGCATCGGGATATCAAGCCGGAGAATATCATCGTTACTCCGGATGGATCGGTGAAGTTGACCGATTTCGGTCTGGCGCGGTCCCTCGCAAGCCCGCGGCTCACGCAATCGGGTGAGTTCGCCGGCTCCCCTTGCTACATGTCGCCAGAGCAGGGGCTCGGCAACAGCGTCGTGGATTCGCGCAGCGACACGTACTCCGCCGGTGTAGTCCTGTATGAGATTGTCACCGGGCGGCTGCCTTTCACGGGCGAAACTTCATTTGCAGTCATGTCGGCGCACCAAAGCTCCCCACCGCAACCGCCCGTTGAGTTGGACCCCACGATCGGGACGGAACTCAATCAGGTGATCCTGACGGCCCTCGAGAAGGACCTGGCCAGGCGCTTTCAGACCGCTGCCGCCTTCCACGCCGCTCTGCAACAGGTTGTGGCGCCGGCTGCTCCGGCCCAGATCGCGCCGGCCGTCTATCGCCTGCCCAAGCGCATTCTGCTGATGGGTGGGGTCTGTTCAATTCTCGCCGCGGCGAGCTTCTATTCCTTCTCCGTGGTTCGCCACCCAGCGGCTCCTCGGGCGGCAGTACAAAGCCTGCGCACGAACGAGGCTACACAGCCGGTCCAGCCGGCCCTCGCACCGAACATCGGCGACGCGGGTCCCCAGGCGTCTATCGAGCCAGCAGGCGTGACATCGAATCCGGATTCGGCTCCTGCAACTCCACCGCCGGGGCCGCCGAGAGGGAGAGCGCGAAGAGCCGCACCACTTGCGGCCAAGAGCCTTCGCGTCAGCGGTTCCTTGCCTGACGAACCAAGCGCCCCCGCGCCTCCGGTGGTTCGGGAGACCAGGGCGGCCGAATATCCTCTGCCGTTACCGTCAATACCGGAGACGCCCCCTGTGCTGGCGAAGGAACCCAGTCCCCCTGCCGAGGTCAAGACGGGCGCCGCGGAAGCATCATCCGGGAAGCGCCGGAATGTCGTGGTGCGCACCTTCGATCGGATCTTCCACCCACGCCGTAAAGCTACGGACTCCGAGCCAGAGCCGCGGGCGGATGAAGCCAAGGGCATTCCTTCGGCGTCGCGGCCCGACCCGAGCAAGCGGCCTTAGGGTCCCCTCAACAATAACAACTCACAATTTATCGGTTCTCTGGCATAACCGGGCTTCACCGGTGGAGATCTGCAACACACTAAATCGGCTCGGAATGCCTGTAAAATTAGGCCTCGCGCGCACATTGAGATCCCGTGGCCGATATCGGCCAGATTTGTTATAGTACCGATTAGGAGACGCAGGCCAATCGGAACTATAACATTATG